>JAOBAU010000253.1 GCA_025463165.1 Acidobacteriota bacterium | reverse complement strand
AGCGGTTGTCGCACGCCGGAGTCTCGGAGATCGACATCGAGCGCACGGCGAACAAGATGCGCATCAACATCTACACCTCGCGTCCCGGCATCATCATCGGACGCAAGGGCGCCGAGGTCGACAAGCTTCGTGATGAGCTGCAGAAGCTCGTCAACGGAGAGGTCTACATCAACATTCAGGAAATCCAGCGTCCCGAGCTCGACGCGCAGCTGGTGGCCGAGAACATCGCCACGCAGCTCGAGCGTCGGATCGCGTTCCGCCGCGCCATGAAGAAGGCGATGGAGAGCGCGTTCCGCTTCGGAGCGAAGGGCATCAAAGTCCGGGTGGGCGGGCGTCTGAACGGCGCCGAGATCGCGCGCTCGGAGTGGTATCAGGACGGTCGTCTGCCGCTGCACACGCTGAAGGCCGACATCGATTACGGTCTGGCCCTGGGCAAGACCACGTACGGAATCATCGGCGTCAAGGTGTGGATCTTCAAAGGCGAGATGGCGAAAGCCCGTTCGCGCCGCCGCCCGCAGTAACGCGCTCGCATTAAAGCAACCAGGAGAAACGCATCATGTTGATGCCGAAGAAGGTCAAATTCAGAAAGCAGCAGCGCGGCCGTCGCCGCGGCATGGCCACCCGTGGCGCGAAGATCTCGTTCGGAGATTTCGGGCTGCAGGCGCTCGAGCCGGGCTGGGTCACCGCGCGGCAGATCGAAGCCGGTCGTATTGCGATGACGCGTCACATCAAGCGCGGCGGCAAGATCTGGATCCGTATCTTCCCCGACAAGCCGATCACGAAGAAGCCGCTCGAGACTCGTATGGGTAAGGGCAAAGGCGCACCGGAAGAATGGGTTTGTGTCATCAAGCCGGCGCGCATCCTTTACGAGATGGAAGGCGTCACGCGTGAGATCGCCGAAGAGGCATTCCGCCTTGCGGCGCACAAGCTTCCGATCAAGACGCGGTTCGTGAGCCGCGAAATGATGGAAGGTGGTGAGTAATGATGAAACCGGCAGAACTTCGCGAAAAGAGCATTGACGAGCTTCAGACGCGCGAGCGCGATCTGAACGAGCAGCTGTTCAAACTGCGCTTCCAGCGCGCCACCGGCAACATGGAGCAGCCGTCGAAGATCCGTCAGGTGCGCCGCGAGATCGCGCGTATCAAGACGCTTCTCAACGAGCGCTCCCGCGCTTAAGGACGAGGAACATGGCAACGAACGAAACGAACGAAACGGCGCCGACCAGCAAGCGGACGACGAAGACCGGCGTGGTGGTCTCGAACAAGATGCAGAAGACCGTCGTGGTCGCGGTCGAGAACGTCGTCAAGCACGACATGTATCAGAAGTACATCAAGCGGACGAGCAAGTTCCTCGCGCACGCGGAGAACAACGATGTGAACGTCGGCGACCGCGTCGTGATCGAAGAGACGCGCCCGTTGTCGAAGCGCAAGCGCTGGAACGTTCGCGAAGTGATCGAGAAGGCAAGCTAGAACGACGAGTGCTGAGGACCGAGGACTGAGGACTGAGTGACGCTTCGCGTCTGGTTTGACTCAGTCCTCATTGCTCAGTCCTCAGTCCTGGGGGTTATATGATTCAGATGGGAACGATTCTGCAGGTTGCCGACAACACCGGCGCGAAGAAGATCGCGTGCATCAAGATGCTCGGCGGATCGACGGCCGGCCGCTATGCGCGGATCGGTGACGTCATCACGGCGTCCGTCAAGGAAGCCTCGCCGGACGGCACCGTCAAGAAGGGTGCGGTCGTCAAGGCGGTCATCGTCCGGACGGTGAAAGAGAGCCGCCGTCGCGACGGTTCCTACATCAAATTCGACGACAACGCGGCCGTTCTCATCAACGACGCGCGCGAGCCGGTCGGTACGCGCGTCTTCGGCCCGGTCGCACGCGAGCTGCGCGAGCGCAAGTTCATGAAGATCATCTCGCTCGCGCCCGAAGTGATCTAAAGGAAGTCAGCCAATGTACGGAAAACCGAGACAGAAGAACGAACAGACGAGCCGCATCAAGCCGCACGTCACGAAGAACGACACGGTCGTCGTCCTCTCGGGGAAAGACCGTGGCAAGCAGGGCAAAGTCCTGCGCGTCGATCCCGCCAGGGGAAAGGCGATCGTGGAACGGGTGAACTTCACCAAGAAGCACACCCGCGCCAATCCGCAGAAGAACCAGAAGGGCGGCATTCTCGAGCGCGAGTCTCCGATCGAGCTCTCGAAGCTGCAGGTCATCTGCCCGAGCTGCAACCAGCCGACGCGTACCGGTTCGCACCGGACCGCGGAAGGTGCAACACGCTTCTGCCGCAAATGTGAAGCGGAGCTCGGCAAATAGTAGTAACGACGGGGCTGTACAACGCCAGCCCGGAAGGAACCAGGAAAACCAAATGGCTGCACGACTCAAAGAACTGTACATGACCGAAGTCCGGAAGAAGCTTCAGGACGAGTTTCAGATCAAGAACCCGATGGCGGTTCCGAAGATCGAGAAAGTCGTGCTGAACATGGGCATGGGTGAAGCGATCTCGAACGCGAAGATTCTCGATGCCGCGGTCGATGAGCTGACCACGATCGCCGGCCAGAAGCCGGTCATCACCAAGGCCAAGAAGTCGATCGCCAGCTTCAAGCTGCGCGAAGGACAGGCCATCGGCACGATGGTCACGCTGCGCGGCGAGAAGATGTACGAGTTTCTCGATCGCCTGCTCAATCTCGCTCTGCCGCGCGTCCGCGATTTTCGCGGCGTCGCCACCAAGGCCTTCGACGGCCGTGGCAACTACACGCTCGGCATTCGCGATCACCTCATCTTCCCTGAGATCGACGTCGCCAAAGTCGACAAGTCGAAAGGGATGAACATCACCATCGTCACCAGCGCCAAAACCGACGAACAGGCACGCGTGCTCCTTCGCGAGCTCGGCATGCCGTTCGCCAAATAGCCGCAAACGGGAAAACAGAGGAACGCAATGGCAAAACTCTCAATGATGGTCAAGGCTGAGCGGAAGCCGAAATTCTCCACGCGCAAGCGCAACCGCTGTAAGGTTTGCGGTCGCCCGCGGGGCTTCCTCCGCAAGTTTCAGCTTTGCCGCATCTGCTTCCGGCAGCTCTCGCTCGGTGGTTACATTCCGGGCGTGACGAAGGCCAGCTGGTAGACAACGACCGGACCGACGAACCAGGAGTCAACAAATGTCAATGACAGATCCGATCGCGGATATGCTCACCCGCATCCGTAATGGAATTACGTCGCACCACGAACGCGTGGAGCTTCCCGCCTCGAAACTGAAGATCGAGGTTGCCCGAATCCTCAAGAGCGAGGGTTTCATCCGCAACTTCAAGGTCAATGAAGAGAAACCGCAGCCGGTTCTCCGCATCGATCTCAAGTACGCGGACAACGGCGAGCCGGTCATCCACGGGATCGAGCGTATCTCGCGTCCGGGCCGCCGCGTCTACCGCAACAAGCAGGAGATCCCGCGCGTGCTCGGCGGCCTCGGTCTGGCCATCGTGTCGACGTCGAAGGGCGTCCTCTCCGGCCAGGATGCGGTCAAGAGCGGCGTCGGCGGCGAAGTCCTCTGCCAGGTCTGGTAAGGAGACATACCCATGTCGCGTATTGGAAAAAAAGAGATTCCGCTGCCGAAAGGCGTCGAGGTCCGTCAGGACGGTGACGCGGTCACCGTCAAAGGACCGAAAGGCACGCTCACGACGTCGCTCGTCCCCGGCATTGCCGTGAAGGTCGAGAACAACGTCGTGCAGTTCAGCCGCAGCGACGATGAAGGAAAGACTCGCGCGTTCCACGGTCTGATGCGCGCGCTCGTGGCGAACAACGTCACCGGCGTGAGCGAAGGATTCAAACGCGAGCTCGACATCATCGGCGTCGGTTATCGCGCCGAGGTGAAGGGGAAGGAAGTCGTCTTCCAGCTCGGGTACTCGCATCCGGTGCGGTTCCCGATTCCGGCCGGCATCGACATCGTCGTCGAGCCCAAGACCGGCCACATCACCATCACCGGCATCGACAAGCAGAAGGTAGGCCAGACGGCCGCCGAGATCCGCTCGCTCCGCAAGCCCGATCCCTACAAGGGCAAGGGCGTCAAGTACACCGACGAAGTCATTCGCCGGAAGGCCGGAAAGGCCGCGGGCAAGTAGTACGAAAAGCCGGGAATTGAACCTCGGCGAGAGGAAAAATCATGGATCGCGCAAAACAGAGAGTGGCAGCAAGAGGTCGGATCCGCGCACGGGTACGCCGCAAGGTGTCCGGTACGGAACTGCGTCCGCGCCTGGCCGTCAAGAAGAGCCTCAAGCACATTTACGTGCAGCTCATCGATGACGCGGCAGGACGTACGATCGCGGCGGCTTCGTCGCGTGACACCGACTCGTCGGTGAAAGGCTCCAACTCCGCGGCTGCGAAAGCCCTCGGAGCGGCCATCGCGAAGAAGGCGAAAGACAAGGGTGTCACGAAGGTCGTGTTCGACCGCGGCGGCTACCTCTATCACGGCAACATCAAGGCGCTCGCGGATGCGGCGCGCGAAAACGGTCTGGAATTCTAGGAGATCAGATGCAGCGTCCAATGCAGCGTCAGGGACAGGGCTCACCGCGCGGCGATCGTCGCGACGACCGCAGCGAAAGCGGGATGATCGATAAGGTCGTCCACATCAACCGTGTCACCAAGGTCGTCAAGGGCGGCAAGAACTTCAGCTTCAGCGCACTCGTCGTGGTCGGCGACGGCGCTGGCCGTGTCGGTTTCGGCTCGGGCAAGGCGAAGGAAGTTCCGGCAGCCATCAAGAAGGGCATCGAGATCGCGAAGAAGAACATGATCTCGATCTCGATGAGCGGCACGACGATTCCGCACGTCTCGCTCGGCCATTACGGCGCCGGCAAGGTGCTGCTCAAGCCCGCCTCGGAAGGTACCGGCGTCATCGCCGGCGGGCCGGTGCGCGCGATCCTCGAGTCGGCCGGCATCCAGAACATTCTCACGAAGTCTCTCGGAACCGCGAACCCGCACAACGTCGTCAAAGCGACGTTCGAAGCGCTCAAGCAGCTCCGCAGCGAGGCCGAGTACAAGTCGCTCCGCGGTATCGACGAGGAGCCGGCAGAGGCCGAAGCATGAAATTCATGAAGAAGAAATCCAACAAAGACGCGAAGATGCTGCGCGTCCGCCAGATCGGCAGCGGAATCGGCTGCCCGATCGAAATGCGCGAGACGCTCAAGGCGCTCGGGCTCGGCAAGATGCACCGCGTCGCCGAGCGCGTCGACACGCCGGAAGTTCGCGGCATGATCGCCAAGGTCACGCATCTCGTCGAAGTCGTCGTCGATTAGCCGTTACTAACGAGGTCATCATGGAACTGAACAACCTGAAACCGAAAAAGGGCGCCCGTCACGCGAAGAAGCGCGTCGGCCGCGGCCCGGGCTCCGGCCACGGCAAAACCTCCTCGCGTGGTGAGAAGGGGCAGAAGTCGCGCTCCGGCTTCTCGCGCATGCGTGGTTTCGAAGGCGGCCAGATGCCGCTGCACCGCCGCCTGCCGAAGCGTGGCTTTACGAACATCTTCAAGAAAGAGTACGCGGTCGTGAACCTCTCGGATCTCGAGCGTTTCGACAACGGCGCGACGGTCGACGAAGGAACCCTTCGCCAGGCCGGACTCGTCAAGGGTCAGAACGACGGCATCAAAGTGTTGGGCCACGGCTCGGTCACGAAGAAGCTGACCGTGCACGCCACGAAGTTCTCCGAAACGGCTCGGAAGCAGATCGAAGCCGCAGGTGGCACCTGCCAGGAGATTCAGTAACTTGAACCTGCTCGAGACACTCCGCAACATTTTCGCGATCGAAGACCTGCGCAAGCGGGTTCTGTTCACGTTCGCACTGCTCGCCGTCTACCGGCTTGGATCCCACATCCCGACTCCGGGAGTCGATCCGAAAGCACTGGCGGAGTTCTTCACGGCGATGTCGGGCAGCGTGTTCGGGTTCCTCGATCTCTTCTCGGGCGGCGCTCTGCGCCGTCTCTCCGTCTTCGCGCTCGGGATCATGCCGTACATCTCGGCGTCGATCATCCTGCAGCTCCTCACGGTCGTATGGCCGTATCTCGAGAAGCTCTCGAAAGAGGGTGAGATGGGGCGCCGCAAGATCAACCAGTACACGCGCTACGGCACGATCGCGCTGTCGATCGTCCAGTCGCTCGGCGTCGCATTCTGGCTTCGCGGCCAGAACGCTCCCGGCGGCGCGCCGCTCGTTCCGGCGCACGTGCAGGACGCGGTCTGGGGTCTCGGCTTCCCGATCATGACGATCCTGACGCTGACCACCGGCACCGCATTCATCATGTGGCTCGGTGAGCAGATCTCCGAGCGCGGCATCGGCAACGGTATCTCGCTGATCATCTTCGCCGGCATCGTCGTCAACCTGCCGCACGCCGTGCTCACGACGATCAACGACATCCGCAACGGACAGCACAACCTCTTCGCGATGCTCTTCCTGGTCGTGTTCATGGTGCTGGTCATCGCGTTCGTCGTCTTCATGGAACGAGCGCAACGCCGCATCCCGGTGCAGTACGCGAAGCGCGTCGTCGGCCGCAAGGTCTACGGCGGCTCGAACACCTACCTGCCGCTGCGCGTCAACACCGCCGGCGTCATCCCGGTCATCTTCGCGTCGTCGATCCTCGTGATCCCGACGACGCTGGCCACGATGATCAAGGCGCCATGGGCGCAGGCGATCGTCACGCAGCTTCGCGTCGGTGAGCCGCTCTACTACATCCTGCAGATCGTCGGCATCATCTTCTTCGGATACTTCTACACGTCGATCGTCTTCAATCCGGTCGACACGGCTGACAACATGCGCAAGTACGGCGGCTTCATCCCCGGCATCCGTCCGGGCAAGAAGACGTCGGACTACATCGACAAGGTGCTGACGCGCATCACGTTCGTCGGATCCGTCTACCTGGCCGCGGTCTGCATCCTCCCCGAGTTCCTCATCTCGGGCGTGCACGTCGCGCAGATTCCGTTCGGTCTCGGCGCAGCGCTCGATGCGGCGCTGCCGGTCTGGATCACGACGGGCATGGGCTTCAACTTCTACTTCGGCGGCACGTCGCTGCTGATCGTGGTCGGTGTGGCGATGGATACGATTCAGCAGATCGAATCGCAGCTGGTCATGCGTCATTACGACGGCTTCATGAAGCGCGGCCGCATTCGCGGCCGCCGCGGATAAGGATCGCCGAAGCGTGAAATTGATTTTCATCGGGCCGCCGGGGAGCGGTAAGGGAACGCAGGCGAAGCGCCTCGCCGTCCGGCACGAGATTCCGCATATCTCGACCGGCGACATGCTTCGTGAAGCGATCGCCGACGGCACCGAGCTCGGGCGTCAGGCTGCGCCGATTATGGCGCAGGGAGCGCTCGTCTCGGACGACCTGATGGTCGGCATCATTCGCGACCGGATGGCGAAGTCCGATGCAGTCAAAGGCTTCATTCTGGACGGGTTTCCCCGTACCGTGGTACAGGCTGAAAAGCTCGACGGAATCGTCGGGAATGGTTCTGACCCCCTGCGGGTTCTTCAACTGCTCGTCCCAGACGAAGCAATCGTGAAACGCATTTCCCTGCGCCGGACGTGTGCCGGCTGCGGGGCGATTTACCATCTGGAAAACAATCCGCCCGCGGTCGATAGTCTTTGCGACCGCTGCGGCGCGGAAGTGATCGCGCGTCCGGATGACAACGAAACAGCAGTACGGACGCGTCTGGAAGCGTTTCATCGCCAGACTCTGCCGGTTGCCACGTTCTACAAGGCGAAGAACGTTCTTCGCGAAGTCGACGGGATCGGTCCCGTCGATGAGGTCTTTGAACGCATTGAAAAGTCCCTGGTGTAAATGCTCGACCGAATGAAAGGCCCGATTCTGAAGAGCCGCGATGAGATCGCGGTGATGGATCGTGCCAACCGTGTGGTCCTCGAGATCCTCGAGATCATGCGGGAGATGGTCAAGCCGGGCGTGACGACGGCGCAGATGAATGCCGTCGCCGAAGAGGAGCTTGCAAAGCGCGGCGCGAAATCGCCGTTCAAAGGCTATGCTCCGATGGGCCTGCCGCCGTATCCCGCAGTCGTTTGCTCGTCGGTCAATGACGTGATCGTTCACGGCATCCCGAGCCGCGCAAAGCTGCAGGAAGGCGACATCGTCGGCCTCGACTTCGGCTCGATCCTCGACGGATTCGTCGGTGATGGAGCCGTGACCGTGGCTGTCGGCAAGGTCCCGCCTCGCACGGAAGAGCTGATCCGGACGACGAAGGAATGCCTCGATCGGGCGATTGAGCAGATGGTGCCGGGTAATCACCTCGGCGACATCGGCGCGGCCGTTCAGGAGCATGCCGAGTCGCGCGGATTTCACGTGATTCGTAATTTCGTCGGCCACGGAATCGGCCGCCGGATGCACGAGGATCCGCAGGTTTACAACTACGGGAAACGTGGACGCGGTCTCGAGCTGCGCGAGGGAATGGTCCTCGCCATCGAGCCGATGCTCTGCGAGATCGGTCCGAAACTGCGGTCGCGCTTACAGCGCGCCGGCAGGGACGGAATGGTCGACGACGTACGCACTGATGCCGATCGCTGGACGGCGCGGACGCTCGACGGAACGATGGCCGCGCACTTCGAGCATTCGATTGCGATCACGGCTGACGGTCCGAAAGTACTTGGAAAAGCAGTCGCCTGAGGAAACTGGAGAAACATGTCGAAAGAAGAAGCGATCGAAGTCACTGCGACGGTGCTGGAAACGTTGCCCAACGCGATGTTCCAGGTCGAGCTGGAGAACAAGCACAAGGTGCTCGCACACATCTCCGGCAAGATGCGCAAACACTTCATCCGCATTCTTCCGGGGGACAAGGTACTCGTCGAGCTCTCGCCGTACGATCTGACGCGCGGCCGAATCATCTATCGATATAAGTGAGTCCATCATGAAAGTTCGTTCATCGGTCAAGAAGATCTGTGTGAAATGCAAAATCGTCCGTCGCGAAGGTGTGATCCGGATTCTCTGCGAGAACCCGAAGCACAAGCAGCGGCAGGGATAGGAGCCGGAACCAAATGGCACGTATTGCAGGTGTGGATCTGCCACTCAACAAGCGGGTCGAAGTTGGCCTGACGTATATCTTCGGCATCGGCCGTTCGCGGTCGACCGACATCCTTCAGAAGGCGACCGTGGATCGCAACATCCGCGTCAAAGACCTCTCTGAAGATGACGTTCGCAAGATTCGTCAGGTCATCACGGACGAAGGTAAGGTCGAGGGCGATCTCCGCAAGGACACCGGCCTGGACATCAAGCGGTTGATGGAGATCAACTGCTACCGCGGAATGCGTCATCGCCGCGGTCTGCCGGTTCGCGGCCAGCGCACCCACACCAACGCGCGTACGCGCAAGGGTCCGCGCAAGGGCGCAGTCGCCGGCAAGAAGAAAGCTACGAAGAAATAGCGACGGTCTTCGCCGTCGAGAGGATAAGAACCAATGGCAACTGCCCGAGCACCGAAAGCTGGAGCCCGCCGCGCGGGAACGAAGAAGAAAGAGCGGAAGAACATCCCGCACGGCGTGGCGTCGATCGCCGCGACGTTCAACAACACGATCGTCGCGATCTCCGATCCGATGGGGAACGTGCTCGCCTGGTCGAGCGCCGGACGCATCGGCTTCAAGGGCTCGCGCAAAGGCACGCCGTTCGCGGCGCAGGTTGCGGCGCAGAACGCGGCGCAGCTGGCCAGCGAGCATGGCGTTCGCTCGGTCGACGTGAAGGTCAAAGGCCCCGGCGCAGGCCGCGAGTCGGCGATCCGCGCGCTGGCCGCGTCCGGACTCGACATCAAGTCGATCAAGGACGTTACGCCGATCCCGCACAACGGCTGCCGGCCGCCCAAGCGTCGCCGCGTCTGATTCGCGTCGAACAAAACAGTCAGTAAATCGCGGTGCGTGTTGCACCGCTGCAGTTCCGTACGGCGTGCAGCTGCCGCCGTGCACGCAACGTCCCAATGGCGGGACGGGTGCGAACATCAGGAGGCAAAGTGGCTCGTTACTCGGATCCCGTCTGCCGGTTGTGCCGGCGTGAGGGTATGAAGCTGTTTCTCAAGGGCGATCGCTGTTTCAAAGACAAGTGCTCGATCGAGCGCCGCAATTACGCCCCCGGCCAGCATGGCCGCCGCCGCTCCAAGGTTCTCGGATACGGCGTTCAGCTTCGTGAAAAACAGAAAGTCAAGCGTATCTACGGTCTGCTCGAAAAGCAGTTCCGTCTTTACTTCCAGCGCGCCGAGCGCAAGACCGGCATCACCGGCGAGAACCTCCTTCGCCAGCTCGAGCTCCGGCTTGACAATGTCGTTTACTCGCTCGGTTTCGCAGCCTCACGTCCGCAGGCGCGCCAGCTCGTACGCCACGGCCACATCGAGGTGAATGGAAAGAAGATCAACATCCCCTCCTACCAGACCCGCAAAGGGGATGCGATTCAGGTTCGCGAGAAAAGCCGCAAGAACGAGCAGATCCGTCAGGCCGTCGAAACGGCCGCGGGCCGCGGTGTTCCCACGTGGCTCGAGCTCAATCCGGAGCAGTTCCGCGGCATGGTTCAGGACCTTCCGAAGCGTGAAGACATCCGCCTGCCGATTCAGGAACAGCTCATCGTCGAACTCTACTCGAAGTAAGAAACGGTGATGGAGGACGGCCGGCTCCCGGCTGTCCTCACTTGTCCTCCATCATCCAGGCGAGGAGGCCGCTCATATGTTGTGGTCAGATTTTCAGAAACCCAAAAAGCTCGATTACGATCCCGAGACGCTCACCCCGAACTACGGCCGATTCATCGCCCAGCCGTTCGAGCGCGGCTTCGGCACGACCATCGGCAATGCACTCCGTCGCGTCCTGCTCTCGTCCATCGAGGGAGCCGCGGTCACGGCGGTTCGTGTGGAGGGTGTCCTCCACGAATTCTCGTCTCTGACGGGCGTTGTTGAGGACATGACCGACGTCGTCCTCAACCTCAAACAGATTCCCTTCAAGCTCCACGGCGAAGGTCCGAAAACGCTGTACCTTTCGAAGAAGGGTCCGGGCGTCGTCACCGCCGCCGATTTCGATGAAGATCCGGACGTCGAGATCCTCGATCCGACGGCGCATGTCGCCACGCTTTCGAAGGAAGGCAACCTCACTCTCGAAGCGCGCCTCAAGCGCGGCCGCGGCTATCAGGTCGCCGACCGCAACGCCGAGAGCGATCTGCCGCTCGGCTACATCCCGATCGACTCGATCCATTCGCCGGTTCGCCGCGTCAACTATCACGTCGAAGGCGCGCGCGTCGGTCAGATGACCGATTACGATCGTCTGATCATTGAAGTGTGGACGAACGGCGCCGTCTCGCCGCAGGAGTCGATCGGACTCGCATCCGATCTGCTCGGCGATCACCTCCGCATCTTCTCCTCGTTCGAAACGCGTGGTGATGAAGCCGAGGAGTCGTCGGCGCCGGAAGTCGATCCGCGGGTTTCCGAGATGCTGGCGAAGCCGATCGAAGAGCTCGATCTCTCCGTTCGCTCCGCCAACTGCCTCAAGAACGCCAACATCCGCACCCTCGGCGACCTCGTGCAGCGCACCGAGCGCGAAATGCTGTCGACCAAGAACTTCGGCCGCAAATCGCTCGATGAGATCAAAGACGTGCTCGCGAGCCTCGGCCTGTCGTTCGGTATGACCCGCTCCGCGGGCCGTTCCGCCGACATGCGCGAGTAACGGTCGAAACCGGAAGAGAGGTCACTGAGTCATGAGACACGGAATGGTCAATCGCAAGCTGGGGCGGACGTCGAGCCATCGCAAGGCGATGTTTCGCAACCAGCTTTCCTCGCTGATTCAGAGCGAGCGCATCATCACCACCCTGCCGAAGGCGAAGGAACTGCGCCCGCAGATCGAGCGCCTCATCACCCTCGGCAAGACCGACAGCGTTCACAATCGCCGTCAGGTCGCCGCGATCATCGCCGACAACGCCATGGTCACGAAGCTGTTCGGCACGATCGGACCGCGGTTCGCCGAGCGTCCGGGCGGCTACACCCGCATCATCAAGCTCGGACCGCGTCGCGGTGACGCTGCCGAGATGGCGATCCTCGAGTTCGTCGGCTACGAGCTGAAGGGCAGCGAAGATTCGAAGCCGGCCGCATCGAAGAAGGCCGCGCCGAAGAAGAAGGAAGCACCGGCCGCGGACGAAGACGCGCCGAAGAAGAAAGCTGCTCCGAAGAAAGCCGCCGCGAAGAAGGAAGACGCGCCGGCCGCCGACGAGAAGCCGAAGAAGCCTCGCAAGAAGAAGACAGACGAAGCGTAAAGCTCACTCGAACGGCCCGCCCGCAAGGCGGGCCGTTTTGTTTTCAGAGCTTCCCTTTGCGCATCGCGATGGTGACGTCGCCTTCGTCAGACGTCACCGCATCCGAGCCATCGCGTGCTTTCACGAGCGCCGCACCGCTCGCCGGCAATCCAAACGAGTAATCCATCGCCACGATGTCGATCGGCTTCGTGCCGCGAATGACGACCTCGATCTCCGCTTCGCCACCGCGCACGACGACGCGACTCCACCGCGGCGCGAGATACGAGCGCCAGCGCGCTGGCACGGGCGGCGGCGTGGCGCCGTTCACGCGGATGGAATCGACCGTTTGGCTCGTGCGGAACTGCACCGCGATCCGCTGCGCTCCACGCACGGAACGAACGCGCATCGTGAGCGTTCGTTTGCCGGTGCGCACATCGTGAACGAGCGCGATCTCCGGCGGAACGACACCGGCGTCGGGTGCGTTGCCGACGAGGAACGACGGCTGCTCGCGAAACCACGGATAACGCGTCACGGGCATCGCGCCGAAATGACCGGCCTCGCGCATCGAGCCGGCGAGCGACCCGACGATCCACTCATTCGTCTTCGCGTCGGCGTCGCTGAAGTACGCGATCGGAATCCGTCGCGGCCAGTCGCGGCTGTACGCCGGGAACGCGATCGTTGCGATGGCGCAAATTGCCGCGATGGCGAAGCTCGCCGTCGCCAGTACGCGGCGGATCGGCGCGGCAGCAATCGCCGGCGCGAACGTCGTCGCGACGAGCGCGAGGATCGCGGCGACACCCGGGAAGATCATCGTTCCGAGCGCGTCGTACAACACGAGTCCGAGCGGGAAGAAGAGCACCGCCGCGATCGCGGCGCAGACGATCGCGATGATTGCTTCGCGGGCGCGCAGCAACGCGAGGATCGCCATCGCCACGGCGGGGACGAGGAAGAGATACGCGCCGCCGTAGAGCACGCGATCGACAACAATGGCGACAACCGTCCACGACAACGCGACGCCGAGAAACAGTCCGTCGAAGTTGCTGCGACGGCGCAGCCATGATGCGACCGCGATCGCGGAGCCGATGCCGATGAGCCACATCGATGCGATGAGCAGATCGGGCTCGGCGATCCAGCCGCCCGCTCCGCGAATCAGCGCGAGCTTCGTCAGCATGATGCCGAGGATCGCGGCGAGGAAGAGCGAGCCAAAGAAGGTGATGACGCCGAACGTGATGTCTCGTGCGCGTGTCGTGCCGTCGCGCATCCGAAGCAGCGCGGCCGCGATCAGCATCGCGAACGCGGCGAGTGCGATCCAGATCGTAAGCGGCTGCGGCCAGTGGATGAACGTCAGCGCGAGGACATCGAAGTAGACCGAGTTGCCACTGCTCGTCTGTCGCAGGTCGGCGTTGCCGAGCGTACGCGCCAGCGCGAGGACGTTGTCGCCGTGATGCTGCAGCGTCGGCGTACTCACATGCGCGAGGTTGTCGTTCGGCGTGTGGTAGTAGCCGACGTTTCCGATCGCGCCGAAATTCATCGCTGTTTTGCCGGCTCGCTTGAAGACCGTGACGTCGGTGTCGTTCGGCATCAGATCGTAGATGCTGTTGAAGAACGACGTCGCCATCGGCCGTCGCAGCGCGCGTCCGATCAGCGGCACGAGCCAGCGATTGTTGCGGCTCGTCTCGAACAGATAGCTCGGTCCCGACGTGCCGCGATTCTCGACGTTGATGAACGCCGCTGTAGTTTTCGCAAGCTCCGTATCGGCCACGAATGCCTCGGCGCCGAGCAATCCGGCTTCTTCGCCGTCAGTAACAAGAAAGACGATCGGATTGCGGAAGCGCTCGCCGCGAATGGCGCGGGCCGTTTCGAGAAGCGTCGCGACGCCGACTCCATCATCGGACGCTCCCGGTCCTGCGCCGACTGAGTCGTAATGCGCCGCGAGGACGAGCGCATCGTTGAGCGCCACGCCGGGCGCACGCGCGATGATGTTGTCGAGAGTCGCGCACGTCAGATACGCGTTGCAGGCGAATCGATGTTCGATCGTCGCGTCGTAGCCGAGCGCGCGGAACTGCGCGACGAGGGGATCGCGCACCGCGTCATGCGCCCGCGCTCCGACCGGGTGCGGCGCTTCGTCGCCGAGCATCGACCGAAGCGAGCGCAGCGCACGTTCTGCCGAGAACTCAGTCGGCGTTGCGCCGGCGGGCTTTGGTGCCGGACCGTGCAGCTGAAAGATCAGCGCAAACAGCAGCGCGATGAGGACGGCGAAAAGAAGGAGCGTGCTGCGGTTCGTCATCTCGCTGCCATTGTGCCGCGAAACATCTCCGCCTCGGTTCCGTATCGAATCGCATACGGAGGATCCGATGTTCAAACGCACGCTCTTCTCGCTGTTCCTGTCGTTCCTCGCGGTGGCCGCTTCGGCGGGAACGCTGCGTGAGACCGTCGATCGGACGTTCGACGCGCGCGCCGGCGCGACGCTGACGCTTTCGAACACCAACGGCTCGATCACCATCCACACCTGGGACCAGCCGCGCATCCGCGTACAGGCGGAGAAGAAGGTTGAAAGCAGCGACGACGCGGTCGCGAAGTCGACGATGAAAGATCTGCGCATCGATCTGACGCCGCAGAACGGCGGGCTCGCGGTGCTGACGCATTACCCGCGCGAAGGAGGCGGAATCGGACTGTGGGATCTGCTCACCGGCTCACGCGCCAGCGCCAGCGTGACGTTTGAAGTGACGGTGCCGCGCGCGATGAACGTCGACGTCGACAACGTCAACGGCTCCGTTCATCTCTCCGATCTTCGCGGAAAGATGAACCTCGAGACGACGAATGGCCGGATCGAAGTCGTTCACTGCGCCGGCCGTCTCGATGCCGAAACGACGAACGGCGGAATCCGCGCGGAACTGACGGCGGTCGATGCCGGTCAGCCGATCTCGCTCGAAACGACGAACGGCCGCATCTCCGTCTCGCTGCCGTCGAACGTCGCGGCAAGCGTCGATGCGTCGACGACGAACGGCTCGATTCACACCGACCTGCCGATCGCGACGACCCGCACGGGAAAGAGCACGCTCCGCGGCACGCTGAACGGCGGCGGCGCCGACTTGAAACTGCGCACCACGAACGGCTCGATCGAGATCACGAAGTCATCGGCCGCCACGCGCTGAAGCACGATGCGCGGATCGGCATCACAATGACGTGATGATCGATCCGCGCACGCTCACTGACGCACGACTTCACCTGCACTGGGCGCTGCAGCTGGCGGCGACGGTCGGCCGGACGCTCGGATGTCGCGCCGCCGACGACAGCCATACGAGCTTCCGCTACGATCTCGTTGCCGACGCGCTCGTGCAGGACTCTCCCTATCGCTCCGGCCTGCGTCTTCGCGATCTCACTCTCCTCCTCGGCGACGAAGAGCTTCCGCTGCACGGCCGCACGTTCGATGAAGCATTCGCGTGGATCGCCGAGCGCGCGCCGGGAGTTCGCCGTGAGCTGAACGAGCCGCTGCCGCAGCATCCGGTCGGCGCCGGCGCGGCGTTCGATGGCAGCGACCGCGACCAGTTCGAAGCGCTGGCGGATTACTACCGCGATGCCGCGACGCTGCTGCGCGAGTTGCACGACGACGTGCGCTGCTGGCCGCATCACTTCGACATCGCCACGCTGATGGAATTCGACGGCGGCGCGAAGACGATCGGCGCCGGCCTCTCACCCGGCGACGAGATGCTCGATGAACCGTACTGGTACGTGAACCACTGGCCGCGCACGAGTGCGACGCCGTCCCCGCCACTCGCCGGCGGCGGCTCATGGAACACGGAAGGCTGGCTCGGCGCGATTCTCCCCGCGTCACGCAACGGCGATGCGCGAGAGTTTCTGCGCAGCGCTGTCGCGGCGTCGAAGATGTTGATCGGCGTCAGTGACGAGCTGTCCGCCGCCGCGGCGCCTTCTGTGTCGCACCCGCGATGACGTACGCGCCTGCCGCATTCGCGCTGCCGCGAACTGCGCCGTTTCGATCGACGGTCACGCTGTTCGACAGCTCGCCGGCAGGCGCGAGTGGCGGCGACGGCGCATCGCTCCAGTTGAAGTCGGGCGGCGCGTAGAGCGTGCCGGTCGCTGCCAGCGGACGGAGATCGCTACCGAGCTGGGGCGCGACGAAGGTGTTCTGCGCGCGAAGCTGTCCCTCGTTACACGTCGGATTCGTCGCGGAACAGCCGCTCTCATTGCCGATGCCGAGCGACTCTGCGCCGACGATCACGTTTCCTTTGATCTGCAGGTTTGTGTCGGAAAGCGCACTGCCGAACGGCGCCGCGATCGTGAACGCCTGCGGGCTGACGACGCCCGGGGGGTTGTACAGGATGTTGTCGTAGACGAAGACGTTCCGATCCGGAATGCGCACCGAGTTCGTGCCGTCGTCGACGACCGTCGTTCCCCATCCGCCGAGGTCGAGATATTGCTGACAGCGTTGGCGGCCTTCGTCGCCAGGCACGCCGTCGCAACTGCGATTGCCGAACACGACTTCGAGCATGTGATCGCGCGTGCCGACGCGATAGAGCGTGTTGTATGCGAGCAGAATGTTGTACCCGCCGTTCACGCCGAGTCCCGCGCCTTCAGTGTCGTGCACGATGTTGTTCACGACTTTGATGTCGTACGCCTCGTAGTGAATCCACGGCGGCGTCATGAACTGAAAGCCGGTTCCCTGTCCGGCCGTGAATCCGCCGGTGCCGCAATCGAAAAACTCGTTCTGTTCGATGCGGAGATAGGCGGAGCCGCCCTTCGCGTACATGCACCAGTCCTGCGCGTTCGAAACTTTGTTGCGCACGACGTGGCCGTACTGCACGGCGACGAAGTCGATGGTGTTGTCGTCCGCGCCGCTGAACGTCGAGTCCTCGAGGTAGACGTGCTGCGTCTGATTGATCTTCACCATGTCGTGCGCGATGCGGTTGCCGCCGTTGAGGTTCGAATCGCGCACGAGGATGTGATCGCAAAGCTCGCAGTGCAGCACGTCGCCGGCCGGCTCGGGAACCATGTCGAGTCCGATGAGATAGATGTAGCGGCTGTCGAAGATGTTCAGATCGCCGGCCAGCCGCGCGCTGCGCGAAGCGTCCGCCGACTGGATGATGATCGGAAATTGCGCGCTGCCGTAGCGCGACTCGAGGTAGTTCGGCAGCGCGCTCTCGTCGTAGCGTCCGGCCATCAGTTGAATGCGATAGCCGTTGCCTGTGAGCGTGCGGCCGCTCGGAATGCGATTCCACGCTTCAGTGAGCGTGCGCAATGCGGCGCCGCGTGAGTCGCCGCTGTTGTTGTCGTTCCCCGCGACCGGATCGACGTAGACGTCGCGCACCGTTGGCGAGCCGATGTCGTAACGCAATTCCGCGACGGCCG
>JAOBAU010000234.1 GCA_025463165.1 Acidobacteriota bacterium | reverse complement strand
GCGGCAGCGTCACGGTGACCGTTGCGCCCTTGCCGAGGCCGTCGCTTTCCGCCTTCACCGAGCCGCCGTGCAGCTGGACGAGATGCTGCACGATCGAAAGTCCCAGGCCGAGGCCGGAGTAGTTGCGCGAATCTCCGACGCTCGCCTGGCGGAATCGATCGAAGACGTGCGGCAGAAACTCGGGACTAATGCCGTCGCCGGTGTCATGTACGGTGATGACGGCGCGATCGTTTTCGCGCCGCACCGACACGCGCACTTCGCCGCCGCGCGGCGTGAACTTCAGCGCGTTCGCGACGAGATTTCCGACCACCTGCTGAATCCGATCGGCGTCGACGTTCAGCACGATCGGCTCCGGCGCGGTGTCGCAGATCAGCGCGATGCCGCCCGCTTCCGCGTTCAGCCGCTGCGCCTCCGCGGTCGCGCAAACGCATTCGTTCAACTCGACGCTGCGACGCGTGATGCGCAGCTTGCCGGTGACGATGCGCGAGACGTCGAGCAGATCGTCGATCAGCCGCGCCTGCATCAGCGCCGCTTTGCGCAACGCCGTCAGCTGCTCGACGAGCACCGGATCGTTTTCGTGCGTCATCCGCAGCAGATCGGCCCAGCCGAGGACGGATGTCAGCGGCGTGCGGAGCTCGTGTGAAAGGATGGCGAGGAACTCGTCCTTGGCGCGGCTGGCGTGTTCCGCCTCTTCGCGCGCATGCCGCTCGCTGTCGAACAGAATGCTTCGCTCGAACGCGAGCGCGCATTGCGCGGCGGCGCTGGCGATGAACGATCGCTCTTCGGCATCGAACGGGTGATCTTCCGGAAAGCTGAGTCCGAGCACGCCGATGACGCGGCCGCGCATTTCGAGCGGAATGGCCGCCCATGCGCGACTGTCGGGACGCGCGTCGCGGACGAATGGCGAGCGCCGTTCCGCTTCCTCGCGCGTGCCGATGAAGATCGCCTCGTGCGAGAGCACTGCCTGTGTCAGCGGAATCTCGGTCGTGAGCGGCACGTAGCGATACCGCTCTTCGACGTCATTCGCCAGTCCCGCCGAGCCGGCGATGCGAATCTGTTCTCCGTCTTCGGTGACCAGGCCGATGATGACGACGGTCGCGCGCAGCACCGCGCGCAACTCGGTGGTGACGGCGGCGACGGCCTCTTCGATCGTCACTGCCTGCGCGAGTATCGACGTCAATCGCTGCAGATACTCGACGCGATGCGTGCTGCGCTCCGCGACCAGCCGCTGTTCGCGCTCACCCTCGAACAACCTGCTGCGCTCGATGGCCGCCCCGGCGCGCCGCGCCAGCTCCTCGGCGACGAGCAGATCGAACGCGTCATACGCGCGCTGCGTCGACGTCAGCACGAACGTCATCGTGCCGTACGGTTTGCCGATGCCGCGGATGGGGACCGACATCGCCGAGTGAATCCCGAACCGCGTCAGCGCTTCGCGATGATCGCGATCGACGATCGTGTCCCAGGCATCAACAGGAATGACGGAGCTCATCGTCGATTCGCCGCTCTCGATCACGCGCAGCAACGGTTCGGAGAGAGTCGGAAAATGGCCCCATGCGGAGCGAATCTCCGCTTCGCGCTCGCGATCGCTCGCGGCCACTTCCTGCCGCGCCAGCTTGCCGTCGCGGTCGAGCAGGTGGATGAAGACGAGATCGGCGAACCGCGGAATCGCCAGCCGCGCCATCCTCTGCAACGTCCGATCGTATTCGAGCGCCTCGGCGACAATGGCGCTGGCGTCGGCGATGAGCGTCAGCGCATCGTGCTCGCGCTTCTCGTCGGACACGTCGCAAAACGTGATCACCGCCGCGACGAGCGTTCCTTCACCATCGCGGATCGGTGCGGAGCTGACGCGAATGACGCCGAAGGTTCCGTCGCCGCGAACGACCGCGATGTCTTCCTCTTCGACGAGCTCTCCGGTGGCGATCGTCCGCGCGATCGGCCATTCGTTGTTCGCGTACGGCTTGCCATCGGGATGAAAGCCGCGAAGCCGCTCGCGATACGACGCGATGTTTTCCGGAGGATCGCCGTCCTGCCGGAGCATGAACTGCACCTGCTCGTTGGCGAGCACGATGCGCCCATCGGGAGTGGTGATGATGACGGCCACCGGCAGGTGCCGGAGCACCGACGCGAAGAGATCGTTCAACGGCGGCCCGGAGAATCGTTCCATGGGATCGTTGCGGCGTCTATCGGGTTACTCACTCGCTTTTCCGATCTGAAACTCCTGGTCGTTTTGAATGCGCAGGTTGTTGAAGACGTCGCGCACGCCGCTGCACGTCTCCGCCACCTCTTCCGCGCGGCGTTTCATGGCTCGGCTGTTCACGATTCCGGTCAGGGTTACCTCACCGTTGCTGACGCTGACGACGACGTCCGTGGCGTCGACGTGATGATCCCGCGTCAGCGCTTCGTTCACATCCTCCTCGATGCGCGCATCGGCGCGCTGGTAGTTCTTCGGTCCCTTGCCGCGATGACTCGGCATCGGATCGATCGTGTCGCGCGCGTAGTCGTTGCGCGCGCCGCCACCGCTCCAGCCGGCGTCGCGTGCATACGGTCCGTTGAAGTCGTCGCGGTTCCGCTCATTCCGATCGTCCTGATTGTGCATGTTCGTCCTCCATCGTTCTCAGCCATTTGTGCAATTGGCGTGCGTGCTTCTGTTTGGTAAGGTGCGCGACGCATGATCGACAAAGTGGTCCGCTCCGCCGATGAGGCGGTGAAAGACATCTCCGACGGGGCGACGCTGGTGGTAGGCGGCTTCGGCCTCTGCGGCATTCCCGAAAACCTGATCAATTCAATCGTCAAGACGGGCGTCAAAGGACTGACCTGCGTCTCGAACAACGCCGGCGTCGACGACTGGGGCCTCGGGCTGCTGCTGCAAACGAAGCAAATCCGGAAGATGGTCTCGTCGTACGTCGGCGAGAACGCCGAGTTCGAGCGGCAGTTTCTGTCGGGCGAGCTCGAGGTCGAGTTCTGTCCGCAGGGAACGCTGGCCGAGCGGATGCGCGCGGGCGGCGCCGGGATACCGGCGTTCTTCACGCCGGCCGGTTTCGGCACGGTGGTCGCCGAGGGGAAAGAAACGCGCGAGTTTGACGGGAAGAACTATGTGATGGAGCGCGGGATCGTCGGCGACTTCTCACTCGTCGCCGCCTGGAAAGGCGATCGCTTCGGCAATCTCGTCTATCGAAAGAGCGCGCGTAATTTCAATCCGATGGCGGCGACGGCAGGACGCGTTTGCATCGCCGAGATCGAAGAGCTCGTCGAGCCGGGTGAGCTCGATCCCGATTGCGTGCACACGCCGGGGATCTTCGTGCATCGGCTGGTCGTCGCGCCGCGCGTCAAGCGGATCGAGCAGCGGACGATTCGGAAGAGCTGAGACGCCGCACGGCGATCACGATCGCGACGCCGACGAACAGCCAGAGCGGAATACCGAGCAGCGTCACCCACGGCTTCAGCGGCGAAGCGGCGATCGAATCGGCGTACCACCACGGAAAGCCGTGCGACCAGACCGTGTACGCGAAACAGACGTACGCGGAGAACGCAGCCGACAAAGCGATCGCCCATCGATATGGAAGCGCGAACGGCAGCAGCGCCAGCGGCCACGCGAGGTACTGCACGCCGAAACCGGGTGCGAGGAAAAGCGCGACGAGATAAACGAGCGGAATCGCGGCGAGCAGCAGCGTCTCGCGCGCGAGCTGCGACTTCAGCGCGTGTTTCGTGAACCATGCGAACAGCAGCGCGAGCCCGGCGAGCAGCGCGTACTTGCCGTGATTCGCGTACCAGAGCGCCGCGCGGAACAGTGAGTTTGCGAGTGACGGCGCGGCATACTCGCGGAGGCGCAGCAGCACGGCGGTGACGCCCCACTTTCCGGAGAAGCCGGCGTAACCGAAGATGTTCGACCAGACCGCGGAACCGCCGGCAATGCGCGGCGGGACGAAGATCGCGGCGACCGTGACCGCGTATCCGATCGCAAATCGCGCGCGGCGCGGCAGCGCGACGAAAAAGAATGGCGCGACGAAGAGCGGCACGATCTTGATGCCGGTTGCGAGTCCGAGCACGATCCCCGCCGCTCCGCTCCGTCCGCGCAGCGCGCAAAGCGCGGCACACGTCACCAGCGCGACCATCGTCGCATCGGTGTTGCAGTGAAATGCGGAGATGGCGATCGCCGCCGGCGAGAGAAAAAACAGCAGCGCCACACGGCGGCCGTCCATCGATCGCAGCCGTCCGATCGCGACGAGCGCGAACGCCGTGACGGCATCCGCGGCCGACTGCACGAGCCGAAAGGAGTCCGTGTATTCTGTGCGCGCCGCTCGCGAGACAGCGAGAATCAGCCGGAACAGCAGCAGCGCCAGCGGCGGGTGATTCAGATCTTTGTGATGCGCGTACGCGTGAGCGATGCCGTAGCGATCGGCGAGATCGGCCCACATGATGTTGAAGACGACGTCGTTGGTGCCGATCGACGTCGCCGTCAGTACGATGCGCACGACGATTCCGGCGACGAGCAGCGCCGCAAACGTCCGTACCGCGAGCTCTTTCCTGTCGTGTTCCAGGCACGGCATTCTGGCACACGCAAATCGATGAACCGGGAGTGATGTCATGCCTCTGAACCGCGAACAGATCGTCCGCCGCGCCGCGCAGGAGTTGCGCGACGGCAACTACGTCAACCTCGGCATCGGCATGCCGACGCTCGTCGCCAACTGCATCCCGTCCGGCGTCGAAGTCGTCCTGCAATCCGAGAACGGCATCCTCGGGCTCGGACCGTTTCCCGCCGACGAAGATGTCGATGCCGATCTGATCAACGCGGGCAAACAGACCGTAACCGTGCTGCCCGGCGCGTCGTTCTTTTCGTCGGCCGATTCGTTCGGCATGATTCGCGGAGGCAAGATCGACATCTCGATCCTCGGCGCGATGCAGGTCTCGGCAACGGGCGACATCGCGAACTGGATGGTGCCGGGCGCGATGGTGAAAGGGATGGGCGGCGCGATGGATCTCGTGGCGTCGGCGAAGCGGTTGATCGTGACAATGGAGCACGTCACGAAAAAGCGCGAGAAGAAGATTCTCAATACCTGCGCGCTGCCGCTGACCGGCGTCGGTTGCGTCAATCGGATCATCACCGACTACGCGGTGATCGACGTGACGCCGGATGGACTCGAACTGATCGAGATCGCGCCCGGAACGACCGTCGAGGAAGTGCAGGAGCTGACCGAACCGCGGCTGCTCGTGCGCGGCGACGTGCCGCAAATGTCGGTCTGACGCGTCAGCGTCCCATCGCCGCCAGCAGCCGATCGATCTCGCGAACTTCGGCTTCCGTACGCGCGGCGCGCGCGTCGTCACCGTTTGCGCGCGCCCACGCAATTTCATCCAGCAACAGCCCGCGCTGATCGACGAGCGGTCCGTATCGCCGCGAATCGTCGACGTCGATGTGCAGCGAGCGTGCGGATGCGCGCGCGCGATCGCGTGTACGTGCTGCGATCAACGCGACCGCGATCGTGATGACGACCATGTACGCGACGGCGATCGCGCGCGCGAATCGCAATCGCGTAACCGCGAAAACGATCGCCGCGACGATGCCGATGATGAGCAGCGCGCTGAGCGACTGCAGGAAAATTTCGCGACTCACGATCGGCGAGCGCAATGCGAACGAACGCGGGGAACGAACGGCCGCGAGAAATTCGGCAGGGGAGACGTAGCGCGCCAGCGGCAGCGAGCCGTTCGCGGCGCCGATCATCACGAGGATCGACCAGAGCGATGCGATCGCGGCAAGCGTTGCGGTCATTCGCGCGCCGAAGCGATCGGCGAACCAGCAGATGCCGACCGCGAACGGCACCGCGAGATCGGTGAAGCGCCGGCCGCCGAATCCCATCCCGCCCCAGAAGTAACGATCGAACGCGCCGTTCGCGAGCCATTCGCCCGCGAACATCAGCAGCACGATGATGGCGAGCCGCCGTTTGTCGGGCTCGCGCAATGCGACCAGCCAGCCGATGAACGCGAGTGCGATGACCGGCGACCACGTCAGCAGTCCGTGGTAGCTCGAGAAGAGCACGGTGCCGAACGCGAGATTGTGAAACGGCGACCACGTCGTTCCTTCGAGCGCGCCGCCGCTGACGAGCGGGCCGAGGGGCGAGCCATAGATCGCATTCCATGCAATCGCCTGCGGCAACAGCGCGAGCGTGCCGCCGGCGATTGCGCGCCACCGGAAACGCGGTGGACGTCCGATGCACGCGAAGAGCAGCGCCGGCAGCAGCACGACGTGCTGAATGCGCGTGGCGATGGCGAGACCGGCAGCGAGTCCGACGAGCAAACCATCGTCGCGCTCAAGCGCCAGCAGAAGCAACGCGACGCAAAGCGCGCCGGCGATGTGCGTGCCGAGCGGCAGTCGGAACGTGTACCAGAAGAACGGCGTGCCGATCACGATCGCGGTGAGCGCAAGCGCGCGATGACGCGGAACCAGCCGTGCGGCGATCAGCATCGTCAGCGCCGCGAAGGCGATGTTCGTCCAGCCGAGCGTGACGGCGAACAGGCCGGAAAATCCATCATCCGGCGCGAACGGTTTCGCCGCGAGGTACGACGGCAGCGACAAAATCGAAGTGCCGATCCACCAGTGATTCGCCAGCACGCCGACCGGCGTTACTTCCGAGACGAGCGTGACGTCACCGCTCAACAGTCCGGCCGACGCCCACTCGTTGAAGAACGCGAAATCGCGATCGAACACCGCCGATCGAACGTACGAATACACAGCGATCGAGTCAGGACGGATGTAACCGGGAACGAGAAAGAGAAAGCCGCCGGCGATGAATGCGGCAACGATGATGAGCGAACGGCGCACCGCGGAAGGATGACACGGCTCTCATCCCGCCGTAGTGCGGATCCGGACGTGCTGCGGGCTGGAGGGCGATACTTCCGGATAAGGCTGTTATGCTTATTGACGGACAGCGTCGGCGTCAGGCTTGAGGAGGTGTGATGAGGAAACGAAGCACGTCACTGATCACGATCACGGCCATCATTCTTGCGCTTTTCCCCGGAGGTCAGCTCCGCTCGTCGCCAACTGAATCGACCGTCTATACGCAATGGTATGACTGCATCATCGGTCCGTACCCCGGCATCACCGGCAGGTGGGTGCGCGACTGTCATAACAACTGGTACGGATGGGGCGACCAACCCGGCGCGTCATGCACATTTACAGTGGAAAGTGAAGAGGAGTGTCAATAGCAGAGTCATCGCAATACGCCGGCGTTGTCCATAAATAGGCGCGTGTAAGAGCGCCTCGGTATCCGTAACCGGGCAGGCGTGTGACGTCGGTCTTGACAGCGCCTCCGCGCGCGACGAGCATACCGGCGGTTCCCGTGCTCAGCTCCCTTCGCAGACTCGCGCTCGGCGTTGCCGTCATTGCGGCCGCATCGCTGATCCTTTTGCTCTCCGATCTTCAGCATCGGGAGCGCGCCGCGCGCAACGCGCTCGCGAAGAAGCACCTCTGGAAGATCTGCTTCGTGCAATACAACGACGTCATCGACGTCAAGGATGCCGAGAGCGGCGTGCATGAAGGTCTCCGCGAGTCCGGCCTCGTGGACGGGCGCGATTTCGAGGTGAAGATCCTCAACGCGCAGGGCGACATGGCCACCGTCTCGGCGCTGATCGATACCGCCGTCACAGGCGGCGCGGACTTGCTGATCACCTTCTCGACGCCGACGCTCCAGGCCGCGCTGCGCCGCGCGCAGAACGTGCCGGTCGTCTACAACTACGTCTCCTCCGGACTGAAAGCGGGCGCCGGCAAAAGCAACACCGATCACGCGCCGAACGTCACCGGCGTCAGCCTGCTCCCGGCAAACGACGAAGCGCTGTCGCTCCTGAAGACGTACTTTCCCGGCATTCGCAGGATCGGCACGCTTTACTGCCCCGCCGAAACGAACATGGTGAACGCGAAGATCACGCTCGACGAGGCGGCGAAGCGCGCCGGCATCGAGGTCGTCTACGTGCCGGCGGAAACGGCGACCGACGTACCCGACGCCGCGGCCGCGCTGATGTCGCGCGACATCGATGCGGTACTGCAGATTCCGGGAAATCTCACCGCGTCGGCATTTGGCAGCATCAGCGAGGCCGCCCGCCGCACGCACATGCCGGTCTTCGCATTCCAGAAATCACAGGCCATCGGCGGCGCCATGGTCGTCGTCGCACGCGATTACAAAGACAGCGGGCGCCACGCCGCGCATCTCGCGGTGCGCATCATGCGCGGCGAGAATCCGAAGAACATTCCGCTCGAGGATTTCGGAAAGACGAGTCTGATCGTCAACTTCGATGCCGCGCGCGCACTGAACATGACGCTCCCTCCGGCGCTGGTGCGATCGGCGAAGACGACCATCGGAGATCCGAATGGAAATCGTTAAGGAACGATCGGGGAACGTCGTGCACCTCCGGCTGGCCGGACGGCTCGACAATCACTGGTCGCAGTCGCTCGACGAAGCGCTTTATGAAGTCGCGCGCGAAGGTGCGCGCCACGTGCGGCTCGATTTCTCCGGAGTCACCTGGCTCAGCTCGGCCGGAGCGGCAGTGCTGATGAAGCATCACCGAGAAACGATGGCGCTCCAGGGCTCGTTCCAGATTTCGGCAGCTTCCGAGCGGGCGCGAAACACGCTGCGGCTGATGGGCTTCGTCGAGTTGCTCATCGCCGGTGCGAACACGGTCGCCGCGAGCCGGAAGACGATGTCGATTCCGCTGCCGCTCGATTCCGAGCGCGCGACGTATGAGAGTCGCCTGCTCGACGGCCGAAAATCCGAGCTCTCGCTGATCGGCAATCCCGAGCTGCAGTCGGAGGCGACGCCGATCTCCATCTACCGCGACGTCTTTGCGCTCGGCGTCGGTGCGTTCGGCGCGAACGGCGAAGATTGCCGCGAGCTGCACGGCGAGTTCGTCGCCGCCGCCGGCAGCGCCGCGTATATGCCGACCGACGGGACGGCCACGCCCGATTACATGCTGAGCACCATGGGTCTCGTTCCGACTGTTCAGGCTCTTTATGCGATTCGCTTTCGCGGCGCGCCGAGTCACCAGCTCCGCTTTGAAGCCAGTACACCGGACGCCGGCGTGCCGCTGAGCGACATCGTGCGCGCATGCCTGTCACTCGCCGGCACGACGAGCGTCGGAATCGTCATGGCGGCCGACATCGCCGGTCTCGTCTGCGCGCGCCTTCGACGCTCGCCCGCGAGCGACGCCGTGAACTTCGATTTTCCCGCGGTGCGGGACTGGTTGTCGTTCACGCCGGAGCGTGAGTTCGCGCGCTTCAGTTGTCTCGTGACCGGACTCGCGTCCGTATCGCCGTCGGCGTCGCAGGCTCCGTTCCTCCGTCCGCTCAATGACGAGCACCACGGACATTTCCACGCCGTCGTGACCGCGTTCCGATCTCTTCCGCGCGGGAAACTGCCGATCGGCGAGATCGTGTCGACGTGGCTTCAGCCGCGCAGTCTCGTCTCGGTCGTTCATCTCCTGCGCGACGAGCGAGCGATCGAAGGCGCCGGCGAGAGCGAGTTCCAGCGCGGCGTCTGCTGGCTCTTTCCGATCGCCGAGGGAGGCGCGGCGTGACGCTGCTCCTTTCGGCGTGGACGATCGGGCTGATTCTTTCGCTGCTCGCGCTCGGCGTCTACATCAGCTATCGCGTCTTCAAGTTCGCCGA
>JAOBAU010000214.1 GCA_025463165.1 Acidobacteriota bacterium | reverse complement strand
GGCGGCCGAAGCGGCCGCCGCCACACCAAAACCGGCGCCTGCGCCCGCTCCGCGACCGACCGCCGTTCCGGCGAACCAGAACATCGTTCCCCTGCGCGGCGCGGCCGGCAAGATCGCCACGAACATGGATCTGTCGCTGACGATGCCGACGGCGACGTCGATCCGCAACATCCCGGTGAAAGCGCTCGAGGAAAACCGGCGCGTCATCAACAATCACCTCGCACTCACCGGCCAGCCGAAAGCATCGTTCACGCACATCATCGCGTGGGCGCTCATCAAATCGATGGCGCGTTTCCCGCGGATGAACGCCGCCTTCGCCATGCTCGACGGCACGCCGGCGCGCATCGATCGCGAAGACGTCAACCTCGGCATCGCCATCGACCTCGAGCGCAAAGACGGCACCCGCTCGCTCCTCGTGCCGAGCATCAAACGCACGCAGACGATGGACTTCGCGCAGTTTCTCAAGGCGTACAACGACGTCGTCCGCAAAGCGCGCAACAACACGCTCGAAGTCTCCGACTTCGAAGGCACCACGTTCTCGCTCACGAATCCCGGCACCCTCGGCACGATCGCTTCCGTTCCGCGCCTGATGCAGACGCAGGGGACGATCATCGCCACCGGCAACATTGATTACAGCGCCGAATACTCGGCGTCCGATCCGGCCGTTCTCGCCGATCTCGGCATCTCGAAAGTGATGACGATGACGTCGACCTACGACCATCGCATCATCCAGGGCGCCGAGTCGGGCGCCTTCCTCGCGCGCGTCCACGAGCTCCTCATCGGCGCCGACAATTTCTACGACGACATCTATCGCGACCTGCGCATCCCGTACGAACCGGTGCGCTGGGGCAAAGATCGCGCGCGCATCAATCAACAATCCGACGAGCTCGTCGCGCGCGAAGCGGCCGTGCTGCAGATGATCAACGCGTATCGCGTGCGCGGACATCTCCTCGCCGATCTCGATCCGCTCGAATACAAAGTCGGACATCATCCCGAGCTCAATCCGCAGCACTACGGCCTCACGATCTGGGATCTCGATCGCGAATTCGTCTGCGGCGGTCTCTGCGGAAAACAGTCGGCGAAACTCCGCGACATCCTCGACACGCTGCGTGAAACCTACTCGGGAAAAGTCGGCCCCGAGTACATGCACATGCAGGACACCGATCAGAAGAAATGGCTGCAGGATCGGATGGAGCCGCAGCGCAATCAGCAGCCGCTCGACGGCGCGACGAAGCGCCGCATCCTGATGAAGCTCAATGACGCGGAAGCGTTCGAGAAGTTCCTGCACACGAAGTACGTCGGCCACAAACGCTTCTCGCTCGAAGGAGCGGAGGCCGTCATCCCGCTGCTCGACTATCTCTTCAATGAAGCGACGGCCGACGGCGTGCAGGAAGCGGTCATCGGCATGGCGCATCGCGGACGCCTCAACGTCCTCGCCAACATCCTCGGCAAGTCGTACGAGAAGATCTTCCACGAATTCGAAGGCGACATCGATCCGAACACGACGCAGGGATCGGGCGACGTGAAATACCACCTTGGCGCCGAGGGCGTGCATCAGTCGCCGTCGGGGTCGTTCATGAAATTGACGCTGGCGTCGAATCCGTCGCATCTCGAGGCGGTCGATCCGATCGTCGAAGGAATGGTCCGCGCGAAACAAAAGCTGATCGGCGATCGCTCGCGCGCGTGGGTCATGCCGGTGCTCATTCACGGCGATGCGGCGTTCGCCGGACAGGGCGTCGTCGCCGAAACGCTGAATCTCTCGCAACTCAAGGGCTACAAGACCGGCGGCACCGTGCACGTCGTCATCAACAATCAGATCGGCTTCACGACCGGTCCCGAATCGGCGCGCAGTTCCGTCTACGCGACCGACGTCGCGAAGGCGGTGCAGGCGCCGATCTTCCACGTGAATGGCGACGATCCGGAAGCGTGCATTCGCGCGATGAAGCTCGCGTACGAATTCCGCCAGCAATTTCACAAAGACGTCGTCATCGACATGATCTGCTATCGCCGCCACGGCCATAACGAAGGCGACGAGCCGTCGCTGACGCAGCCGAAGATGTACAAGCTGATCAAGGAGCATCGCTCGGTGCGGAAGATCTACACCGAGACTCTGCTGCGCAAAGGCGACATCGATCCGAAAGAAGCCGAGCAGTGGCTCGATTCGTTTCAGTCGAAGTTGCAGGAAGCATTCGATCGGACGAAGGAAGAGAGCGCGCCGCCGTCGCATGGCGCGGATGAGAAAGCGCTCTACACCGACGAAGAGATCACCGGCTATCAGAAGTCGCCGTCGCCCGACACCGGCGTCGCGCGCAGCGTGCTCGACGCCGTCGGCAAAGCGCTGACGACCGTACCGGAAAACTTCGCGCTGCATCCGAAGCTCAAGCCGATCGTTGCGAAGCGCGCGGGAATGGTGGAAGGGCGCGAATCACTCGACTGGGCGTTCGCGGAACTGATGGCGTTCGGCTCGCTCGTCGCGGAAGGATTCCGCGTGCGACTGAGCGGACAGGATTCCGGCCGCGGCACGTTCTCATCGCGGCACGCGCTGCTCTTCGACTACATCAGCGGCGAAGGTTACGTGCCGCTCAACGCGCTGGCGAAGAGTGCCGTCGAGTCGAAGGTCGCCGATCCGGTGATCGTCGACAATGCGCTGTCGCAGGAAACGCACAACCCGATCGCGGACGTGAGCTTCTCCGTTTATGACTCGCTGCTGTCGGAGTACGGCGTGCTCGGCTTCGAGTACGGCTACTCGGTCTCCGATCCCGGCGCGCTCGTGTTGTGGGAAGCGCAGTTCGGCGACTTCATGAACGGCGCGCAGATCGTCGTCGATCAGTTCATCTCATCGGCGGAAGAGAAGTGGGGACAGCACAGCGGACTGGTGATGCTGCTGCCGCACGGATACGAAGGCCAGGGACCGGAACATTCGTCGGCGCGCCTCGAGCGTTTCCTGACGCTCTGCGCCGAAGGAAACATGCAGGTCGTTTATCCGACCACGCCCGCGCAGCATTTCCACGCGCTGCGCCGGCAGATGAAGAACGATCCGCGCAAACCGCTGATCGTGATGACGCCGAAGTCGCTGCTGCGCCATCCGCAGGCGACGTCGCCGATCGAGTCGCTGACCGAAGGCCGCTTCGAACCGGTGCTGCGCGATACGGAGATCACCGGCGGCGACGTGAAGCGCGTCGTCATCACGTCGGGCAAGGTTTACTACGATCTCCTCGCCGCGCGGCAGAAGGCGAACGTCAACGTGCCGATCATCCGGCTCGAACAGTTCTATCCGTTCCCGCAGGGAATGCTCGCGTCGGCGCTGCAGCCGTTCGTCAACGCGACGGAACTGATCTGGGCGCAGGAAGAGCCGCGCAACATGGGCGCATGGCCGTTCCTCCACGATCGGATGCAGCAACTGGTCGGCGGCAATCAGCGGCTGAAGTACGTCGGACGTCCGATCAGCGCATCGCCGGCGACCGGATCGCATCATCGTCACGAGGAACAGCAGAAAGCGCTCGTGGCCGCGGCACTCGGCCTCTGATGTCGTTGCGATGCGGCGCCGTCCGGATATTCGTTCGGCGCCGCATTCAGTCATCAGACGTGCAGCGAGATCCGCGTCGTCTCGAACGTCACGCTTTCGACCATGCAGGTCGCTGGCAGATTCTGCGCGTGGTCGGAAGTCGCCGCCTTGACCGTGTAGTGACCGTGGTCGCCGGCGATCACGATTCGGAACGGATCGGCGATCGGGTCGAGGTTCACGCCGATCGGCGCGTCTTCATCGATCTTCAGCGCCTCGGCGAGCGCCGCGTCGACCGGCACGCGAACGCTTGCCGCTTTGCGCAGCATCCAGCGCAGCGCGATGTTGTTGCGCAGCTCGTTCTCGTTGCCGCCGCCGATGTCGGAGTGCACGCCGCGAAACCACACCTCGTATGAGCCGGCCACGCGCGTCGGCTGAAACGCGGCGCGCCGCTCGTCGAGCGCCAGCGCGTGAAAGCAGTGATCGACGATCGCCGGCAGCGTCAGATGCCAGAAGAGATTGATCTTCTGAAACTTCAGCAAGCCGACGTCGCGTGGAATGCCGAACGCCGCGACGACGTCCCATAGCCCGAGGAAGCGAACGCGAGGTTGCACCGCCTCGTTGTGCTGGCCGGGCAGAAATCCGATCTCGGCCAGCTCGTTCACGAAGTGCAGCGCGATCGCGGAACCGCGGCTGAAGCCGATGACGTCGATGATGTAATCGCCCTCACTGAATTTGCGCTCCACGCGCTTGATCGCTTCGGCGACGCGCGTCCGTCCGCCAAGTCCCATCAGTCCGCCGAGCGCCTTCCCGACGAAGCCATGCCGCGTGCCGGGACCGGTGAAGTAGGCCTTGTCGTCGTCATCGACGATGTGCTCGGCGTCGCCGTTCTTCTGGAAGACGCTCTTCCGGCCGGTGTACGCCTTCGCAAACTTCACCACGTTCGAGTTTTCGCTGTAGTGCGCCTGATCGTGCTCGCGGTTCCAGGTACCATCGAATGCGTAGAGAGCCATCTCGTCCTCCTTTGTCCGCCGGCCAGTCGAATTGTGGATTGTTCGACATTAATAAGGCCGAGGTACACAGGGCGCAATATGGAACTCTACGATTCGTTGAGCGTCTCGAATTTTTCCGACTGCGCGACCTCGTCGAGGGCGTCCACCGGTACAAAGAACTGGAAGTAGCCACAGGTACAGCAGACATACACTTCGAGCTTTCCGGTTTTCCACCATGAGTGTGTACGGGGAAGCAGATCGGGCGCGTACCCGCCGCCGGCATCGACAGTTGTTGTACGAATGTCAGTCCCACCGCATTCATTGCAACGTCCGGTTCGTTTCATTTCGCCTCCTGACGTTGCTCATTGTCGCAGTACTGAACACCTGAGTAGTCCGCCTCCCCGATCGCATTGGAAAAATGCATCACGCATTTTCGATCGGGACAATGAACGAACCCGAACGTGTGCCCCAGTTCATGGATCGTGATCTTCAGAATGCGTTCCCGAAACCGCGCGGCATCCTCGGGACGCGCACGCAACGACTGCCGCAATCGCGGCAGCGCAACGACCGCGAAGCGACCCGGCAGCCGCGCCTGTCCGAAGACATAGTTGAGGCCGGGCGCGTATACGTCGCGGTCGATGATCCCGACGACGCGAGACGCGTCCGCCACGTCATTCCGTTCAAGCTGTTCGAGCAATGCGTTGGCGACGTATTGATTTCGTGACGCGTCGAAGCCGGCCGGCGGCAGAGGAACCTCGTCGCCGATCGTGATCTCTCGCTTCAGGATCGGCGCTAACCCGCGCTGCAGATCGGCGAGCACGTTCGCCGGCACAGGTCCGATCGGCACGAGAACGACTCTGCCCGGCGGCACCGCGCGCTTACAATCTGCGAAAAGCAACAGCAGAAGCAACGCGAGTTTCTTCATCGGTTCGCGTTGTTGACGGGCGATCTCGGCGCCTGGTTTCGGCGATGGCAGATCGCGCGATTAAGGTAATAACCATGCAGTTCGCGCTTCTCGTCTCATGATGAAACGAATCGTGCTCCTGTTGCTCGCGGTCGCGCTGCCGGCGCAGGCCGGGCTGTCGTACCACTTCACGACGAAGTTCCGGAGCAACGGTTACGAATCGCAAAGCTCCGGGCGCGTGCTCGTCAGCAATGACAGTTACCGTCTCGAGCTCGAGCACGATCCGACCGGTCAGCGCGAGTACGACATCGCCATCTCCACGGACGGCGATCAGACCGCGTCGCTGATCAACGTCGCGAAGAGCACGGTCTGGCAGCGCCGGCGCGTGGAAGGACGCGTCGTCTCATCGCGGCTGTTCCTGCTGCCGGGCGGATTCGAATCGAAGCTCGACGGCGAAGCGGTGATCTCGCAGGCGAAGGAGCCGGGCGGCGTAATCGCCGGCTTCGCCACCACGAAGCGCACGATCTCGCTCACCTTTCATCTCTTCGCCGATTTCGATGGCACGCCGTTTCACGGCGTCGTTCACGCCATCGCCACGATCTGGACCGCGCCGTCGCTCCCTCGCCTGCCGCTGCAACGCGGTCTCTCCACCGGGATCGCGACGATCGATGCGGAGCTCGCCGCGATTGCGAACGACATTCGCGGCATGACACTCCGTCACGAACTGGTCGTGACGCGAACGGTGGAAGGCGGACCGGCCATCACCGAGAGCGTGAGCACGAACGTCGACTGGGTCGTGGCCGCGGCGACGACGCGCGACTCATTCGCGATTCCGCCCGGCATGCGCGAGCGCGAATACGCGGTCGATATCAAGCAGCCGTAGCCTCACGCCAGCAGTTGGCGGTGCCACGACTCCTCGGCCGGCCGTTCCCAGCCACCGCCGCGAATCTCACCGAGCCGTTCCGCCGTCGTATCGAACACGATCGTGTGCAGATCGGCTTTCGCTCGAAAGTCGGCGCGCGACATCGCATCGATCGCACCCGAACCGTGGCGAAAGAACACGCGATCGGCATCGAGGATCTGCACGCCAAGCTCGCGCTCGAACTGCCGGAAGAGACCGAACATCCGATCGATGGAGCAGCCGGAAGTTTCGCTCTGCTTGTCGACGGCGATGACGAGGAACGTGTGATCGATCAGCGCGCGCGATGAAGTGATCGGCGTGCCGTGCGCGGCCCACGAATCGAGGAAGGAATCGACCGCGCTCAGCAGCGACTGCGCCTTCGCGTCATCGAGCGCGGGAGTGATGCCGAACATCCAGATTCGTGCATCGTCGGGAAGCGTACTCAGTTCGGTTCGAGCCATGCGCTACACTCCGGCCGGTGAGCTTTGCAAAACTCATCGGAAGATTCAAAGACGGGCTGTGCGAGCAGCGCGCCTCCTCCTCATCAGAACACGATCCGCTGCGACTCGCCACCGCCGCGGTGCTGCTCGAGATCGGCTACGCGGATGGCGAATTTTCGCCGGCCGAGGATGGCGACCTTGCCGGGTTTCTGCAGCGAGCGTTTGCGCTGTCGGGTGACGTCGCGCGCGAGCTGATCGCGGCCGCCGCCGAAATTCGTGCGAAGACGATCGATCACTTCGCGCTGACGAGCTTCATCCGGAAAAATGCGCCGCTCGATCAGCGCATCGAGATCGTCCGGACGATGTGGCGAATGGTCTATTCCGACGGCCGTCTCACCGACTACGAGAACTATCTCGTTCGCAAGCTCGCCGATCTCCTCGGGCTCGAGCATCACGTGATGATCGACGCGAAGGTTTCGGTGCTGCGCGAAATGGGATTGACGACGTGACTGTCGCCGTCATCGGTGCGGGACCAATCGGCATCGAGCTCGCGGTCGCGCTGAAACAGGAAGGGATCGACTACATCCACTTCGACGCCGGGCAGATCGGCAGCACCATCGCCTGGTATCCGATTCAGATGCTCTTTCATTCGAGCTCCGATCGGCTGTCGCTCGCCGGCGTGCCGATTCAGGTGCCGAACCAGCAGAAGGTCACGCGCGAGGAGTACCTCGCGTACCTGCGCGCGGTCGTGATGCAGTTCGCGCTGCAGATTCGCACGTACGAGAAAGTGATCGCCGCCGATCGCCTGCCGGACGGCGCCTTCGAGTTGCGAACCGTGGCCATCGATGGGGAACATCGTTATCGCGTCGACCGCATCGTCCTGGCGATCGGCGCGATGCACGCGCCGCGAATGCTCGGTGTTCCCGGCGAAGAGCAGCCGCACGTGCACCACTACTTCGTCGATCCGCACATGTACTTCGGGAAGAAGGTGCTGATCGTCGGCGGGCGCAACTCGGCGGTGGAAGCGGCGGTGCGATGTCAGCGTGCCGGCGCCGACGTCACGATCAGCTATCGCCGCGACGACTTCGATCCGTCGATCGTCAAGTTCTGGCTGCTGCCGGAAGTACGCGCGCTGATCCGCGACAATCGCGTCCGCTTTCTGCCGCGCACGTATCCGCTGGAAATCGGCCGCGGAACGGTGCGGCTGCAGGACCAAACCATCGAGGCCGATTTCGTGCTGATGATGACCGGCTATCGCCAGGACCCAACGCTCTTCAACCTCTTCGGCGTCGAGCTCCGCGGCGACGATCGTCAACCTGTTTACGATCCCGAAACGATGGAGACGAACGTGAACGGTGTCTTCGTCGCGGGAACCGCGGTGGCAGGAACGCCGCCGCGGAAAGTGACGGTGATCGTGGAGACGTGCCACGTGCACGTGCCGCGGATTGTGGCGGCGCTGCGTGGTGCGCGCGTCGCGGTGCCCGACGGCGCAGTCGACGATTAAGCAGGGGGTCAGGTCTAAAAACTTAAGTTAACGCCGGTGAAGCAGGCGTTAACTTAAGTTTTTAGACCTGACCCCCTACTTAACAGCGCGAAGCCGATCATCTTGTAGAGCAGCCGCGCGCCTACGTTCGCGTCCCACTCGGTTTCGCCGGGCGATACTTCACACAGGTCCAGGCCGACGATGCGTTTGCGTGCGCGGATGATTGCGCGCAGCAGACCGATCGCCTCATTCCATGACAGGCCGCCGGGCACCGGCGTGCCGGTCGACGGACAGAGCGTCGGATCGAGACCGTCGATATCCCACGAGAGATACACATCGTGCGGCAGCTGCGCGACGATGTCGTCGGCAATGTCGGCGAACGAGTGACCGTTCTCTTTCCGCGCGGCGACGTCCGCATCGAAGAACGTCACGATCTTACCCTTCGACGTTTCGATCATCCGATTCTCGGCGGAGCCGAGATCGCGCACACCGGTCTGCACGAGCTTCGCGACCGGCAGCTTCGTCATCACGTTATGAAAGATCGACGCGTGCGACCAGGTGAATCCCTCGTATGCCTCGCGCAGATCGGCGTGCGCGTCGAGATGAAGGATGCCGAGCTTCGGATACGTTTCCGCGTACGCGCGGATCGCGCCGTATGGAACGGAGTGATCGCCGCCGAGCGTCACCGGCATCTTTCCGGCGTCGAGCAGCGCGCGTGTTTTTTCGTACACCCACTCGTTGACCTGATCGCTGATCCCGTTCACGTACGCGGCTGCATTGCGCGTTTTCTTATCGACGACGCCGCCCTTCTCGATCACCGCGGCGGCGCGCTCTTTCGCATCGCGGTTCCAACCGGCGATCTTTCGCGGAATCGGCAGCATGGCGATCCCGGCAGCGTACGGACGTCCGGTCTCGTGATCGTGCAGGTCGACCTGCTTCGACGCTTCGAACACCGCGGCCGGACCTTTCGACGTTCCGCCGCCATACGACGTCGTCGCCTCGTACGGAACCGGAACGACGACGACCTTCGCCTCGTCGGGAGTGAACGGCAACCCGTAGATTCCGGAGCCGGCGGGCGCGGCGGCATCAGGATCGAAATCGGTCATCAGTCGACGTCGAGCGGATTGCGGTACGGCTTGTCGGACTTGTCGGCGCGTTCCATCGCTTCCTTGAAACGCTCGTCGAGAATACGCGCGCGATCCTTCTGACTTTCGAGCTGCCGGTCGAACCGCTTCTCCATCTCGCTCTTCTGCGTCTCGAGGTTCGTCACCATCGCCTCGAGCGACTGATTCGAGCGCGTCTCCTTCGCCTTGTGCAGCAACACCTCGCCCGAAAGCCGATCGATGACGATCGTCGCATCGCAGCACGGACAAACAATCTCGAAGTTCTTCGCCATGACCCGCCGATTATAAGCAGGGGGTCACATCTAAAAAGTTAAGTTAACGCCTGCTTCAC
>JAOBAU010000212.1 GCA_025463165.1 Acidobacteriota bacterium | reverse complement strand
ATCCTTTTCGACGCCGTGGAACAGCGAATGGCCGACCTTCAGGTAATCGGGCTGCAGCTCCGCGACCGCTTCGAGAGTCGCATAGCCGGAACCGCAGTCATCGATGGCGATCTTGAAGCCCATCGCTTTCAGGTCGAGCAGCGTGCGACGGAAGTTGCGGTAGTCGCGAATCGCGCTCCGCTCCGTCACTTCGATGACCACGCTCGAATGACAATCGAGGAATGAATCGAAGACGCCGGTGCCGCGCTGCTGCAACTGCTGAATGAAATGCGATTCGAGGTTGAAGAAGAGCAGCCCGCGCGAGCAGACGTCGACGAGCAGCGGCTTCACGTTCTCGATGCAGAGCGTCTCGAGCTCCCAGACGAGATCGAAGTCGCGCGCGATCTCAAAGATGACCTCGGGACTTTCGATCTCGCTGCCGGCCGGACCGCGCGACAGCGCTTCGTAGCCGACCACTTCGCGCGTGTCGAGTTTCACGATCGGCTGAAAAACGGTGGTGATCGTCTTCTCGCGAATCGCTCGGATCAGCCGTTCGCGCAGCGCGTGGTAGTAGCGCGTCTCGCGGCGTTCCGCGACGTCTTTCGCTTCGCGCACCGCGTTGTAAAGGATGCGCGGCGCGAAGACCGGCTGCGCATGCGTCGTCGCGCCGCCTCCGAAGATCGTCACTTCATCGATGATCGATGGATCGACGTCGATCGCCTTCAGCGCGGTGCGCGCGGTCCGCTCCAGCTCCTTCGCCGTCGTCTGCGGATTTCCTTTCAGTCCGTGCGCGAAGCAGTAGAAATCGTTCGCGCCGGAGTGACTGGTCGCGACGACGGCGTCGTTGCCGAGGAGCGGCGTGATCATGACGTGCAAGCCGCGAACGAACTCGCGGCGAAGGATGTCGAACAGATCCCAGTGATCGCGCTCGCCGAGCCGGAAGAGCGGCTCGATCTCCAGACAGTAGACCTGCAATGTCTCGCCCGCTTCGATCAACTTGCGCAGCTCATCGACGACCACCGCCAGCGTCGGCACCTCGGTCGTCGCATCGAAGAACAGCTCGCGCAAACGCTGCACCTGATCCTGACGCAGCGTGAGGCTCCACCAGATGTCGTCGCGCGCGGAGAGCATCTCGTTGACGACGCGCCGCAGCGTTTCAGGACGGACCGGCTTGATGAGATAGCGATCGGCGCCCATGCGCAGCGAGCGCTCGCGATCGAGCGTCGCGTCGGAGCCGGTCATCATCACGATCGGCGTTCGCTCGGCACCGTCCTTCGCGCGCAGATGTTTCAGCAACTCCCAGCCCGTGCCATCGTTCGCGAGTCCGATGTCGACGAGCGCGAGGTCGGGCGGATCTTCATCCGCGGCGGCGATTGCGCCGGCGGCGCTGCCGCTCCAGATCGTCCGGAAACTGGCCTCAGGCAACGCCGCGCGCACGAATGCGCCGATCGCTTCGTCGTCGTCGAGCACGAGAATGACCGCCTGTCGCGCAGCGCGCGCCGGGTTCGGACGTTCACGACTTCGAAGCGGCTCTGACATCGGCGGGAGTGCAGCGATCATATCTCCGATGACGCGTACACTCGACCGATGCACTTCGAAACGACCGCCATTCACGCCGGAAGCGAGCCCGACGAGCTGACCGGTTCCATCGCGCCGCCGCTGCATCTTTCGACGACGTTCGAGCGCGATGAATCGGGCGAAACGCCGCGCGGTTACTCGTACGTACGCGACGGAAATCCGACGCAGAGCCGGCTCGAAACGGCGCTCGCCGCGATTGATTCCGGCGCCGCCGCGCTCGCGTTCGCCTCCGGCATGGCGGCCGGCTCCGCGCTTCTCGGTTCACTCACCGCCGGCTCGCACGTCGTGCTGCCCGACGACAGCTACTACGGGATGCGCGTCATCGCCAACGACTTCTTCCCGCGGTGGAATCTGGCGGCAACGTTCGTGGCGATGGAAGACCTCGACGCCGTACGCGCCGCGATGACAGCATCGACGAAACTGATCTGGTGCGAGTCGCCGTCGAATCCGCTGATGACGATCGTCGACATCGCCGCACTGGCAACGCTCTCACACGATCACGGCGCGCTTCTCGGCGTCGATGGAACGTTCGCGACTCCGGCGCTGCAGCGTCCGCTCGAGCTCGGCGCCGACGTCGTCCTGCACTCGACGACGAAGTACCTAGGCGGACACAGCGACGTGCAGGGCGGCTCGCTCGCGTTCGCGCGTCGCGATGATCTGTATGAAGCGTCGCTGCACGCGCGTCACATCACCGGCGGTGTCGCATCACCATTCAATTCATGGCTCGTGCTGCGTGGCATTCGGACGCTGGCGCCGCGGATGCGCGTGCACTGCGCGAACGCGAACGCGGTCGCGACGATGCTCGCCACTCATCCGCGTGTCGAAGCGGTTCACTTTCCGGGACTGGCGTCGCATCCCGGACATGACATCGCGAAACGGCAGATGAGCGACTTCGGCGGGATGCTGTCGTTCCGCGTTCGCGGAGGTCGCGCCGAGGCGCTGGCAGTAACGGCGAAGACAAAGGTCATTCGGAGAGCGACGTCGCTCGGCGGCGTCGAGAGTTTGATCGAGCATCGCGCGTCGAGTGAAGGACCGGCGTCGCGTATGCCGCAGAACCTCTTGCGGATGTCGGTCGGACTCGAACATCCCGACGATCTCGTTGCCGATCTGCAACAGGCACTCGGCTGACGCGGGCGTCTCATCAACCAAAGGGAGATCTCCATGCGCATCCTTCGTGTTGTCGCTTCGCTTCTCCTCGTCACGGCCGCGGCTGCCGCCGGCGAGCATTTGCAGTGCGGCACCAGCGATCGGACGAACGAGCAGATTCGCCAGCTCGATGCGTGGTCGGCCGCGCGCGAACAGATGCTGCTGTCGAAGGGTGCGCGCATCGCACCGAACGCGACGGTGCGCAGCAACATCGTCGTGCTGCCGGCCGATGATCTGAACGCACCATTCCGGCATCCGTTCGATCTCGGAGGACGATCGCTGGTGATGCAGCGCAATGGCGCGCAGTCTTTCAACGTGACGAATACAGCGCTGGCGTACGACGACGATCACGGCATTGAAGTGACGCTGCCGGCGGGGAAGAGCTACGTCGAGGTTCCGCTCACGCTCTTTCACTTCCCGTTCTTCGACCGTGACGCGACGACGCTGTTCATCTCCGAGTACAACGGCATCTATCTCGACGCGCCGGCGGAGTATGGAATCGGACAATACGGCGACGTGGAGCTGGTTGCGCAGCAGCAGGCGGTGATCGCGCCGCTGCTGACGACGAGCGAGAGTCAGTTCGGTCAGGTGCCGAAGATCTACGTGAAGCAGAGTGACGATGCGATCACCGTGACGTGGACGACGACCGGCACGCGGCTTAGCTACGATATCCAGGCGAAGCTGAGCCGCACCGGCGACATCCGTTTTTCATATCGCGGTACCGACGCCGTCGTCGCGGGCAGCGTCATCGTGACTTCGGGGCATGAGGCGTGGCGTTCGCAACTGACGACGCTCGCATCGATCGGCGACGTCGCGAACGACGTCAGCTCGCGCATTCCGGCGACCGCGCAGGCGATGCTCGACATCGACCGGACGACAATCTCTCGCGTCGCCGATTCCGACGTGCTCGAAGCGCGCATCAAGATGCGCGCGGCGATCGAGCCGAAACTGATCGGCAGCGCCACTGATTACGCCGGTTTCTTCGTCACCATCGGCAACGCGCAGTCGTCGTTCTATCTGTACGGCGATGGCAGCAGCGAGTACTACACCGGCGCGTGGGGCGGAGGTCTTTCGAGTCCCGGCGCGCGCGTCGAAGGCGACACGATCGTGATGACGATCATGCAGAGCTCGATCGCGCCGTGGTCCGGAAAGTTGCTGCCGCGCTCGACGACGTATCTTTCGAGCGTCGGAGCGACCGCCGATCAATCGATCTTCGAGCTGACCACCGACGCATCACGAAGCGAGAGGCACACCGACTTCAGTAATGCGTCGCGCACGATCGACGGACCGTTGTACGAAGCGTTCACGATCCCGATCGTAAGCACGAACACGACGTGGAAGGAAGTCAAGGATCTCTACTATCTGCAGGATGGCGCGTTCGACGCGGTGGCTATCTATCAGAACTTCTATACGGACCTGATCTTTTACGCCGGTGCCTATTCGAGCGGTGGGAACGCGCAGGTGGAAGGGATCACCGCGTCGACGTCGGTCGGTCCGAACGCGCCGCGCACGCCGGCGCTGATGCACATGAACAAGGTCGGCTACAGCTGGAACGCGACGCCGAACAACGCCGGACACGTGGTGATGCACGAGCTCGGACATCGCTGGCTCTACTACTTCAGCATCATGGAGAACGGGCAGAAGAAGTTCGCACTCAATCCGCTGCGCCAGCATCCGGCGCAGTTCGTCGACACGCGCGCGGCGTTCAGCGTGCGCACCGATCACGACGCGTCGGTGATGGGCGGGTCGCTGTTCAACGAAAGCGCGGGAAGCTTCGCCTCGACCGACTTCGCGAACTTCGGCTACAGCTGGCTCGATCTCTATCTGATGGGACTCGCCGACAAAGCCGAAGTCCCGCCGCTCTACTACATCGCCAACTCCAGCCCGCGACTCGGCGACGCGTACTATCCGCCGCCCAGCCGGACGTTTCAGGGCGAGCGGCGCGACGTCGTGATTCAGCAGGTGATCGACGCCATGGGCGCGCGCAAGCCGGCGTATCCGAACACGCAGCGAACGTTCCGCACGCTGTTCGTGCTGCTCGCCGACCCCGATCGTCCCGTGACCGAGGAAGAGATCGCCGCCGTCGACAGCTACCGCGAAACGCTGCGAGAGAAGTTCCCGATCGCCACCGGCGGCCGAGCCACCATCGTCACCGATTTCGACGGCCTCACCCCCCCACGCCGCCGCACCGTGGGACGGTAAAGCAGGGGGTCACATCTAAAAAGTTAAGTTAACGCCTGCTTCAC
>JAOBAU010000186.1 GCA_025463165.1 Acidobacteriota bacterium | reverse complement strand
AGCACGACGACGTCTGGGCGGCGGTCGGGTTTCATCCGCACGAAGCGAAGGATTGCGACGACGCGGCGTTCGCTGAGATTGAACGTCTCGCCGCTGACGACCGCGTCGTCGCCATCGGCGAGTGCGGACTCGACTTTCATTACAACCACTCGCCGCGTGAGACGCAGATCGCCGTCCTCGAACGCCATCTCGAGCTCGCGCGCCGCGTCAGCAAGCCGGTCATCATTCACAACCGCGAGTCGACGCCGGAGATGCTCGAGATTCTCGGCCGCCAGCCGCTGCCTGGCATCCTCCACTCCTTCACCGAAACGCGCGACGTCGCGCTGCAGCTCGTCGAGCTCGGCTACTACATCTCGTTTTCCGGGATCGTCACCTTCCGCACTGCCGAGTCGCTGCGCGAAGCGGCGCGTGCGGTGCCGCACGACCGCGTGCTGATCGAGACCGACACGCCGTTCCTCGCGCCGGTGCCGTTTCGCGGACGCGACAACGAGCCGGCGTACGTGATCAAAATCGCCGAGCTGCTGGCATCGCTCTGGGAGAAGTCGCTCGACTACGTGGCGGACGCGACGACGGCAAATTTCGAGCGCGCGTTCTCAGTTAAACTCCCGCGCTGATGCAGCCTCATCTCTCCGTCGTCTTCCCGGTTTACAACGAGGAAGAGAACGTCCCGATCCTGCTCGCCGAGATCGCGAAAGCGCTCGACGGCAAGCCGTGGACGTACGAGATCGTCGCGGCCGATGACGGCTCGAGCGACGGTTCGCTGGCGGCGTTGCGCGCCGCGCGTGCGCAATATCCGAACCTGCGCATCGTGGCGCTGGCGAAAAACAGCGGACAGACTGCCGCGCTCGATGCGGCGTGGCGCGCCGCGCGCGGCGACTATGTCGTCTCGCTCGACGCCGATCTGCAGAACGATCCCGCGGACATTCCGGCGATGATGCAGAAGCTCGAAGAGCTCGGCGTCGACATGGTCATCGGCGTGCGCGTCAATCGCCACGATACGTTCTCACGCAAGCTGCAGTCGAAGATCGGTAACGGCGTGCGCAACTGGATCACGCGCGATCAGATCACCGACACCGGCTGTTCGCTGAAGCTCGTGCGGCGCGAGGCGATCGATCGCGTGAAGCTCTACACCGGTATGCATCGCTTCCTGCCGACGCTCGTCCGGATGCAGGGATACAAAGTCGCGGAGATGCCGGTCAACCATCGCGCGCGGCAGTTCGGCGTTTCGAAGTACGGAGCGATGAATCGCGCCTTCCGCGGACTGGCCGACTGTCTTGCCGTTCGCTGGATGTCGAAGCGCGTGCTCGATTACAGCGCGCACGAGGAACCGTGAACCGGATCTTCGACCCCGGGCACTGGCACTGGGACCTTCTCGCCGTCTTCGGCTTCGTCGCGCAGGCGCTTTTCGCCGCCCGCTTCATCGTGCAGTGGATCTCGTCCGAACGCCGCCGCGAAAGCCACATCCCGATCGCCTTCTGGTACTTCTCGCTGACCGGCGGACTGCTGATGACGATCTACGGCGTGCTGCGCGGCGATCCTGTCATCGTGCTCGGCCAGGCACCGGGACTGATCGTGTACATCCGGAACCTGATGTTGATTCATCGGAGCCGGACCGCGTAAAGACGCTGGAACGCCGCATGCTCCTCACCTCCGCATGCTGACCGACTCACAACGCTCAACCCTCCTCACGATCGCGCGCGAGTCGATCAAAGCGGGACTCGACGGCCGTCGGCCGGAACTTCGTGAAGACGATTACGACGAAACGCTTCGCCGTCCCGCGGGCGCCTTTGTCACGCTGACCTCGCATGGCGAGTTGCGTGGTTGCATCGGCTCGATCGTTGCCGTGGAACCGCTGTATCGCGCGGTCTCATCGAGTGCACTCTCGGCAGCCTTTCGCGATCCTCGCTTCTTTCCGCTGCAGTCTGCGGAGCTGGAGAACATCGAGCTGGAGATCTCCGTCATGGGTCCGATCGAGCGGGTCACGAACATCGACGACATCGTCGTCGGGCGCGATGGCTTGATCGTCGGCCGCGGGCGGAATGTCGGTCTGCTCCTCCCGCAGGTCGCCACCGATTACGGGTGGGATCGCGACACGTTTCTCGATCAGACCTGCGTCAAAGCCGGTCTCCCGAAGGGTGCCTGGCGCGATCCCGCGACGAAAATCGAGAAGTTTTCGGCTGAAGTGTTCGGCGAGTAAGTCACTGCAAATAAGCAGTTTGCAACCTTGCCGAACGCAGCGGTCGGTAAGTTCAGCAATAACACTCGATCGTGAGTCGTTACCCATCGCGCAAGACCTGCAAATAACCGCAGTCAGCACGGAGGGACGAAACCACGATGATGAATCGCCTGATTGACTCTCTGTCGCGTCGCAACGCGAAAATCCGCCGGAAGACTCACGGCAGCCGGCTTTTCCGTCTCCTCGGCGGACGCGGCGCCGCGACCCTCGCGGTCGGCGCTGTCCTCTCCATCGGCGGCATCACCGACGCGCTCGAAGGAACGCACTTCCTCGTGCGAAAAGATCTCGATCACGTGCAGGTCGTTCGTCAGAAGGGGACGCGCGACAACGTCGTCGCCACGCTCGACAACGGCTTCGCGGGGAACTCGGTTTTCAAGCTGTCACGCGTGCTTCCCGGCAGCCTCGTCTCGCAGCGCGTCTCGCTGTTCGATGAAGCGTGGCTGCCGGAAGATGCCGCCAATGCCGAGCTCGACGCGAACGCGACGCCGCTTCAGAAAGAGCTCCATCGCTTCAACGTCGCGATCCGCCGCCAGTTCTTCGCCGACGCCGTTCCGTTCGGCGGGCTGATCCACGAGAAAGCGGAGAAGTACAAAGTCGATCCGGCGCTCGTCGCCGCGGTCGTCGAGACGGAATCGCGCTTTCGGACGAACGCACGCTCGCAGGTCGGCGCGAAGGGATTGATGCAGCTCATGCCGCGCACCGGTCGCTGGATGGGCGCGCGCAATCTCTACGATCCGGAGCAAAACGTCGACGCCGGTGTGAAGTACCTCAGCTATCTCTCCGATCGTTTCGACGGCAACCTGAAGAAGACGATCGCCGCGTACAACGGCGGCGAAGGGAACGTGAAGCGCTACAACGGCGTGCCGCCCTTCCGCGAGACGCAGCAGTACGTAAAGAAGGTCATGCACAAGTACGAAAAGCGGAAAGGCGAGATGAAGCGCTTCGAGGCGGAGCAGCGAGGCGGCGGAGTGATCGCGCCACCCGACGCCGAGGTGGTTGCAGTCCGCTGAACGACCCTCAGGGCGGCTTCCGAGCCGCCCTTTTCATTTCCTAATCAGTTCAATCCGCGCGGTTTATTTGACGCACCGCCCGACTTTGCGCTAACGTTTTCGCCGTTACGCTCTACAGATGTTGGGAGGGGCAAATGGTCAGTGTGCGTCGGGTGGCTCCCATTCTTCTGCTCGCGGTAGCAGTTCCCGCCTTCGCGGCGGCGAGAAAGCCGGCGAACAGCTCCACGCCGCCGCGACAGCTCCATCGCTACGGCGATCACTGGACCGCGTACAACCCTCCCGATCCGGCGACGTATCCCGCGGGCTCGAAAACCTACACGATCAAAGCAGGCGATACGCTTTGGGGTTTGGCGCAGCAGTTCTACAAGAACCCATACCTCTGGCCGCAGCTTTGGGAGTCGAACACCTGGATCACCGACGCGCACTGGATCTATCCGGGCGACGTTCTTCAGGTCGATGGTGAAACCGCCGCGGCGTCCACTGCCGGCGTTGCGACGACCGCCGGCGCATCCACGTCAGAGTCCGGCGCGCTGCTGAGCTCCACGCCCACAGCCCCCGATACGACGCCCGGCTCCAACATCGCCGCCGATCTCGCGGCCGCCGCCAGCCGTCCGATTCCGCTCGGCGCCGAGGGCGACATCTATTGCTACGGATACATCGGCCGTGATGATGAGCCGATGCCGAATCGCGTCGCGTCATACGAAGACGTCGAGTTGCGCTATGTGCCGCACGCGATGCAGCAGCCGCTCGGCGGCTCCGATCTCGATCTCCTGTTCGTAGACGGCGGCACCGCGACCGGACTCGTTGCCGGCGAGACGTATCTCGTCGTTTCGCCGGAAGAGCTCGTTCGTCATCCGACTACGAATGCAGTCATCGGCCGCCAGTACGCGTTTCGCGGTCAGATCAAAATCCTCTGCGCCGACGAGCACGTATCGCGCGGCATCGTCATGCAGACCTGTATGCCGATTCGTCTCGGCGACCGTCTGAAACCGCTGCCGCAGATTCCGATCCCGCTCGCACGCATCCCGAGCCTGCCGACGTTCTGCGATCCGCAGAGCGGCAAGGCGAAGGGTGTGATCGTCCGCTCTGAAGGCGGATGGAAAGAAGCGCTCGGCGAAGGTCACCTGATCGAGATCAACCTCGGGCAGGACGACCAGATCACGCCCGGCGATTTCCTGACCGTCTATCGCGACAGTCCGCAGAAGGGACAGCCGCCGCAGCTTCTCGGCGAGATCGGCGTGCTGACCACCGAGGCGAAGACGGCCACCGCGAAGATCATGCAGATGCGTTACTCGATGATGGTCGGCGATACCGTCGAGCTGAAGTAGTTCTCCCGTTCCGCGCGCATCCGCTATAGAATCGCGCGTCCGGGTCCATAGCTCAGCGGTTAGAGCTACCGGCTCATAACCGGCAGGTCCCAGGTTCGAATCCTGGTGGACCCATCGGACCCGAGCGGGGAACATGCACAAAACGAAGAACTGTCCATGCAAGCGCGTGCTCATCCGCGAGAGAGAAACCGCACAGGCGTTCCGACTGAGGAACGCCTTTTTCGTTTTATGGAGGAGCTGTTGAATCAGGACGTCGAAAAGCTGTGGGAGCTGCAGTCCGTCTACACGCAGCTCGCCGATCGTGAGCGGCAGCTGAGCGTGAAGCCGGAGTCGTTCGCCGTCATCGATCGCGAGTGGCAGTCGGCCAACGAAGAGATGGCGCGGCTGGAAGCGCAGATCGAAGTGTTGTCGAAGGAACGCCGCCGCGTCGAAGGCGAGCTTTCCGATCAGCAGGAACTGCTGAAGAAGTATCAGGGCCAGCTGATGCAGGTGAAAAATCAGCAGCAGTACGCCGCGGCGTGGAAAGAGATCGACGCCACGCGCAAGCACGTCAAAGAGCTCGAGGATTCGGCGCTCAAGCAGATGGGCGACATCGACGTGATCCAGAAGCAGCTCGATGATCGCAACGCCGCGCACGCCGATCTGAAAGCGCGCTACGACGAAGCGTACGCCGCGTGGCAGAGCTCACTCGGCGATCTTCGCGGCGAAGCGAATGCGCTGAAAAAGAAAGCGGAGAAGATCGAGGCAACACTCGCCGAAGGTCTGAAGCGCGAGTTCCATCGCGTCTTCAAACAGCGTCAGGGCATTGCTGTCGCGCCGGTCGCGGCGGAATCGTGCAGCGCCTGCCGCTCGCGCATTCGTCCTGCGCTTTCACAACAGTTGAAGCGCGGCGATCTCGTTCACTGCGAAGGCTGTCACCGCATCCTCTATCTGGAGAAAGGCACCTGAAAGTCACCGCATTCGTCGACGGCGCCTGCCGCGGAAATCCCGGACCCGCGAGCTACGGCGTCTACATGAAAACGTCCGGCGGCGAGATCATCGAAGTCAGCGGCTTTCTCGGCACGACGACGAACAACGTCGCCGAGTACGCCGGTCTCCTCGAAGCACTTTCACTCGCTGCCGCCGAGGGGGCGACGGAAGTCGAAGTGATCTCCGACTCGCTTCTGCTCGTGCAACAGATGCTCGGCAAGTACAAGGTCAAGCATCCCAACCTCGTGCCGATGTACAACAAGGCGAAGACGATGGTGCGGCAGTTCGCACGCTTCTCGATTCGTCACACGCTGCGCGCGGGAAACAAAGATGCCGATCGTCTCGCGAATGCCGGCCTCGATCGTCCGGAGGTTCGCGTCAGCGGAAAGTTGATCGAAAGACATCGTGCCGATTCGTGAGAACGTCGCCGCGGTTGAAGCGCGCATCGCAGCGGCGTGTGCTCGCGCCGGCCGCTCGCGCGATGATGTAACGCTCGTCGGCGTATCGAAAACGTTTCCCGCCGATGCCGTCGAGGAAGCGCTCGCCGCCGGCATCACGCACGTCGGCGAAAATCGCGTGCAGGAAGCGCGTGACAAGCGTCCGCTCGTGCACGGCAGCGCGCGCTGGCATCTCATCGGACATCTGCAATCGAACAAGGCGAAAGACGCCGTGCGGCTCTTTGACGTCATTGAGAGCGTCGACTCGCTCGAGCTCGCGGAGAAACTCGCCAAAGCAGCGGCCGCGGCGGGGAAGCGACAGGAACTACTGGTGCAGATCAACGTCGGCAATGAGCCGCAGAAGAGTGGAATCGCGACGGCGGAGGTTGGCGCGATCGTGAAGAAGATCGTCGCACTCGATTCCGTCGACGTTCGCGGATTGATGGCCATTCCGCCCGCCGGTGAGCCGGAAGATGCGCGTCCATTTTTTCGCACGCTGCGCGCGATGCGCGATACCCTCGGCTTGCGTGAGCTGTCGATGGGCATGAGCGAAGACTTCGAGATCGCGATCGAGGAAGGCTCGACGATGGTCCGCGTCGGCCGCGCCATTTTCGGGAGCCGCGGCTGATGCCGGTCATCTTTGCAGTCGAAAACGTCATCCTCATCATCCTCTCGATCATTCAGTGGACGGTCTTCGCGTGGGTGATCCTTTCGTGGATTCTGCTCATCGCCGGACAGACGTCGTTCCGCTGGCGCCACGCGTCGGCGTTCCACATCCTGAGCCAGATCTACGACATGTTCGGTCGCATGGCGCGGCCGTTCATCCGTCCGTTTCAGCGGATGCTGCCGTCGTATAAAACCGGCGGAATCGACTGGTCGCCGATCCTCCTCTTCCTCGCCATCTACCTGCTGCGTGCTGTGGTTATTTGGCTGTTCAGCCTTATACTCGCCAGGTAAGACGGGCAGTGCCGGGAGGGTGTCATGCAGGATCTGACTCCGCTGGAGATTCAGAAGCAGACGTTCGCGAGGACGCTGAAGGGTTACTCGACGGATGAGGTGCGCGGGTACCTGCATCTCGTGGCCGAGGAGATCGAGAGCCTGCTGCAGAGCGTCGATCGATTGACGCGCGAGAACGCGATGCTGCGCTCCGATCTCGATCAGCATTCCGAGCGCGAGCGCATCCTGAAAGACACGCTCATCTCCGCGCAGAAAGTGTCGGAAGACGTCAAAGCGAACGCGCGCAAAGAGGCGGAGCTGACGGTGAAGGATGCGGAGCTGCTTTCGGAGCGGCTCGTGTCGCAGGCCATGTCGCGCGTCAGTGAGATTCAGCGGTCGATTCAGGATCTGAAGGTCGAGCGCAAAGTGGCGCGCAATCGATTGCAGTCGATGCTCGACACGATGCAGCAGCTGGTCATGCTCGATGCGGAGCAGGAAGCGAACGAGTTGCCGGTGACGGCGATTCATCGCGCGACGTTGTCATCATCATCCTGAGCGCGCGGCGCCACCGTTGATGCTTCGCTCCGCTCAGCATAAAGTGCGAAGCACGTGGCACTTCTCATCCGCAACCTGTCACAGATCGCGACGCCGGCGGGCAGCGCGCCGAAACGCGGCCGCAAGTTGCGCGAGCTCGTCACGTACGAGAAGAGCGTCATCGTCGTTCGCGAGGGACGCTTCGCGTACATCGGTCCCGAGAACGACATCGACGACGCGGTGCGCGAGACGATCACCGAAGATTTCGATGCGCGCGGCGCGACGGCGATTCCGGGCTTCATCGATTCGCACACGCACATTCCGTTCGCCGGCTATCGCGAGTCGGAATTCAACCGCCGGCTGAGCGGCGAGACGTACTCCGACATCGCCGCGTCGGGCGGCGGCATCGCGTCGACCGTTCGTGCGACGCGCGCCGCGTCGGAGGAAGAGCTCAGCGCGAACGTCGTTACCCGCGCGCGGACGATGGCGCGTTACGGCACGACCACGGCTGAAGCGAAGAGCGGCTACGGACTCAATCTCGAAGACGAGCTGAAACAACTCCGCGCCATTCGAGCGGCCGGGGAAACGTCGCCGGTGCGGCTCGTGCCGACCTGTCTCGCCGCGCACGACTTTCCGCCCGAAGATAAAAGCAACGCGTGGGTCGAGCGGATCATCGACGAGATCATTCCGCGCGTCGCCGCCGAAAAGCTGGCCGTCTTCTGCGACGTCTTCATCGAGCGCGGCGTGTTCACGCGCGAGCAGGGCGATGCCGTGCTGCGCGCCGGCGCGCGCGCCGGGATGACGCCGCGCGTGCATGCGGATGAACTGTCGGATACCGACGGCGCTTCGCTCGCTGCCTCGCTCGACGCCGCGTCGGCCGATCATCTGATGCACATCAGCGACGCCGGCATCGCCGCGCTGGCGGCGTCGAACACGGTCGCGAACATGCTGCCGGCCACGAGCTTCTTCCTGATGTCGGATCGCTACGCGCCGGCGCGAAAGTTGATCGATGCCGGGGCGGTCGTGTCGCTGTCGACCGATTGCAATCCCGGCACGTCGATGACGGAGTCGATGCAGATCGTGATGCAACTGGCGACGCTGCAGATGAAGATGACGGTCGAGGAGTCGCTGACCGCGGCGACGCTGCACGGCGCGTATTCGCTGCGGCTGGCGAATGAGACCGGCTCGATTGAAACCGGCAAGCGCGCCGATCTCGTGCTTCTCGATGCGCCGAGCTATTTCCATCTCGTCTATCACTTCGGCGTGAACCTCGTGCGCGACGTGCTCCGCGACGGCCGGTTCGTCGTGCGCGGCGGGATGTACCTCGGGTGAGAACCGCCGCGCGAGCGCTGCTGTTCGTGGTGCTCGTCCGCTTCGTCGTTCACCCCCTCTACGTTCCGGCGTACGAAGGTCCCGACGAGCCGTTCCATCTCGCGCACGCGACCGACTTCGGCTGGACCACCGCGCCGGTCGACGGAACGATCGTGACGTCAGTCGTCGCGCATCCGTGCAGCGCCGATTTGCGGCGCGCATTGCGTTGTCCGCCGTTCGGCAGCGCACCGGCGGAGTGGAACGTGTTGCGATTCGATGCGCCGCCGCCGGCCGCGGGAACGATTCCGAACTACGAGCGCCACCAGCCGCCGGCGTACTACGTGATTCCGTCGCTGCTGCCGATCGGCAATCCTATTGCGCGGCTGCTGGCGATGCGACTCTTCTCCGTCGCGCTGATCTTCATCGCGTTGCTCTTCCCGCTGCGCGCCGTTGCGCGTTCGCGTGGCGATGAGTGGTACGCCGCGCTGCTGCTCGTGATGCTGATTCCGGGCGCCGCCGAATCGCTCGCGCGCTGCGCGAATGACTCCGCGGTGTTTCTCTGGACGGCGGTCGTCGTCTGGGCGCTCGACCGACGCCTCTCCACGACATGGCTCGTGTTGCTCGCCGCGATCGGACCGCTCATCAAACTGACTGCGATCCCGATCGTGGCGCTGTTGATCATTTGGACGCTGATGAATCGTTCGCGACTCCAGGCGCTCGGAGTCGCAGTCGTATCAGCGCTCGTCCTGCCGCTGCAATGGCTGCGCGGATTTCACTGGGGCGGCACGGTTGAGCTCAACGCCGCACCGGCGCCATTCAACGAAACACTGCTGCAGATCGCGAAAGGTCTCGCGCGCAGCGGCTACACATTCGTGAAGACCGGCTTCTGGCTCGGCGAGTGGAGTGTCTTTCGCGCGCCGGCGTGGCTGCTGATCGCGGTCGCGCTGTTCGCCGTCGTCGCGCTCGTGTCGATGCGCGTGCGCCGTCCGCCGCAATGGCAGCCGAACGTCATCGCGCTGCTCGTCGCCATCGCCGCGACGCTCGCGTGGTTCGTCTCGCATCGGCTGTTCTGGGGAAAGTGGGGCGGCGTCGGCGGATGGTACGCGTGGGGCTGGCTGCCGTGGCTCGCCGTCATCGCGCATGACTTCGTGCAGATCGAGCCGCCGCGCAGACGAACGCTGTTCGTCGCCGGCGTCGTGCTGATGATCATCGCGAACGTCGCCTGGTTCGCGGCGGCGCACGCCGTCTATCGTCAGCTGTAGAACGCGACCAGCTTCTCGTACAGCTTCGCGCCGATCGACGCTTTCGCTTCGGTCGAACAGCCGGCGACGTGCGGCGTCAGGATCAGTCGCGGATCGTCTGGAAACTTCATCGCCGGCGGCTCGGGCTCGTAAACATCGAGCGCGATTCCTCCGAGCTGATTCGCCGCCAGCGCGTCGAGCGCCGCTTGCACGTCGAGCACGCCGCCGCGCGAGGCGTTGATCACGTACGCGCCGCGTGGAAGCATCGCCAGTTGCGGCGCGGAGATGATGCGCGACGTCTCGCCGTTCAGCGGCACGTGCAGCGTGAGGGTGTCGGTCGATGACAGCAGTTCATCGATCGATGACACGCGCCGCGCGCCGCGCGCCGCGAACGTCGCGTCATCGAGATACGGATCGAAGGCCGCGACGCGCATCGAGAACGCTGATGCGAGACGTGCAACGCGACGTCCGACTTCGCCGAGTCCGATGATGCCGAGGCGAAAGTGCGAGAGCTCGTGACGAGTCGCGCAGTCGTCGCGCTGCCAGATGCCGTCGCGCATCTGCCGGTCGTAAAACGGAACAGTGCGCGTGAGTGCGATCATGAAGCCGAGGACCAGTTCGGCGACCGCGTTTGCATTTTCGCCGGGAAGACTGATGACGGTGATGCCGCGCTCGCGCACCGTCGGCTCGTCGATGTTGTCGGTGCCGCTCGTTCCCTGCGCGATCAGCTGCAGGTGCGGCGCGGCGTCGAGCACGCGCCGCGTGACGTCATTGTAGGCGCGCGTGACGAGGATCTCCGCGTCGCCGATCACGCGCGCGAGATCGGCCTCGGTGCGCACCGGTTCGTGACGAACTTCGAAGCGAGCATCGCGCAGCACGCGGTCGGTGAAGGTGCGGTCGACGTCGGCGGCGATGAGAAGCTTCCGTGGCATGGCAGGGCGAGTTTATCGCGCTAAACTCCGCCCACCTTGCGCCGCATCCGCAAACACCGCTTCGCGCTTGCCGCCATCGCCGCCGCGAACTTCATCTTCTTCTTCCCGGTCATCTTCATGGCGCGCGTCGTTTCGCCGAACGACGTCTTCTACAGCTACGACCCGTGGGCGTCGGCGCGCAGCTTCGACATTCAGAACTGGCTGCTCAACGATCCGCCGACGTCGTACTACACGCTGATGTCGCTGATGAAAAGCGGCCACGCGTTCGCGTGGAATCCGTTCATCGCGTCCGGCATCCCGGGCTGGGGCTCGTCCGCCGCCGCCGTTCTCTCGCCGTTCATCGCCATCCCGACGTTGCTGCTGCCGCTGGCGTGGGTCTACACCGGCATCATCTTCCTGAAGCTCAACACCGCGTTCTGGTTCACGTATCTCTGGCTGCGCGAAGAACACCTCGGGCGTCGCGGCGCAGCGGTCGGCGCGATCGTTTTCGCGGCGTCGGGAGCCTTCGCGGTGCGCTGGCTGTGGCAGGTGACGAATGCGACGGTCCTCTATCCGGCGCTGCTCTGGATCGTCTGCCGCGTCGTGCGCAGCAAACGCGTCCCGTTCGGCGTCATCGTATTGATCGCACTCGCGTACGCGCTCGCCGGATTCCCCGCAACGATGGCGTACGGCGCATACATCGCCGCCGCGTACTTCATCTTCCTCTGCATTCGCGAGCGACGATTTCCGTTGCGATCGGTCGGCGCCGCGACGCTGGCCGTCGCGCTCGCGCTCCTCATCGCATCGCCCTCGCTCGTCCCCTTCATTCAGTTCATCCGCCGCACCGGCTACCTCGGCATGCGCGCAACGATGAGCAACAACGCCTTTCCGCCACATCACGCGCTGTCATTCCTCAAGCCCGATCGCCTCGGCAATCCCGCGTATCACAACTGGAACGGCGATCGCTCGCTGCCGGTGAACAACTACGTTGAAGCAACGATCTACCTCGGCATCGTCGCGCTGCCACTCATCGCACTCGCGCCGTTCAGCCGCCGCGCGCGGCGACGCTGGTACTGGCTGGCGATGCTGCTCATCGTCGCGGCGGCGATGTTCGGCGCGCCGATCATTTCGCGCGCGCTCGCCGCGCTTCCCGGCATCCGCTATTCGCCGCTGACGCGATTACAACTCGTGCTGCCGGTCGCCGCCGCCTATCTCGCCGCCGCCGGCACGCTCGTCGTGGCCCGACGCCGATTCGGCGGCGCCATTGCGATGACGCTCGCACTCCTCGCCGCCGCCGACCTCACTGTCTTCGCGGGACGCTTTCATCCGTATCTGCGGCCGCAGGACACGAAGATCCCGTCGTCGCCGGCCATCGCTTATCTGCAGGCGCAGCCACGGCCGTTCCGCATCGCGCCATTCTTCGCGTACCTCTGGCCGAACTCGTCCGAGCTCTTCGCGCTCGAAGACGTTCGCAGCCACTTCTCGTCAGAAGCCGCGTATCGGCGGATGCTGTTGCGCGTCGATCCAACATCGTGGAGCGGCACGTCGACCGTCATCACGTTCAACAGTCTCAATTTCGATTTCGCCGATCCGTTCCTCGCGCTCCTCGGCATTCGCTACTTCGTCGAGCAGCACGCCATCGACATCATTCGCTGGAAGGTCTTCGAAGCGACGGTGCCCGGCGTCGCGGAAGTGAAGTTCTCGAACGTCGAGATGAAACCGGGCGACATCCTCGAGCGCACGATCCGCGTCGATGCCGAACCGTTCTGGGCGATCGAGCTTCCGGCGACGATGGAATCGGCGGCCGGCGCGACACCGCGGCTGATGGTCTCGCTGCGCAAGAACGGCGCGGACGTCTTCACGCGCTCGTTCACGCCCGAAGACATGAGCGCGCTCGGCAAGGTCTACATCCCGCTGCAGCCGTACGCGCGGCTCGGTGAAAGCGTCACGCTGCGCGTCGAAGCGTTCGCGATGAAAGCAACGTTGCTGCGCGGAGCGACGACCGTCGCGGGCGATGCGCCGATCTTCTACGGCCGCGTCATGAAGCCGGTGATTTTCGATCGCGAGCTGCCCGACGCGCGGCTGTATCTCAACGTCGCCGAGCTCCCGCGCTTCCACGCCGTTTCGCGCGTGCGACGGATGAGCGAAGACGAACTGATCGCCGCGAAGTCGCTCATGTTCGCGGATGAAGCATTCATCACCGATCCGCACGCAACGCTGCCCGCCGCATCGCCGGCGAACGTCCGCCTCGTG
>JAOBAU010000184.1 GCA_025463165.1 Acidobacteriota bacterium | reverse complement strand
CGTCGACTGCCGGATCATCGCCGCGACCAACGCCGACCTCAACACGCTGATGTCGGAGAAGCGTTTCCGCGAAGATCTCTTCTACCGCCTCAACGTCATCACCGTTTCGCTGCCGCCGCTCCGCCGCCGCCGCGAAGACATCCCGCTGCTCGTCTCGCACTTCCTCGATAAATACGCGGAAGAGAACAAGCGCAAGGTGCGGGACCTGACGGCTGATGCGATGCGCATCCTGATGGACCATCCATGGCCGGGCAACGTGCGCGAACTGGAGAACACGATCGAGCGCGCCGTCGTCCTTTGCACCACCGACCGCATCGGACCCGATCTCCTTCCCGACTACCTCCGCTTCCCGCAGCAGACCGATCAGCCGGCGATGATCGTTCCGGCCGACGGCCTCTCGCTCAAAGACGCCGTCTCACGCTACGAACGCTCGATGATTCTCCAGTCGCTCGAGCTCGCGAACAACGTGCAGAAAAAAGCGGCCGAGCTGCTGCAGCTCAAACCGTCGACGCTGAACGAGATGATGAAACGGCTCGGGATTCATACGAAGTCGAACGCGGTGATCGAGGATGAAGTTACGGTCGCGGAATGACGGCCACGCGCCACAGTCCCCACGCGCTCAGCACCGCCCACGTCCCTTCCAGAATGATGAATCCGTACTGTTGCGCGGCGACCGCCGCGACGCAGAGACACGTTCCGCCGATGAAGTTCATCAGCTGGTACGCGACGCTCTCCGCGTGCAATTTCTTCATCTGCTGCGCGCCGTAAGCGGAGAGAATCACCACCGCTCCGACGATCGAGATCAGCTGATAGACCATTAGAATCCGGCTCCTTAAGGGGTGAACTGCATGCTTCGACGTTTCGTCATCGCCATCGCTCTTCTTGCGCTGACCACCACCGCCTTCGCGCAGACTGCGATTCCGACGCCCGACGAGTTCCTCGGCTACAAACTCGGCGACCGCTTCACGCCGTGGGATCGCATTCTCGATTACTTCGACGAACTGGCGAAGCGATCGAATCTCATCACCGTGCAGAGATTCGGCACGACGTACGAAGGACGACCGCTCGTCCTCGCCACCATCACCTCGGCGAAAAACCGCGCCGCGCTCGATGAGATCCGCAGAAGCGTCGTCTCGCTCGGCGATCCGTCGGCGACGACTCCCGCGCGTGCCGCCGACGTCGCGAAATCGACACCCGCCATTGCGTGGCTTGCCTTCGGCGTGCACGGCAACGAATCGTCATCGGCCGAAGCGGCCATGCTCGTCGCCAGCACGCTGCTGCGCGATCCCGGCTCCGCGAAACTGCTCGACGATCTCGTCATCCTCATCGATCCGCTCGAGAATCCCGACGGCCGCGAGCGTTACGTGCAGTGGTACGGCCGCATGCGCGGCGTCGAAGCGAATGCGAATCCCGAAGCGTCCGAGCACACCGAGCCGTGGCCGGGTGGTCGCTACAACCACTACCTCATCGACATGAACCGCGACTGGACGTGGCTCTCGCAGCGCGAAACGCAGGCGCGCATCGCCGAGTACCAGCGCTGGAACCCGCAGGTCTTCGTCGACTTCCACGAGATGAGTCCGCGCTCGACCTACTTCTTCCCGCCGGACGCGAATCCGATCAACGTCAACCTGCCGAAAGAGGTCGAGCGCTGGCTGGAGACATTCGGCCGCGCGAACGCGGAAGCGTTCACGCAGCGCGGCTGGCCGTTCTTCGTCGCCGAAAGCTACGACCTCTTCTATCCCGGCTACGGCGACAGCTGGCCGGCGATGCACGGCGCGGTTGGCATGACGTACGAGATGGCGGGCGGCGGACGCGCCGGCTCCGCGTATCTGCGCGACGACAACACCATCCTCACGCTCAACGATCGGCTGATGCGCCACTACACCACCGCGATGACGACGCTGCGCACCGCGTCGGCGAATCGCGAAGGGCTGCTGCAGTTCACGTACAACTCGGTGAAGTCGCAGAGCGACAACGGCCGCAACGTGTTCTTCGTCGTTCCCGGCTCGCCGAACTTCGACACGATGATCTCGCTGCTGCAGCGGCAGGGAATCCAGGTCGGCACGCTTGGCGCCGCGGTGACGACGCGCGCCACGCGCACGGAAGCGGACGCGGTGGAAAGCCACACGTTTCCCGCCGGCACCGCGGTCGTCACGACGCGTCAGCCGCTCGGCGGACTCGCACAGACGCTGCTCGAAAAGACGCCGACCTTCTCGAAAGGATTTCTCGAAGAGCAGCGCCAGAAAGCAGAGGCTGATGAAGCGGATAGTTTCTACGACATCACGACGTGGTCGCTGCCGCTGGCGATGAATGTCGAGACGTGGTCGGCGGCCGCGCCGCTCGCCGCCGATGTGAAACCATTCGCGAAACCGTCGCCCGCGTCGTTCCGCAAAGCGTCGTACGGCTACGTCGTCGACGCGCAGGATCCGAATCTCTATCGCTTCATCGGAAAGATGCTGGCGAACAACGTCCGTTTCAACGTCAGCGAAGACGCGGTGACCGTCGGCGATCGCAAGCTCTCGCGCGGCTCGGTGATCGTGCTGAAAGCGAACAACAACGCCGATGTCGACACGACGCTTGAACGGATCGCGCGTGAAAGCGCCATCGCCGTGCTGCCGGTCGAGAGCGGCTGGACCGGCGGTACCGCCTTCGGCTCCGAGCGCATTCACTACATTCGCGATCCGCGCATCGCCATCGTCGGCGGCGCAGGCACGAGCGCCACGTCATACGGCATGCTCTGGCACACGCTCGACGTCGACACGCCGATTCCGCACACGACGCTGCAGCTCGAAACGATTCGCAACGCCGATCTCTCGAAGTACCTCGTGCTCATCTTTCCCGATGGTTCCGGCTACTCCGACCGTCTCGGCAAACGCGGCATCGAGAAACTGCAGGCATGGCTGCGCGCCGGCGGCACGCTCGTCGCGGTGAAAGACGCCAGCTCGTTCCTGCGCGAGAAAGACGTCGACATCTCGAAGCTCAAGCCGTGGACCGCACCGAAGAAGAAGGACGATGACGCCACGACCGAAGAGCGCTACAACGAGTTCCGGATTCCGGGCTCCGCGTTTCGGACGACGATGAACGAGCGCAGCTACCTCACGTTCGGCGTGCCGCGCTCGCCGTCGGTGATGATCGAAGGCTCCGCCGCGTTCGTCGCGCTGCCGCACAAAGTCGACAACATCGTGACCATCGACGCGAAGAACCCGCTCGTCTCCGGCGTCGCGTGGCCGGAGTCGCTCGATCGTTTGAAGGGGTCGCCGTTCCTGACGGCGGAGCCATTCGGCCGCGGCAAAGTGATCACGTTTGCCGACGAACCGAACTACCGTCTCTTCTGGCGCGGCACGCTGCCGCTGTTCCTGAATGCGGTGCTCTATTCACCGAGTTTCGATCGCGATTAGGTGGCACGCGACTTGATGATACGAAAGACGTGGCGGTGGATCGGAAGGCGAGCTTCCTTCGACGCGAGAAGCCGAAGCAGACCCTTCCACGTTGCTGCTGAAGAGGGGCGATTTGCCCCGCGCATCAAAGCGAATTCAACTCCATCGTCGTCGAAATGCCGCGGCAGCGTGTGTCGCGGCATTTTCGTTTTTGGAGGACGCTATGACGATCAGACCTCCAGCCGTCGCCGGTTCGTTTTACGAAGGAACGCCGGAGCGGCTGCGCGCGCAGGTCGCGCGCTGCTTTGACGAGAATCCGCGCAACGCCGCGAAAGAGCGCTTCATCGGCGCGGTCGTTCCGCACGCCGGACTGATGTACAGCGGCCACGTCGCCGCCGCCTTTTACGAGCACGCCGAACTGCCGAAGCGTTTCATCATTCTCTGTCCCAACCACACCGGCGCCGGACACTTCGCCGCGATCTATCGCGAAGGTGCCTGGCGCACGCCGCTTGGCGACGTCGCGGTCGATACGCCGCTCGCCGACGCGCTGATGAAACGAACGCAGCTTCTCGCCGAGGATGCGAAAGCGCACGCGCGCGAACACTCGCTCGAAGTGCAGCTCCCGTTTCTCCAGCAACTCCTCGGCGACTTCACCTTCGTCCCGATCTGCCTCGGCTATCCGCGTTACGAGCTCTGCGAAGAAATCGGCAAAGCGGTCGCGGACGTGATCGCCGCGAGCGATGGGCCGATCGCCATCCTCGCCAGCTCCGATCTCAATCACTACGAGAACCAGCAGACGACGCTGCGCAAAGACCAGCTCGCAATCGACGCCGTGCTCGCCCTCGATCCGCGCGAGCTCTGGCGCGTCGTCGAAGAGGAAGACATCTCGATGTGCGGCTTCATCCCGACCACGGCGATGCTCATCGCCGCCCGGCAACTCGGCGCGACGAGCGCGAAGCTGATCAAACACGCGACGTCGGGCGATGTGAATGGGGATTACAGCGCGGTGGTCGGATATGCGGCGATCCTCGTCTCGTAAGCGATAAAGTAGCGCCGCATGCGCATCCTCATCGCGACCGCTGAAGTCTCTCCGATCGCCAAAACCGGCGGACTCGGCGACGTCTGCGGCTCTCTTCCCAAAGCACTCGCGAAGCTCGGCCACGACGTCGTCGTCGTGATGCCGTTCTATCGCCAGGCGCGCGAATGGTTCACCCGCAACGGCGTCATCCTCGACCTCGCACATCCGATGACGCCGATCTCCTGGGCGAACTGGACCGCCGACGCGGGGTTCCTCCGCACCACGCTTCCGGGCACCGACATCCCGCTGATCCTCGTCGCGAACGAATACTTCTTCGATCGCGAGCACATCTACTCGCCGCGGCTCGACGGCATCGACGACAACTTCGACAAGTTCACCTTCTTCTCGCGCGCCGTCATCCGCGGCTGCGAGCTGCTCGGCGTCACGCCCGACGTCGTTCACGCGCACGACTGGCACACGGCGCTGCTTCCCGTCTATCTCCACTCCGGTCTGCGCGGCAGCGAAAACTTCGGCAACGCGCGCTCGGTCTATACGATCCACAACCTGAACTATCAGGGAATCGCCGGCGCCGATCGCTTCCCGATTCTCGGCCTGCACGATCGCTATTGGGCGCCCGATGCGCTCGAGCATTTCCGCGACATCAACCTGATGAAAGGCGCGATCATGTTCGCCGATCAGGTCACGACCGTTTCGCCGAACTACGCACGCGAAATTCAAACGACCGAGCACGGCGCCGGACTCGACGGCGTGCTGCGTTTGCTGTCATGGAAGCTCACCGGAATCCTGAACGGCATCGACATGGACGAGTGGAATCCCGCTACCGATCCGCTCATCACCACGCACTTCGATGCCGGCAATCTGAATCGCAAAGCGGGCGCGAAGCGGACGCTCGCGAATGACGTCGGCCTCCGATACAAACCGAACGCGCCGATGCTCGGTGTCGTGTCGCGGTTCGTCGATCAAAAGGGATTTCAGCTGCTGATCCCAATCCTCGAGCGTCTCCTGGAAGCCGGCGCGCAAGCCGTGATCCTCGGCAGCGGCGAATCGCAATACGAAGACGCCTTCTCGCGCATCGCCGCGGCGCGTCCCGAAGATTGCTGCGCGTACATCGGCTTCGAGAACACGCTCGCGCATCGCATCTACGCCGGCGCCGACATCCTGCTGATGCCGTCGATCTATGAGCCGTGCGGCCTGAATCAGATGTACGCGCAGCGCTACGGAACGGTCCCGGTCGTCCGCTGGACCGGCGGACTGGCTGATACCGTGGTGCCGTTCGACGGCACGAACCCGGCGGCGGCGACCGGCTTCGCATTCGACTCGATGAGTCCCGCCGATCTCTACGCCGCGACGTGGATCGCGATGCTCAACTACAACGATCACCGCACATGGAAAACATTGCAGACGAACGGCATGACGGAAGACTTTTCGTGGGAACGTTCGGCGCGGCAGTACGAAGAAATCTATCGGCGGGCCGGCGCATGAAACGCGACGCGTACGCGGAATGTCTCCACGCCATCAACGCCATCTGGAGCGAGGAAGGCGGCTCGACGCTCGATGACATCGCGCTGATGGCGACGATCAACTCGGTGCTCGCACACCGCTTCGATTACTACTTCTGGACCGGCTTCTATCGCGTTTGCGGCGAGCGGCTGATCGTCGGCCCGTACATCGGCACGATCGGCTGTCTGCAGATCGCGATCGGCCGCGGCGTCTGCGGAACCGCGGCCGCGACGCAGAAGACGGTCATCGTGCCCGACGTGACGAAGTTTCCCGGCCACATCGCGTGTGACGCGAAATCGAAGTCAGAGATCGTCGTGCCGGTCTTCGGCCCCGATCGCGAATTGATCGCGGTGCTCGACATCGATTCCGATCAGCTCGATGCATTCGATGACGACGATCGCGAAGGGCTGGAACGGATCGTCGCGCTCTTCGGAAGCTAATCCTCGAGCATCCGCAGAATCGCGCTCAGCTCGCCCTTCACTTTCTTCAGCGTCTTCGCCGCCGCGCCATTTTTCTTTCGCGGCGCGGCGACGACGGGCGGCGGCGCAACTTCGGATGGCGGCTCGCCTTCGAGCTTCTTCTTCGCGCCGGCGATCGTGAAGCCTTCCGAATAGAGAAGCTGCTTGATGCGCAGGATGATGTCGATCTCGGCGCGCGAGTACATCCGCTGCCCGCCGCCCGACTTGTTCGGCGCGAGCGCGGGGAACTCGGTCTCCCAATATCGGAGAACGTACGGCTGCACGTCGGCCATGCGGCAGACCTCGCCGATCTTGTAAAGGCGTTTCTCCTCGTCCGCCATCGGCGACGATTATAGGACGCGCACTTCGCCGTCAGCCTCGATCTCGCGCAGCAGGCCGACCGCGGCGTCAAACACCTCGTCGACCTGGATCTCGGTCATGCAGCGGTGATGTCCGAGCGGACATTCGCGTTTGTAGCAGGGCTGGCAGCCGAACGGTTTGCTGACGACGCGGCTCGCGCCTGGAACGACGGTCCTTCCCGGATCGGTCGGACCGAAGATCGACACCGACGGCACCGCCAGTGCGGTGGCGAGATGCAGCGGCCCGCTGTCGTTCGTGATCACGACCGAGCAGTACGAGATCGCGGCCGCGAGCTGCAGCACGTCGCCGTCCTCGCCCATCATCGGCAGCTCATCGCCGCCGCATTGCAAGGCAATCGACGCCGCCTGCTGTCGTTCGCCGGGACTGGTCAGCAGCACGACGTCAAGTCCATTGCGGCGAAGGCGGTCCGCCACTTCGCAGTAGCGATCGTCGCCCCAGTGTTTCGCGCGTCCGTACAGACCGCCGGGATGAATGCCGAAGAGCGGACGATCGAGCCGGATGCCGCGCTCGCGCAGACGGCGGCGCGCTTTCTCGCGAACGTGCTGCGGCAGCGAGATCGTCGGAATCTCGTCGTTGACGAGCGGCGCGTCGACGGCGTCGAGCAATCCTGAGTAGTCGTCGAGCTGATGTCCGCGGCTCGGCAGCGGCTTCACGCTGTTCGTCAGCAGCATCGAGCGGACGTCGGTCGAGTAACCCCAGCGTTCCGGAATCCCGGCGGCGAGTGCGACCCACGCGGCGCGGAAGGAGTTCGGCAGAATCACGGCGCGGCGAAAGCGGCCGGCCTTCAGCTGGCGGATGCGATCGCGCGTGTTGCCGTTCCACGGAACGATCTTGCGGAAGATGCCGCTCGACGCGAGCAGCGTCGTGATGTGCTCCGGCGCCGCGATGGCGATCCCGCCTTCGTGGCGGAAACGCTGTTGCAGCGCACGGTACGTGGGCAGAGCGAGGACGTTGTCTCCCACCCAGTTCAGTCCGATTACGACTGTCTCAACCGGCATCGTTCGTTTCGCCTTCGCCCGTCGCGTTCCCCTTCCAGCGATCGTGCATCCACAGCCACAACTCGGGACGCGCGGCGATGCGCCGTGAGATCACGCCATTGATCCGTGTCGTCAACGCCACGGGATCACGCTCGCTCTCACTCAGTTCATCGACGCGTATCGACTCGTCAAACTCGAGTCGATGCCCGAGCCCGTCCGGTATGCAAAAACCGAACACAATGGTTGACTCGTGGCGCAACGCCATCTTTGCCGGCGCCGCCGTCGTCCACGCCGGACGGCCGAGAAACGGGACGCGAACCCCTTCGCGCGGCAGCACCGCCTGATCGGGAAGCAGCACGATCACGGCGTTATCCGCCAGTCCCTGCATCAGCGGACGCGCCGCCTTCCGGCGATCGATCACTTCCGCGCCGGTCGTCGCGCGGAAGCGGGCGAGGTCGCGCTCGAGGATCTCGTTATCCAGGCGGCGCGCCACGGTGCGGACGTTATCGACGTGCGCGAGCAGCGCGAGGCCGGCCACTTCCCACCCGCCATAGTGCGCGCTGATCAGCACCGTGCCGTTGCCGCGCGCGATGGCGTCGGAAAGGACTTCCGGATTCACGAACCGGCAGCGCTTCGCGATCTCTTCGAGCGGGAACTGCTGGATGCGCAGGTAGCCGAGGACTTCGCGTCCGAAGTGACGCCAGCAGTCGTTGAGTGTGGCGCGGAGTGAAGCTTCGTCGCGCTCGGGAAACGTTGCGCGAAGGTTCGTCATCGCGAGGCGATCGCGCTTCCGCAACACGCGCCGCGCCAGCGTGCCGAGTCCTCCGCCCCAGCGATAGACGCGTTCTTCCGAGGCGGCGCGCACGAGGGCGGCGACGCCGCGATAGAGCACGTACTCGACGCGCTGGACGAAACGACTCTTCTTTCTGCTCATTTCCTGCCGCGGGCCGCGGCCACGATCCGCGCGAGGTCGGCCGCGTCGATGACCAGCTCGACGCCGACGGCAATCATAGATTCGTCGTCGATCTTCACCGCATCCTTTTCGGTCGTCGCGATCCGCTCCGCTCCCGCCTCAGCGGCCGCGCGTTTGATCCCTTCGACGTCGCGAGGCGTGTATCGGTAATGGTCGGCAAACGATCGGGTACCGGCGAGGTCGACGCCGAGATCGCGGAGCATGGTGAAGAACTGCTCGTTGTCAGCCAGTCCGGAGAAGGCGAAGACGCGCCGTCCGATGAG
>JAOBAU010000177.1 GCA_025463165.1 Acidobacteriota bacterium | reverse complement strand
CGGATGAGCCGTCCGGAACGATTCTTCGCGCAGATCTCGACCGATGACGCCGCGCGCGTGCTGCAGCAGATCGAGCTGCCGTCGATGGATCTCTATCCCGGCACCGCGCTCGCCGATCTGATGGTCGCGGCAGCGGAAGGCCGCGGCGAATTTCCGTTCCCGCCGCGCATCGGCGTGACCGCGCTCGTCCTCTTCGCGCTCTTCTTCATCGTCGCGACGCGCATCTACTTCGTCGCGTTCGTCCGCGCGCGAGAGAGCATGGCGCCGATGGCAATCGGCGGCGCGGCGATGACATCGATCGTCGACAAACTGCTCGCGCCGTTTGCCGCGCCGACGCGCGCGCTCATCGCGAAAGAAGTGCGCGTCCTGACGCGCGACGTCGCGCAGTGGTCGCAGCTCTTTCTCATGGCCGCGCTGCTCTTCATCTATCTCTACAACGTCCGCATGCTGCCGCTCGCCGGCGATGCCCGCGCGACGATCATCGCCTACGCAAACCTCGGCATGGCCGGCTTCGTCATCGCCGCGATTTGTCTTCGCTTCGCCTATCCATCCGTCTCCGCGGAAGGAAAAGCGTTCTGGATGCTCGAGAGCTCGCCGATGTCATACGGCCGATTTCTTCGCGTGAAAGTGCTCGTCTACGCCGCGCCGCTGACGATCCTCTCGCTGCTGCTGACGACGTTCGCGAATCTGCTGCTCGGCGCCGATCGCGTCGTCTGGACCTTCACGCTCATCGGCGCATCGCTGCTCGCCATCACGCTGGTCAGCCTCGGCGTGGCGATGGGCGCCTTCTCGCCGAACTTCGCGATCGAGAATCCGCTGCAGGTCGGACTCTCGCTCGGCGGCTTCGCATACATGGGAGTGTCGCTCGCGTACGTCGCTGTCATGATGCTGCTGATGGCGCGGCCGATCATGAAGTACTTCATGTGGCGCATGCTCGGACTCGCATCGGAACAAACGTTCACCGCCGCGCTTCCGGTCGTGACCGCGGTCACGCTCTCCGTCGCGCTTTCAGTGTTTCCTCTCGTCATCGCTCGCGGACGCCTCATGCGACGCGACGAAAAGTAGCTACAATCGAGCGCAGTCAATCAAAAAACCGCGCAAGGAGAGATTCATGAGCGAGATGCCGCCGTCTTCGTATACTCCTCCGCCGCCCGGTGGCGGCTCCTACACACCGCCACCACCACCTCCGCCGCCAGTTGGTGGTCTTCCGCCTGGACCGCCGAGCTCCGACCGCACGTTGATGATCGTGCTGGCGTGGCTCTGGCTCCTCGGACTCATTCCGCTGCTGACGAAGAAAGATGATCCCGAAGTGCAGTGGCAGGCGAAGAACGGCCTGACGTTGTTCGGCGTCGAGATCGCATGCTGGATCCTCTTCATGATTCTCGGCGGCACGCTCGGCCGGATGATCGGCATCGGCTGCGGCATCGCCACGATTCAGTGCGTGATCTGGCTCGTCTTCCTCGTCGTCCGCATCATGGCTCTCATCAAGGGCGTCGGCGGACAGCGGATGCGCATTCCGGTCGTCAGCGACCTCGCCGAGAAGTGGTAAGGACGAACTGATGGACACCAACGACAGCAGCTACACGCCTCCTCCGCCGCCACCTCCGCTCGAGCCGAGCGGTCCCACCGGTGGAGGCGGCGGTGATCTCGTCTATCCCGCGCAGCCGCCGAAAGATCCGATCCTCATCCTCGTGCTGAACCTGCTGCTCGCGGGCTGCGTCGGCTACTTCATCCTCGGTCAGAAGATGAAAGGCATCGTCGCGGTGGTGATCTTCGTCGTCGCGTTCCCGCTCACCTGCGGAACTGTCTCATCGCTCGTCGCGATCGCAGCGGCAGTCGACGGTTATCTCCAGGCGCAGCAACTCCAGGCCGGACATCCCGTCGGCCAGTGGACGTTCTTCAACAACCACTCGTAAATCCGATGCGTCACGTCGCTCGTAGCTCTCTCTCGAAAGGGAGAGAGCTATGAGCGAAAACGTACAGAAGCTTCAGGACCTCTACGCCGCCTTCGGACGCGGCGACATCAACGCAATCCTCGAGAACGTTTCCGACGGCGTGACGTGGGGAACCGAATCGATCGTGACCGACGTGCCGTGGTACTCGATCCGCACCGGTCGCGCAGGCGTCGCTGATTTCTTCTCGACGCTCGATCGTGAGGTCGAGTTCACCGAGTTCGCGCCGAGAGTCTTCGCGGGCGCCGGCGACCAGGTGCTCGTTCAAGTCGACATCGCCTATCGCGTGAAGAAGAACGGTCAGGCCGCGTGCGTCAGCTCCATCCATCAGTTCGTAGTCGGCGCCGACGGGAAGGTGACGAGCTTCCGCGCGCACGAAGATACGGCGAGCGTTGCGCGGGCGTGGAACGCGTGAGTTGCAGGTGACTGCGTCCTAAACGGCGGCGGTCACCACATCATCCCAAGCTGCAGCTTCGCAGCCTCGGACATCATGCTGCGATCCCACACCGGATCGAACACCACCTCAACGTCCGCGTTTCCGACGCCCGGCAGTGACTCGACCTTCGACTTCACGTCGCCGGCGAGCACCGGTCCCATGCCGCAGCCGGGGGCGGTCAGCGTCATCTTGATCTTCACATCCGTCCGCTCATTTTCGGCGGGGAGAAAATCGCAGGTGTAGACGAGGCCGAGGTCGACGATGTTGACCGGGATCTCAGGGTCGTAGCAGGTTTTGAGTTGTTCCCACACGAGCTCTTCGAGCTTGTCGGGCGTCAGCGGCACGTCGGACGTTTCGGCGACATTCTCCGGCGTCTTGCCGATCGCTTCGACTTCTTTTCCCGACACGCGGACCATCAGTCCGCGATCGGTGATCAGCGTGTAAGAACCGCCGAGCGACTGCGTGATGGTGGCGTGAGCGCCGCCGGGGACGAGCACTTTCTCGCCGCTCGGGATCATGACGGCTTCGCAATTACGACTGATGACGACTTCTTCGCGCATTGGTTTTACTCCGTAGAGATGACTTCTTTGCCTTCCAGCGCGCCGCGCATCGTGTGCCACGCGAGCGTCGCGCACTTCACGCGCGCGGGGAACTCGGAGACGCCGGAAAACGCGGCGAGGCGTCCCAGTTCGGCGGTCGACGTATCGCCCGGCTCACCGGTGACGAGCTTGTGGAAGACGTTGAAGAGACGCTCGGCCTCTTCCTTCGATTTGCCTTTGATGGTTTGCGTCATCACCGACGCGGACGATTTCGAGATCGCGCAGCCGCTGCCGGTGAAGCCGACGTCGCGGATCGTGTCGCCGTCGACGTCGAGATAGATCGTGTAGTGATCGCCGCAGAGCGGGTTGTAGCCCTCGACCTTTTTCGTCGCTTCCGGCAGCTCGCGGAAGTTCCGCGGGTTCTTGTTGTGATCGAGGATGACCTGCTGATAGAGCTCCCGAAGATCGCTCATCCGAACACCTCCAGCACCTTGCCGATGCCGGCGACGAGCGCGTCGACTTCCTCGCGCGTGTTGTACATCGCGAATGACGCGCGGCCGGTCGCCGGAATGTTGTAGCGCAGCATCAGCGGTTGCGCGCAGTGATGGCCGGTGCGGATGGCGATTCCTTCCTGATCGAGGATCGTGCCGATGTCGTGCGGATGCACGCCTTCGAGCACGAACGAGATCACCGCAGCTTTGTGCGCCGCGGTTCCGATGATGCGCAGCCGATCGATCTCCTGCAGCCGCGCGGTCGCGTACAGCAGCAGATCGTGCTCGTGCGCGGCGATGTTCTCCACGCCGATCGACGCAACGTAATCGAGCGCCGCGCCCATCGCGATGACGCCGGCGATGTCGGGCGTTCCCGCTTCGAACTTGTAAGGCAGCGCGTTGTACGTCGTCTTCTCGAACGAGACGGAAAGGATCATGTCGCCGCCGCCTTCGTATGGCGGCATCGCTTCGAGCAGCGCTTCTTTTCCGTACAGCACGCCGCTGCCGGTCGGTCCATAAACCTTGTGCGCGGAGAACGTGTAGAAGTCGCAATCGATGTCCTGCACGTCGATGCGCAGATGCGGAATCCCCTGTGCGCCATCGATGACGACGATCGCGCCGTGAGCGCGCGCCATCTCCGTAATCTGCTTCACCGGATTGATCGTGCCGAGCGCGTTCGATGCATGACCGACCGCCACGAGTTTCGTGCGCGATGACAGCAGCTTCGCGTATTCGTCGAGCAGCAGCTCCCCTGCATCGCTCACCGGAATGATGCGCAGCGTGGCGCCGGTGGCCTGACAGAGCATCTGCCACGGCACGATGTCGGAGTGATGTTCGATCGCGGAGATGATGATCTCGTCACCGGCGGCGACGTTCTTTCGTCCCCACGCATACGCAACGAGATTGATCCCCTCGGTTGTCCCGCCGGTGAAGACGATCTCTTTTTCGCTGCGGGCATTGATCGTCTTCTTCACGGTCGTGCGGACGCTTTCGTAGGCGTTCGTGGCGATCTCGCTGAGGTAATGCACGCCGCGATGCACGTTCGCGTTTTCTTCGCGGTAGTAACGAACGATGCGATCGATGACCGCGTTCGGCTTCTGCGTCGTCGCCGCGTTGTCGAGATAGACGAGCGGTTTGCCGTGGACGGAGCGCGAGAGAATCGGGAAGTCGCGGCGAATACGCTCGACGTCGTACATGACGGGAGAAGGAGCGAGTGCGGTCATCGTGTGATCTCCCCCTTGTTCGAACGACGTTCCGGCAAACGCTCGGGCATCTGCCGGAAGAGCGCGCGTCCGACCTGCTCGCGCACCGGCTCGACTTTGATCCGATCGACGAGCTCACTCGCGAACGCGAGCACGAGCAGATTGCGAGCTTCCGCTTCGCCGATGCCGCGCGCGCGCAGATAGAAGAGCGCTTCTTCGTTGAGCTGGCCGATCGTCGAGCCGTGATTGCACTTCACGTCATCGTTGTGAATCTCGAGCGTCGGCTTCGAATCGACGATGGCCGTTTCGGACAGCAGGAGATTGTGATTCGACTGCCGCGACGACGTCTTCTGCGCGCCGGGACGAACGATGATCCGTCCGTCGAAGATGCCACGGCCGCTGCCGTCGAGAACGCCTTTATACAACTCGACCGACGTGCAATGCGGCCGCGCGTGATCGATGACCGTGTGATTGTCGATGTGCTGCGAGCCGGCCGGCGTGAAGAGACCGTCGAGCACGAGGCTCGCGCCTTCGCCGTCGAGAATGACGTTGACGTCGTTGCGGACGAGCGCGCCGCCGATCGAAATGTTGCGCGCGGTCACGCTGCTCGAACGTCCCTGACGAATCGTCAGCGAACCGGTGTGATACGCCTCGAGCGAATCGCAAACGACGATCGTGTGATCGATGACGGCGCCTTCGCCGGCAACGATCTCCGTGACCGGGTTCGTGTAGTAACGACCATTGCCGACATACGTCTCGACGATCGTGACCTGCGCGTTCGCGCCAACGTCGACGACGTTGCGCGGATGCGACCAGATGCCATCGCCGTCGCCGACGAAGAGGAGGTGGATGAAGCCTTCAACGATAGTGCCGGAGGGGACGTTGATACGAGCGCCACCCGCGGTGTGCATCGCGTTAAGAATCGCGAGTGCGGATTCGAACTCGCCCCTCACCCGGCGCTTCGCGCCACCCTCTCCCGGTGGGAGAGGGATATCGGTGTCGCCCGCCATCCTTCTCCCTCCGGGAGAAGGTGCCGCGGAGCGGCGGATGAGGGGCGTGTCATCGCCCGACTGCTTCACCAGCCGCCCATTCACAAACAGCAGTTCAACCGCAGCCCGACCCGCCAGGGTCGCCGTCGTATCGAAATCGCTCAGCGAGCGCTCGTCATCGCGCCACTTCGTCCCCGCGATCGCCGCAAGGTTCGTGTACCGCCACTCCTCGAGTCGCGGAGTCGGCCATTCAAATTCTTTGACCGCGATACTCATTGCGCGACCGCGACCTCATTCTCGATCCAGTCGTAGCCCTTCGCTTCGAGCTCGTGCGCGAGCTCTTTGCCGCCCGACTTCACGATCCGTCCACCCGAAAGCACGTGAACGTAATCAGGAACGAGATACGTCAGCAGCCGCTGGTAGTGCGTGATCACCAGCACCGCGTGCTTCTCGTTCTTCAGCGCATTCACACCCTCGGCCACGATACGCAGCGCATCGATGTCGAGTCCGGAATCGGTCTCATCGAGAATGGCCAGCTTCGGGTCGAGTACCGCCATCTGGAAGATCTCGTTCCGCTTCTTCTCGCCGCCGGAGAATCCTTCGTTCACGCTGCGATTCATGAACGCTTCGTCGAGCTCGACGAGCTTCATCTTTTCGCGGGCGAGTTGCAGGAACTCCATCGCATCGAGCTCTTCCTCGCCGCGATGTTTCTTCATCGCATTCAGCGCCGCTTTGAGGAAGTAGATGTTGTTCACGCCGGGGATCTCGACCGGATACTGCATCGCGAGAAACACTCCCTCGCGCGCCCGCTCTTCAGCCGGCAACTCGAGGAGATTCTTTCCGTCGTACACGACGCTGCCGCGCGTCACTTCGTAGCGCGGACGTCCGGCGAGCACGTTCGCCAGCGTCGATTTTCCGGAGCCGTTCGGCCCCATGATCGCGTGTACTTCGCCGGCGTCGACCGAGAGGTCGAGACCGCGAAGAATTTCTTTGCCGTCGATTCCGGCGTACAGGTCTTTGATTTCGAGCAATGCCATTTCGTTATCCGACGCTTCCTTCCAGCGATACTCCGAGCAGCTTCTGCGCCTCGACCGCGAACTCCATCGGCAGCTCGCGGAACACCTCGCGGCAGAAGCCGTTGACGATCATCGACACCGCGTCTTCCGCGCTGATGCCGCGCTGCTGACAGTAGAAGAGCTGGTCTTCGCCGATCTTCGACGTCGACGCTTCGTGCTCCATCACCGCGGTCGAGTTACGCACTTCGATGTACGGGAACGTATGCGCCCCGCACTTGTCGCCGAGGAGCAGCGAATCGCACTGCGAGTAATTGCGTGCGCCCTCGGCGTTTTTCATGATCTTCACTTCGCCGCGATACGTCTGCTGACCGCGGCCGGCGGAAATGCCTTTCGACACGATCGTCGAGCGGGTGTTGCGGCCGATGTGAATCATCTTCGTGCCGGTGTCGGCCTGCTGATAGTTGTTCGTCAGCGCCACCGAATAGAACTCGCCGATCGAGTTGTCGCCCTGCAGGATGCAACTCGGATACTTCCATGTGATCGCCGAGCCGGTCTCGACCTGCGTCCACGAGATCTTCGCGTTTGCCATCGCTTTGCCGCGCTTGGTGACGAAGTTGTAGATGCCGCCTTTGCCGTTCTTGTCGCCCGGATACCAGTTCTGCACGGTCGAATATTTGATCGTGCCGCCGTCGAGCGCGACGAGCTCGACGACCGCGGCGTGCAGCTGGTTCTCATCGCGGCGCGGCGCCGTGCAGCCTTCGAGGTAACTGACCGTTGCACCTTCGTCCGCGATGATCAGCGTCCGTTCGAACTGGCCGGTGTTCGCCTGGTTGATGCGGAAGTACGTCGAGAGCTCCATCGGACACTTGACGCCCTTCGGGATGTAGCAGAACGAACCGTCGGTGAAGACGGCGCTGTTGAGCGTCGCGAAGAAGTTGTCGGTGTACGGCACGACGGTGCCGAGGTATTTGCGAACGAGGTCCGGGTGATCGCGAACCGCGTCGGAGAAGGAGCAGAAGATCACGCCGACTTTGGCGAGCTCGGAACGGAACGTCGTCGCGACGGAGACCGAATCGAACACCGCGTCGACGGCGACGCCGCCGAGGCGCTTCTGCTCTTCGAGCGAGATGCCGAGCTTGTCGAACGCTTCGCGCAACTCGGGATCGACTTCATCGAGCGAGTTCAGCTTCTTCTTCTGTTTCGGCGCGGAGTAGTAGCTGATGGACTGATAGTCGATCGGGTCGTAGTGGACGTTCGCCCACGTCGGTTCCTTCATCGTCAGCCAGTGGCGGAACGCCTTCAGTCGCCAGTCGAGCAGCCACTGCGGCTCCTCTTTCTTCGACGAGATGAGCCGGATGATGTCTTCATTGAGGCCGGGAGGAGCGACGTCCGACTCGATGTCCGTGACGAAGCCGTACTTGTACTCCTGGCTTGCGATCTGTTCGATGGTGGAGCTCATTGCGTCCTCTGAGCGGCGCGCAGCACGCTCTTGTCGATGATTGGCGCCGGAATGACGCCGCGCGCGAGGTCGCCGAGGGTGACCTGCTCGAATGCACCTTTGATGGCGCGGTTGATGCCGAACATGAAGCGGCGCGACGGACAGGCGATCCGGATCGCGCACGTTGCGTGTCCCTGATCGTCGGTCGACTCGCACTCGACGAGATCCCACGGACCTTCGAGCGCTTCGATGAGATTGCCGAGCGTGACTTCTTCCGCGTCCGCGTCGAACGAATAGCCGCCGCCCACTCCGCGATGCGAATTGACGAGCCCGCCGGTGTGGAGCGTTTTCAATACCTTGGTGATCATCGGCACCGGCAGGTGATAGAAGCCGGCAATCTCGCGCGCCGAGACGATCTCGCCATGTTTGCGGGCGAGATAGACGGTGGCGAGGAGGCCGTAATCGGTGAGTTTCGAGATCCTGAGCATCGTTGTTCCCCGTTCGAGGGAGCGAAATAGTACTAAATCGGTACGCTTTGTCAAACAGCGTACCGACCGTGTTTGTTTCGCCGATGCCGCGGAGCGAACGTCAGCGATGTTTGTCGGAGCCGTTGCGCCGGCCGTCGGCACCGCGCAGCTCGCCGCGACGATGCGTCCGGTCGGTAAGCTCCTGACGGCTGGTGGCATTGCGATTGTCGCGATCGGCGGTCGGCTCGTCCTTCGGTGACTGGCTCGGTCCGCCGATATGTTCATTCCGATTTCTCATCGTTTGCCTCCGCGATTTTTCGTCGCAAAAAGCGAGCCCTCAGCCGTATGTCAGTGGCATGCAATCTGCGACTGAACGGACCAGAAGGTCACGATGAAAAACAGGATGGCGTACACGATTTTCGCGCTCGCGATTGCGGCCGGATGTCATCGCAGCAACGACACCGTGCAGCGAACTGAAGAGCAGTATCAGGTCGTGCAGGAAGGATCGACGAACGGCGTGACGTCGACGATCGGCGGTCCGGGCGAGATTGCGACGAACACCGCCGTCGATACGACAACGAACTTCACGCTGCCGACAGCGACGACCAACACGACATCAACGATTCCCGGCTCGATCGCGGGGACGCTTCCGAATACGCCGCCGCCTGTTTATACGCGACCCGCGGTGCGACCGGCTCCAGCGCCGCGACCGCCGATGAATCCGCCGATGTCGTCATCGCGACCGAGACCGGAGCCGCCACCGCCGGCACCGCCGGCTGACGAGACGACCACACAGGCGGAATCGACGGATACCGCTCCGCCGACGACGACGACGGAGAAACCGAAACCTCCACAGCCGCAGCCGGCGCCGCCGCCGGAAGAGAAGCCGGCCGATCCTGCGCCGCAGCCGCAGCCAACGCCGCCACCTACGCAGACGGATACGAGCGGACAGCGGCAATAGCGATTCACGACGCCCCTCACCCGACGCTTCGCGTCACCCTCTCCCGGAGGGAGAGGGATATATCGCTAAACGCGGGGTAAAGTCCGCAGTCACCGCGCCCTGTCTTGTTATGATCCGCCGCCAATGTCTCGGCTGTCGTTTCAATCGCTCATCCTGACGCTGCAGAAGTTCTGGGCGGATCGCGGCTGCATGCTCGAAACGCCGCTGGACCTCGAGGTCGGCGCCGGCACGATGCATCCGTCGACCTTCCTTCGTGTGCTCGGTCCCGAACCGTGGAAAGCCGGCTACGTCCAGCCGTCGCGCCGTCCCGCTGACGGACGCTACGGCGACAACCCGTTCCGCCTCGGCAAGCACTATCAGTTTCAGGTGATCCTCAAACCATCGCCGCTCGATGTGCAGGAGCTCTATCTCGATTCGCTCCGCGCCATCGGACTCGATCTCACCCGTCACGACATCCGCTTCGAAGAAGACAATTGGGAATCGCCGACACTCGGCGCGTGGGGCGTCGGGTGGCAGATCCTCCTCGACGGCATGGAGATCACGCAGTTCACCTACTTCCAGCAGGCCGGCGGCATCGACCTCGCGCCGATCTCCGCGGAGATCACGTACGGACTCGAGCGGCTGACGATGTTCCTCTCGCGCCAGTCGTCGGTGTTCGACATCGAATGGGGCGGCGGCTTCGGCTACGGTCCGGTGCGCCAGCAGGACGAGCGCGAGTTCTCGACGTACTACTTCGAGAAAGCGGACATCGGTCTGCACTGGAAACTGCTCGACGCATACGAAGGGGAAGCGCGGCATTGTCTCGATGAGAAGCTCGTCCTTCCCGCTTACGAATGGACGCTGAAGTGCTCCCATATGTTCAACACGCTCGATGCGCGTGGCGCCGTTTCGGTGACCGAGCGCGTTGCGGTGATCAAACGCGTGCGCGACCTCGCGGTCCGCTGCGCCGCGCAATATCTCGAATCTCGCGAAGCGCTCGGCTTTCCGCTCCTGCAGCAGGTGAGCAATGTCTGAGTACTTCTTTGAACTGCTCACCGAAGAGATTCCGGCGTCGATGCTCGACGGCGCGCTGGCGTCGATTCATACGTCGCTCGAAAAAACGATTCTCGAGATAGGCACGTTCACACCGGCGGCCGGAATCAAAGTCACGGCGACTCCGCGTCGCATTCTCTTCTTCCTCAGCAACGTGCCGGAGAAGCAGGCCGATCACGTCGACACGGTGAAAGGTCCGCCGAAGAAAGCTGCCTGGGACGCCGAAGGCAGGCCGACGAAAGCGCTCGAAGGATTCCTGAAGAAGAACAACGTGTCGATCGATGACGTGCTCGCCGAGGGCGATTACGTGCAGGTGAAGCGAAACGTGACCGGACGTGCGGCGAAAGACATCCTCGCCGAGCGCGTGCCGCAAATCATCGAAGGGCTGCGCTGGCCAAAGATGATGCGCTGGGGCGCGGGCGAGTACTCGTACATCCGGCCGATCCATTCGGTCGTCTCGGTCTTCGACGGCACGCATCTGCCGATCCGCATTTTCGGCGTCGAGTCGGGAACGAAGACGGTCGGCCATCGCACGCTCGCACCGGACTGGATCAACGTCACGTCATACGGTGATTACCAGACGAAGCTGGAGCTGGCGCGCGTCGTCATCGACGTCGTTCGTCGCCGCCACGTAATGGCGGAGCGCGCACTCGTCCTCGCCAAGCAGGTCGATGGCACGCCGTCCGATGACGCCACGATCTGGGCGCAGTGGCAGTACCTCACCGAATACCCGGGACTCGTTCGCGCGGAGTTCCGCGACGACTATCTCGCGCTGCCCGAAGAAGTCCTCGTCACCGTGATGCGCGTGCATCAGAAGCAGCTCCCGATTCGCGATGCGAAAGGACGGCTCAGCAACTCTTTCATCGCGGTGCTCGACAACGAAGCCGATCCTGATGGCAACGCGGCGTACGGCAACTCGTTCGTCACGAACGCGCGGTTCGCCGATGCGAAGTTTTTCTATGACGTCGATCGCAAGACGCCGCTCGCCGATCGGATCGATCAGCTGTCGCATCTGCAGTTTCACGAGAAGCTCGGCAACTACGCGGACAAAACGCTGCGCATCGAAAACATCGTCTCTGACATCTGCGGTGCAGCCACATACGAGTCCATGGAGTCCCGCAAGGCGGCGCATCTCTGCAAAACAGATCTCGTCACAGAAATGGTGAAGGAGTTCACTGAGCTCCAGGGAAAGGTCGGCGGCATTTACGCGTGCGAAGAAGGCTTGCCGGAAAACGTCTGGCAGGCAATCTACGACCACTATCTCCCCGCGAATCTCGACGATGCGCTGCCGCGCGGATTGCCCGGCGCCGTGGTCTCGCTCGCCGACAAGATCGACACGCTCGTCGGCTTTTTCAGCGTCGGGGCGAAACCGACTGGCTCGAAGGATCCGTTCGCACTTCGCCGCGCGGCGCAGGGCATCGTGCAGATCCTTCTCAATCGCGACAAACGCGAGGTGAAGGTCGGCATCGAGCACCTCATCGCCTTCGGTATGAAGTGGCACAACGTCACCGACGAGAGCGTAAGGACCGATCTCCGCGCGTTCTTCGCCGAGCGCGTTCGTACGCTCCTCGAGACGAGCGCGTACAACTTCGCGTACGACGAGATCGCGGCCGCGATGGAATCTGGCTGGTCGCGGTCACTGACGGACCTTGTTAACCGCATCGGTGCTGTGAAGACGTTACGCGACGAAGCAAACTTTCTGTCGATCCTCGACTCAGCGAAGCGCATCGCCAACATCACGGCTGGTCATGATTCTGTAAGCGTCGATCCTTCGAAGCTCGAACACGAAACGGAGCGGCGTCTCAACAGTCTTGCGGATCTGGTCGTCGATCAGATTGCCGAATTGATCCGGAATCATCATTACCTCGACGCGCTCCGTTCCTTCGCCGCGCTCGCGCCGGAGCTCGAAGCGTTCTTCGACGACGTGATGGTCAACGTCGACGACGAAACGGTGCGCCGCAATCGGATGTCGCTGCTGCGCAAAGTCGGAAACTCCGTCTCGTCGATCGCCGACGTCACGAAGATCGTCGTCGACCGCCGCGAGTATCGCGAGTGAAGATCGCTCGCGGTGTCGCGTTCGTGCTCGTTGCGGCGCTCGCGTGCAATGGTGAAGCGCCGGCGCCAAAACCGACCGCGCCTCCTCCGGCATCAAAGAAACAGGCCACCGGTCCCGACGATCCGAACGAGCGCGTGAACCTGCTCAACTTCGCGCACGGCGCAACCGTCATCTCGCGCACCGGCGAAGCGACGCTCGCGAACTCCGCGCTGGGCGCCATCGACGGCGATCTCACCTCCGCGTGGGTGATCAACGCCGGCGACTATCCGCAGACCGCGACCTTCGCGCTCGCGACGCGAAGCCGCATCGACCGCATTGGCATCGCCACCGGCAATCATCAGCCGCTCACGATCGAGAACGTCGAGCTCGAATCATCGCTCGACGGCGTCACCTTCAAACCACTCGGCAAGCTCACACCGAAACGCGTCGAGGCACCGCAGCTCATCAGCGTTACGCCGCTCGAAGCGAAGTTCATTCGCGCGACGCTCGTCAGCGGCGATCGCAACGGCCGCGCAAACGCGCTCTTCGCGCTCGGCGCGGAGCTCGAACCGGCGAAGCCTGTGTCGATCGACGGCTGCTGGACGATCAACGGAATGCCGGCGACGTTCCGCCAGCACGGCGCGCACGCGTTCGGCGCGATCGAGACGACACCGACACCGACGCATCTCGACGGCGGATTCGACGGACGCTTCTTTCGTTTCACATGGACTCGCGGCGCGTCGTACGGATTCGCGGCGATCAGCGTGTCGCCGGACGGCCGCCATCTCAGCGGTCATCACTGGCACGAAGAACCGATCCCACTCTTCTTCGCGGAGAGCTGGTTCGGCGAGCGCCGCGATTGCGCAACGTCCATTGCCGATCGCGGCGAAGTGACGCAGGCGCTGCTCAAACGCTCCGGTCGCGCACCTTTGTACGGACTCGCATTCGACGCGAACGGCAATCTCATCGAGAGCGCCAGCGTCGACACCCTCGGTGCATTACGCGCGTTTCTGCTCGGCAATCCGAAGATCCAGGCGCGGCTCGTCGCGCATGAGTTTCACGCCGCGACACGCGATCAAAATCTCTCAATCGCGAACGCGCGCCTGACCACGATCGAGCAGTCGCTGCTGCGCAACGGAGTCCCGAAAGGACGGCTCTCGTTCATCGCCGCCGGCAGCGACGATCCGCGCGAAGTGCCGGTGACCGACGCGATGCGCGCGCTCTACTCCAGCGTCGACCTCGAGATTCGGCGATAATCGCGCCGAGAGGAACGCATGCAGAAATACGTGTATTACTTCGGCGACGGTCACGCCGAGGGGAATGCGAAGATGAAGGAAATCCTCGGCGGCAAAGGCGCGGGCCTCGCCGAGATGACGAACATCGGCGTTCCCGTTCCTCCCGGCTTCACGATTTCCACCGAGGTCTGCACGTATTTCTACGCGCACGACAAAACGTATCCGGGCGAGCTGAACGATCAGGTCGCGCAGAACCTGGCGGCGGTCGAGAAATCAGTCGGACGCACGTTCGGCGATCCCGCAAAGCCGCTGCTCGTATCCGTTCGCTCCGGCGCACGCGCATCGATGCCGGGGATGATGGACACGATCCTCAACCTCGGGCTGAACGACGAAACCGTGCAGGGACTCGCGAAGTCGTCCGGCGACGAACGCTTCGCGCTCGATTCATATCGGCGCTTCATCCAGATGTACTCCGACGTCGTGCTCGAAGTCGACAAAGAGCACTTCGAGCACGAGCTGTTCGCGTTGCGCGATCGCGCCGGCGTGAAGACGGACGCAGAGATTCCGGCGGACGGATTGCGCGAGCTCGTCGCGACCTACAAAAACATCGTCAAAGAACGCGGCGGACGCGACTTCCCGCAAGACGTGCAGGAACAGTTGTGGGGCGCGATCGGCGCCGTCTTCAACTCCTGGAACAACGCGCGCGCCATCACCTATCGAAAGCTCAACGGCATTCCCGGCGAATGGGGAACCGCGGTCAACGTGCAGTCGATGGTCTTCGGCAACATGGGCTCCGACTGCGCGACCGGCGTCGCGTTCACGCGCGATCCGTCGACCGGCAACAAACGTTTCTATGGCGAGTACCTGCCGAACGCGCAGGGCGAAGACGTCGTCGCCGGCATTCGCACGCCGCTGCCGATCACGAAGGCGCAGGCGGTCGACGGCGAAATGTCGCTCGAAGAATCGATGCCGACCGTTTACGCGCAACTCGAAGACGTCTATCGCAAGCTCGAAGGTCATTACCGCGACATGCAGGACATCGAGTTCACGATTCAGTCGGGCAAGCTCTATCTCCTGCAGACGCGCACCGGAAAACGGACCGGATTCGCGGCGGTGAAGATCGCCTGCGACATGGTCGATGAAGAGCTGATCACGCACACCGACGCCGTCTCGCGCGTCGAAGCGGGACAGATCGTCCAGCTGCTCGCGCCGGTGTTCGACAACGCTGAAAAACAAAAAGCACTGCACAGCGGACGTCTCCTCGCTCGCGGACTTCCGGCCGGTCCCGGCGCGGCCGCGGGACGGATCGCATTCAGCGCCGAGCGCGCCGTCGAGATGGTGAAGAACGGACCGGTCGTGCTCGTGCGCATCGAGACGAGTCCGGAAGACATCGTCGGTATGCACGTCGCCGCCGGCATCCTGACGACGCGCGGCGGACTGACGTCGCACGCGGCGGTCGTGGCGCGCGGCATGGGACGTCCGTGCATCGTCGGCGCCGGCTCGCTCACCGTGAACTATCAGCGCGGCGAGCTGCGCGCGTCGAATCACGAGCCGCTTGAAGAAGGCGACTGGATCTCGATCGACGGCTCGACCGGCGAGATTCTGAGCGACCAATTGCCGACGCGACCATCCGAAGTCGTCCAGGTGCTGCTCGAAGAATCGATGAAGCCGGAGGATTCCGAGGTCTATCGCAACTTCGATCGGCTGCTGAAATGGGCGGACGAGATTCGGACGATGGCCGTTCGAACGAACGCCGACACGCCGCAGGACGCACGCGTGGCGCGGCTGTTCGGTGCGAAGGGAATCGGTCTCTGCCGCACGGAACATATGTTCTTCGCGGAGGAGCGCATCCTGCGCGTGCGCGAAATGATTCTCGCGCGCAACGAACAGGGACGACGCCGCGCGCTCGAACAACTCCTGCCGTTTCAGAAAGCAGACTTCGAAGGGATCTTCCGCGAGCTCGCCGGCATGCCGGTCACGGTTCGTCTGCTCGATCCGCCGCTGCACGAGTTCCTGCCGCAAAGCGAGCAGCAGATCTCCGCGGTGGCGCGCGACATGGGCTGGGGCTTCGTCGAGATGCGTGCGAAGGTCAACCAGCTCCACGAAACGAATCCGATGCTCGGCCATCGCGGCTGCCGTCTCGGCATCACCTATCCCGAGATTTACGAGATGCAGGTGCGCGCGATTTTCCAGGCCGCGTGCGACGTGCAGAAAGACGGCATCGCCGTCCATCCCGAAGTGATGATCCCGCTCGTCGGCACCGAGAAAGAGCTGCAAATCACGAGCGAGATGGTGCGCCGCATCGCGGCGGAAACGTTCGCCGAACGCGGCGTGACGGTCGACTTCCTCGTCGGCACGATGATCGAGATTCCGCGCGCGGCGCTCATCGCCGGCAAGCTCGGCGAGATCTCAGAGTTCTTCTCGTTCGGCACGAACGATCTGACGCAGATGACGTTCGGCTATTCACGCGACGACGCCGGCTCGTTCCTGCCGGAGTACGTCGACAAGAAGATCCTGCCGAAGGATCCGTTCGAGTCGATCGATCAGGAAGGCGTCGGACAGCTGGTAAAACTCGGAGCCGAACGCGGCCGCGCGGCGAATCCGAAGTTGAAGGTCGGCGTTTGCGGAGAGCACGGCGGCGATCCCGATTCGATCCGCTTCTTCCGTTCGTGCGATCTGAATTACGTGTCGTGCTCGCCGTACCGCGTGCCGGTGGCGCGACTGGCAGCCGCGCAGGCGGAGCTGGAGTTCAAGCACTTTGAAGGTTGAAACGAGGACTGAGGACTGAGTGCTGAGGACTGAGTAGAAACGAGTTTTCACTCAGTCCTCAGTCCTCAGTCCTTTCCTCTTTCTTCTCTTTGTGCCTGTGCCATAACCAGAAACCGACTCCCGCCGCGAGCAGCAGCGCGAGTCCGTACTTCTCGATGTGCGCCGCTTTGCCGAGCACGCGCTCGACCGCGAAGCCGAAGTAAAACCCGGCCGCGGCGATGGCGATCGACCACATCAGGCAGCTC
>JAOBAU010000170.1 GCA_025463165.1 Acidobacteriota bacterium | reverse complement strand
TGGCGCGTCGCCGGGACCGCCGGAGAAAAGAATGCGCGGCGCGAGTCCGGCGCGATAGAGCTCAACGCCGGTGTCGATGCGATCGGCGACGGCGCGTGACGGCGCACCGTTCGCGAATGCGTGCGCGCCGAAAACAACGATGAGATCGGCGCGCCGCCGATAGTCGGTCAGTCCGAAGAGCGCGATCTGCGCGATCGGAAAGACGATCCCGGCCACGACGAAGCTGACGATGAACGCGCGCCGGTTCGGCCGCGGCGGGAGGTGATGCGCGATGAGGATCGCGAGCATCGCGGCCGCGATCAGCAGTGAAAGTGGCAGCGGCAGCGTCGTGCGCACGTCGCCGCGCGCGAGGATGACGTAGTAGCGAATCGTGTTGCCGATCGCCGCGATAAGCACGATCGTAATCAGCGCAACGTTCGTGTTGAGGCGCAGGCGCGACAGGCGCGGCGCGATCGCATACGCAATCATCGCGATGGCGAACGCGATGAGCATCGCGCGGCTCAGCGCGAGCGACAACGGCCAGAGATCGATCCACCAGAGATTGCCGTTGGTGCCGGCGAAGCGAAGATCTCCCGCGACGTTCAGCAGCGTGAAGCCGCCGAGGAAGAGCGCGATTCCGCGCGCGGCGGCGGTCAGCATTCGAGGAGTGTAAAGGACCGCGGACGAGAACGTCCGCGGTCGGGAGAAGCTTTAGAGAGAGGGGCGATAGGTGGCGGCCATGTTGACCATGCGCGACACCTGGCCGGTGCTGAAGAGATACATGCAGGCGTCGTCGGTGTAATCCATGAAGTTCGTGATCGGATCGTTGCCGGCCGCGCTGCAGGTATTGCGTCCCGTCGGGCAACCCGACGCTGCCGAAGCCTCGGCGTACGTGTCGGCGACGTAGTCACCGCTGGTCGTGTTGTTGCCGGTGCCGCAGCCGCCCTGGAACGTGTGATACAGGCCGAGCCAGTGACCGATCTCGTGCGTCGCGGTGTCGCCGAGGTTGTACGGCGCGGCGGTGCCGCCATTGATCGACGAGTTGAGGATGACGACGCCGTCCATGCGCGGATTGCCGGAGAGGTTCCACGGGAAGGTCGCCCAGCCGAGGAGACCGCCGCCCGGCGCTGCCGAGTAGAAGTTCAGCACGTAGTTGGCGTTGTTGCTGGCGATGCCGGTGAAGTAGTTCTTGCAGGCGCTTTCCGCGCTCGTGCCCGGAGCCATCGTGTACCACGTGCTGTTGTTCGTGCGATCGGTCGTGCCGCGAACGAACGTGAAACCGCGGCCGCTGTACGCGCTGTTCAGCGTCGAGATCTGCGAGTTCAGGCGCGCGTCGGAGACGTCGCCGCCGCCGCTCGAGTTGCGGATGACGTGGAAGTTGACGGTGATCGAGACCGGGCTGGAGACTGACGCGATGCTGTAGCGCGGCGTGGAGAGCAGCGCATCGAGGTAGCTCGCTTCAATGCGCAGCGCTTCATCTTCGGTCGGCTGTTCGGTCACGCAGCGGTGGCCGGCTTTGATGAAGGCATCCTGATCGACCCACGACGTGTCGCCGATCTCGAAGTCCGATTTGTTCGGCTTCGCATGGTTCCCGGAATCAACGATCTCCTGCGCGAGCGCGCTGCCGGCGAGCAACATCGCCGCCGTGGCAACCGCCGCAAACATCCCCTTGAATCGTCCCATCGTCATCTCCTCTTTCGCTTTCTTTGTCCGTTTGGCGAGGGGAGCGACACAGAGCAGCCGCGATGCCATGCGATTGATCGGACTGTAACTCATTTATAATGAGTTGCTTGGCGATTATGAGCGCGCGACAGCGATCGTCGACTGCATCATTTGCTGACCCGCTGGTCGGGAAGTGAGGGTCAGAACATGGTTAGGGATGGTCAGGATTAAGTCCGTCATTGCACCACGCGACGTCGCGGCGTCGCCGGCTGCTCCAATTCCGCGCGCCACGCGCCGCGTCCGTGCGTGAAGGCGTAGAGCGCGCGGCCGTATTCGCCCTGACCGAAGACGAGCGTTTCGGTGATGACGGATGGAAAGCTGCTCTCGACCGACCAGTGCGCGCCGGCGTCGGTGGAGACGAAGATGCCGAGGTCAGTGCCGAGGAAGAGGCGGGACGGTTGTTGCGGATCGACAAGGAGTGAGTGCGCCGGAATGTCGGGAAGCGATTCGACGCCGCTGCCGTCGCTCGCGTTCCACGTCGCGCCGCCGTCGAGCGATTTCCATACGTGCGCGCCGCCGAAGTTCGCGTACGTCGCGTAGATCGTCGACGTGTTCGCCGGATCGAACGCGATCGAGGAGATAAATCCCGCGCGCGGCGTGATGGTCAACCAGTTGACCGATGACGCGTTCAACGCTTCGCTCGTGCGTAGAAGCGAGCCGGCGCTGGTGCCGATCATCGCGACCTGTGGTTTGCCCGGCGCGACGGCGATCGCGCTGATCATCGAATCGAGTTTCGGAGTGGCGGCGTTCCACCTGTCGCCCTGATCCGTCGAGCGCCAGAGCCGTCGGCCGCCGACCCAGAGCCGCGTGTGCTCGTTCGGATCGAGCAGCAGTGGCGCGATGAAGAGGAACTCGTCGTTGATGCCGGTGCGCGCGCCGCTCCACGACTTGCCGCCGTCCCTCGAGCGAACGAGCGACGCGTTCTGCCATTCGGTGTAGATGAAGCGCGGATCGGTCGGATCGACGGCGCCGAAGCCGCCGTCGCCGCCGACCGGCATCGTCCAGCCGTCGATGCCGCTGCTGCTGCCGCCGAAAACGGTGCCGTTGTCCTGCGCGCCGCCGAGCCAGTGACGGCCGTCCGGATAGACGGTGCCGTGGTAGAACTGCGTCGCGCCGAAATTGTGGTTGAGCGAGACGAAGTGGACCGCCGATTCGTCGCTGTGGCAGATGGTGGAGATCGACGGACTGAGCGGGGCGCGGGCGTTGTCGGTGCGATAGACGCCGCCGTCATTCGCCGCGAACATCGTCTGATTCGCGACGCCGTCGTACGCGGGGTCGAAGACGATCACGTGCTGATCGGCGTGTACGTAACTCTCACGCGGCTCCGTTTCCTCCGGCCACCAGTACGAGGCGACGCTCCAGTTGCGGCCGCCGTCGTCGGAGCGAAAGAGATCGACGCCCGCGGCCCAGACGCGATTCGGATCGAGCGGATCGACGGCGATGACGTTGCAGTGCCAGCCCATCGACACCCACGAATCGCTGATCGTGCCGTCGCACGGCGCAAGCGCGGAGAGCGGATTCGAGAGCAGTACGGTGTTGATGCGATTGGCGTCGGCATTCGTCGCGCGCGCGGTCCACGTTCGGCCGGCGTCATCGGAACGAAAGACGCCGAGCAGCCCCTGTGCGAAATGGCCGCCGGGACCGGGATCGTTGCTCGCGGCGAGCGCGTAGACGATCGATGAATCAGACGGCGCGAAGGCGAGCGAGGTCCGTCCCATGCCGGGCCGCGAGAGGACGGCGTTCCACGGCGCGTCGGATTCCGCGTGCTCGTTGCGATAGACGGTCGCCTGTTCGAGCGTGCCGCATGACGCGAGGAGCTCGTCACCATCAGCGCCCGCGCGCAGCGCGAGATCGAGGCAGCCGCCTTTCACCGTCACCGGCAGCACGCGCGTCCAGTTGATGCCGCGATCGTTCGAGCGAAGCACGCCGCTGCGCGTTGCCGCATAGACGCGGCGCGAGTCGTGCGCGCTGACGACGAGATCGTTCACCCACTGAAAGTCGGGATCGTTGGTCGCCGTCAGTTGGATCCACGACGAGCCGCCGTCGTGCGTGGTGAAGATGCCGTTGCCGCGAATGGGCGTGGCGGTGCCGCGCACCTCTTCGCGAAAGTAGCCTTCGCCGGTGCCGGCGTAGATCGTGTTCGCGTCGGCCGGATCCATCGCCAGCGCGCCGATCGACAGATTCGCGAGCGCGTCGGTGAGCGGCGTCCAGCGTTCGCCGCCGTCGCTCGTTTTGAAGACGCCGCCGGACACGGTGCCGGCGTACATCACGCGCGCATTGTTTGGATTAATGACCAGCGAGCGCGTGCGTCCGCCGATGTTGCCCGGTCCGAGAAACGTCC
>JAOBAU010000166.1 GCA_025463165.1 Acidobacteriota bacterium | reverse complement strand
CGTCGACTTGCCGCCGGAGTAGTCGGTCGCTTTCAGGCCGACTCGATTTTCTTTCGGCGCGTCGGCGGTGCTCACTTTCAGAGTGCTGTCAGCCATCGGTCAGTCCTCCATCCGAACGTCGGCGCGCGGCGCCGGTCCGCGAAGCGGCGTGACGATCGCGGCGGCACGCACCATCGGCGCATCGGCGCGCACGAGCAGCAGCGGCTCCGGATATTCGATCGTCGCTTCCATCTGCAGCACGGCGTCGGTGATCGTCCGCGCGTCGCATGGCAGTCCGGTGTAGTGCAGCACTTTGCGGAGCTTGTCCTGCAGGCGTCCGAGGTCGAGTCGCAGCAGATCGCCCATCTGGCCGTCGCGATTTTGCTCGACGACGTAGACGCGATCGTGCGTGGCGACGAAGTCGCGCACCTCTTCGGTGAACGGATAGGCGCGCAGCCGCAGGTAGCTCGTCTCGACGCCGCGCTCGCTGCGCAGCTGATGACGCGCTTCCTGGAGCGCGAAGTCGGTCGTGCCGTACGCGATGAGGCCGATCCTCGCGCCGTCGCGCACGTCGACTTTCGGCCTGGGCACGTATTGCTTCGCGGTCTCGAGTTTTTTCGCGAGCCGGTCGACGGTCGCTTTGTAATCCTGCGGGCGCTCGGAGTAACGCGCCTGCGAATCGTGGCCGGAGCCGCGCGTGAAGTACGACGCATCCTGATGATCGGTGCCGGGCAGCGTGCGATACGGGATGCCGTCGCCGTCGACGTCGGCGTAGCGTCCCCACTTTCCGCCGAGCTCTTCGAGCTTTTCCTTCGACAGCACTTTGCCGCGCTTGATCGGTTTCTCGGGATACGGGAACGGATCGGACATCCAGTTGTTCATGCCGAGGTCGAGGTCGGAGAGGACGAAGATCGGCGTCTGGAATTGCTCGGCGAGATCGAGCGCGTCGCCGGCGAATTCGAAACATTCGGCGACGCTGCCGGGGATGAGCGCGATGTGCTGCGTGTCGCCGTGCGAGAGCGTGATCGCTTCGAGGATGTCGCCCTGCGCGGTGCGGGTCGGCAATCCGGTCGACGGACCGACGCGCTGGATGTCCCAGATGACGCCGGGCAATTCCGCGAAGTAGCCGAGGCCGACGAATTCGGCCATGAGCGAGACGCCGGGACCGGAGGTCGACGTCATCGAGCGCGCGCCCGCCCAGCCGGCGCCGAGCACCATCCCGACCGCGGCCAGCTCGTCCTCGGCCTGCACGACCGCGAACGTCGCTTTGTCGTTCTCGATGCGGTACTCCCGCAGATATTCGATGAGCGATTCGCAGAGCGATGACGACGGCGTGATCGGATACCAGGTGACGACGGTGACGCCGCCGAACATCGCGCCGATCGCGGCGGCCGCGTTGCCGTCGATGATGATCTTGCCGGCGGTGGCGTTCATCCGCTCGATGCGATAGCGGGTCTGCTTCGACAGATTCGTCGCGGCGTACTCGATCCCTTTGTCGATGGCGGTGACGTTCGGATCGATCGCTTTCTGTTTGCCTTTGAACTGCTTCGTGATCGCGGCGACGATCTCGGCGCGATCGATGCCGATCAGCTCCGCGACGATACCGACGTAGATCATGTTCGTCAGCAGCTTGCGGAGCCGCGAGTCGGTGGAGACTTCGCCGGCGATCTTCGCGAACGGGACTTCGAAGAACGCGACGTCTTCTCGATATTGCTTGCAGTTGAGCGGCGCGTCGTAGATGCACATCGCGCCGGGCGGCAGCCCTTCGACGTCTTCCTTTGCGGTCTGCGAATTCATGCAGATCATCAGGTCGACTTCTTTCTTGCGGGCGATCCAGCCGTCTTTGTTTGCGCGGATCGTGAACCAGGTGGGAAGGCCGGCGATGTTCGACGGGAACATGTTCTTCCCGCTGACCGGAACGCCCATCTGAAAGATCGAGCGCATCAATACGTTGTTCGATGACTGCGAGCCGGAGCCGTTGACTGTCGCGACGTGAATCGTCAAGTCGTTGACGATCGGTTCCTGCCCTTCGGCCGGTGCTTCGAGGACGGCCGAATCGGTTTGGGTGTCAGACACGCTGAGTCTCCTATGGTTGGAGGGTTGGACGTCGGACTGATTCCGTTTTCGAGTGCGGGCAATTGTACGCCGTGCTTTGGCGTGAGGGCGGGCTCTTCAGTGCGTCACCGCTATCATGCTGCCGATGCTGCGCACCATCTTTGCCGCGCTCGCCGCGCTGGTCGTCACGCTGCCGGTCGCGTTCTGCGTGATCGTGGTGTCACTCTTCAGCTCGTCGGCGCCGATGATCGATTCACTGATTCGCTTCTGGGCGCGGATGCTTTTGCGCGCGGCCGGCGTCGAGCTTCATCTCGAAGGCGGCGAAGCGATCGACTGGTCGCAGCGCTACGTGCTGGTGCCGAATCACTACTCGTACTATGACATCCCGTGCGTGCTCGCGGCGATCGAACATCCGATCCGCTTCATGGCCAAGGCCAGTCTCTTTCGCATCCCGATGTTCGGCTGGGCGATCGGCCGCGCCGGATTCATCCCGGTCGACCGCAAGGATCGCAGCAAAGCATCGAAGTCATTCGGGCTGGCGGCGGAACGAATCCGCAGACGCAACTCGATCGTGATCTTTCCGGAAGGCGGCCGCACCGCGACGCGCGAGCTGCGCGAGTTCCAGCGCGGCGCCTTCCTGCTCGCGAAGAAATCGGGACTGCCGCTGCTGCCGGTGGCAATCGAGGGCACATACGACGTCTTCCGCGTCGGCGCAAAGCGCGTGACGCCTGGCCGCGTCACGGTGAAGATCGGCACGCCGATCGATCCGTCGACGTTCAGCGTGCGCGACAAAGATGCGCTGTCGAACGCCGCGCGTACGCAGGTGGAAGCGCTGCTGTTCAAATCCGCAGCCGCGCCTAATTCTGATCCTTCGGTGCTCCCGGCTCTTTCTGCGCCGCCGCCGGAATCTGCACGAACTGCCCGTCCTGATAAATGATGTCAGCGCCCGGCTTGTCCATGACGCGCATCTGCGCCTGGGCGGGAAGCGGCTCGATCATCCGGCTGCCGCCATCAATGCCATCGGTGCCGCCGCTGACGAAGCGATAACGCGCAAGGTCGGACGAGACGAAGTACTCGTACTCGTTTCCCCAGCCGTCTTTCTCCGGCATCCGGCGAATGTACGTCGGCGAAAGAATGGCGCCAACCTCCCGAATGCTTCCCGCCTTCGGGTAGTGATTCTCATCCGTCGCATACGCCTCGGCGGCGGTGGCCATCGACCGCAGATCCGACATCGTCCGGCCATACGGCGGCCGCTTCGCCTCTTCCTCGTTCTTCATCTCTTCGTTGATGGTCTGACCGAGCTCCGACAGCAGCGACATCGTCTTCATCATCGAGCCGACCGTCAGCTCCGGCATCGCGCGCGCCATCTTCTGCCCTTCCTTCGTTTTGTAGAACGCGATGAGCGTGCGGAGCTCGTCGGCGCTGAACGTCTTCTCGAAGTACGGCACATACAACTCGTCGCGAACCTTGTCGTAGTCGATGCGCGTGTAAAGCCGCTCGCGGAAGGCATCCATCTCCGCCTTCTGCTTCGCTCGATGCGCGTCATATTCCTTCCGCTGTTCGGCGGGCATGTCTGCCGGCGGCTCACCTCCACCATCGGCGAGCCGGTCGAACGTGACGTTGAGCATCGACTGCGTGAACTGCTTCATGTCGATGACCTTCAGCAGTTCCTGCACGAGCTGCCGCTTTTCGGAGCGACGATCGTTTGCTTCCTGCGTGATGGCGACAGGCGCAAGGACGGCGGTGAGCAGAATGACGAACAGGACGAAGCGGCGCATCGCGCCAGTGTAGCTTTGTCCTGCGTCCTTCTCCCTCCGGGAGAAGGTGCCCGAAGGGCGGATGAGGGGCGTGACGAATACGTTTGCGTATTCGCAGAACCCCTCACCCGGCGCTTTGCGCCACCCTCTCCCGGAGGGAGAGGGATAGGGGTGCCAGATCATCCTCGAGCAGCGTCCGCACTTCGAGTGTGAACCGATCGTTCTGCACGCGGCCGGCGATCGGCGGATCGTTCGCCAGGAAGCGGTCGTACAGCGCGGACGCGTTGCCGGGAACTTCGATGGCGATCGAGGCGATCGTCTCCGTCGGCGTCGTGCCGCCGCCGAGCGCGCATTGCGAGTCGACGATCGTGCATCGCGTACCGGCGATGAGCGTCCGCGCGCGTTCGCGCAACGCATCGATCGGCGTCGCGAGCATCCGATAGATCGGCACATCCGTTTCGTGACGGCCGACGGCGAACGCGCGCAGCGTCTCGGCGATCACCGCGTAACTCTCTTTTCCGGCGCGCAGCGCGCGCATCAGCGGATGTTTGCGGACGCGCGAGACGAACGCCTCGCTGCCGAGAATGAGTCCGCCCTGCGTCGCGCCGATGAGCTTGTCGGTCGAACACGTAACGACGTCGACGCCTTTCGCAAGCAGCTCGCGCACGGTGTCGTGCGGCGCGAATCCGTATGGCGCGAGATCGACGACGCGGCCGCTTCCTTCATCGAACAGCAGCGGCACTTTCTTCGTCCGCGCGACGTTCACCAGCTCTTCGATTGATGGCGTTTCGGTGAAGCCGACGATGTCGAAGTTCGAGCGATGCACGCGCAGCATCGCCGCGGTCTTCTTCGTGATCGCCTCGGCGTAGTCACTCGCGCGCGTGCGATTCGTCGTCCCGACTTCGCGCAGCTTCGCGCCGCCCTGCTCGATGACGTCCGGGACTCGGAATGCGCCGCCGATCTCGACCAGCTCGCCGCGTGAGACGAGCACGTCGCGTCCCGACGCCACCGCCGCGAGCAGCAGCAGCGTTCCCGCCGCGTTGTTGTTCGTCAGCACCGCTGCTTCGCTGCCGAAGAGCGTGTAGCAGAGCGAGGCGAGATGCTCGTCGCGCTTCCCGCGCTCGCCCTGCTCGAGATCGAACTCGAGATTCGAGTAGCCGGTAACGACGCTGCTGGCGCGCTGCAGCAGCGCAGAATCGATCGGCGAACGGCCGAGGTTGGTGTGGATGATCACGCCGGTACCGTTGATGACGCGGCGCAGGGTTGAAGCGGTCGCGAACGACAGCGAGCCGCGGACGGCGCTCAGCGCATCGACCTCGCGATACGCATCGCGATTCGCGCGAACGACCGACAGATGTTCGACGACGGCGTCCTTCACCCGCCGGCGGCCGAATGAATCGACGAGCGGCGCGAACGACTCCGCGCTCAGAATCCGCTCGACAGAAGGGATCGCGCGGAGTGTTTCCGCGGCGGAATCTCCTGTGCTGTCAGCGGTTTTACGCATGGCACCAAACGCGCGTATTGTAACGGCCACCTCGTGATCAAACAGGACGAAGAGCTCGATAAGCTCGAAGAAGATCTCCGCCGCCTCAAGAACAAATACGACCAGTTCTTCGCCGGCATTCAGAAAGCGCCGCCGCTGCACGACCGGCGGCAGGTCGAGGTCTACGTCCACGAGTTGCTGAAGCTGAAGATGCGCGACAACGCGCGCCGCTTCCGTTTCAATCAGCTCGTCAGCCGGATGAATCAGCTGCGCGAGTTGTGGGGCCGCAGGATGCGCGAGCGCGAGGAAGGTCCGATGGATTTTCGCCGCCGTCAGGCAGCGCTGTCGGGACCGGTCGAAGTCCCTCCGCCGCCGCCTCGCGCCGTCGAGCGCGTAACGTCGACCGGGGCCGATCCGTATGTACGAATGGCGCCCGGCTCGAACGGCGAAGAGATGAAGCGGCTCTACGACGAGATTCAGAAGGAACATCTGAAACAGGGAAAGCAGCCGAACATGACGTACGAACAGCTCGCGGCGATGATCCAGAAGCAGTCGGAAGTCGTTCGCACGCGCTACCAGGTGAACACCGTCGCCTTTCGCGTCGAGACGGTCGACGGCAAGGTGAAGTTGAAAGCGAAACCAATTCAGGACTGATGATGAAACGACTGACACTGCTTGCAATCGCGGCGACGGCGCTGGCCGGCTGCTCCATGACGCTGCACCGCAACTTCGACGACGCGTACGCGAAGTCGCCGTTTTACGCGAAGTATCTGAATCCGCCGGCGAGCCAGCTCGACGCGGCCATTCAGCGCGATCTCGATCAGCTGCGCGCGCATCCTCACAACGCGACCATGCACAATGACCTCGGCCAGTTGCTCGTCCAGAAGGGATTTCCGAAGGACGCCGAGGTCGAGTTCCGCCGCGCGGTGGCGGACGACAGGAAGTTCTATCCCGCCTGGTACAACCTCGGGCTGCTGCAGTCGGCGCACGATGATTTCTCCGGCGCACGCTCGTCGTTCGCGGAGACGGTCGATCTGAAGCCGGGACACGCCAACGCGCTCTTCCAGCTCGGATTGATGGAAGAGCGTCGCCATAACACCGAGTCCGCACTGCACTATTACGTGAAAGCGCTATCGATCAATCATCAGCTTCTTGATGTGCGCGTGAATCCGCGCGTGCTCGATTCGAAGCTGATTCCGGTGGCGCTGATCGGTCTCTATCCGAGCGAGCACAACCGCGAATCGATGGCGTTCCAGGGAACGCCGCCGGGCTACTCGCAGCCGGTCGCGACACCGGCCGTCTCGCCGCAGGCCGCGCCGCAGAACATCGTGACGCCAGCCGCGCCGATCACGAGTCCGGCGATGCAGGCGCCGCCACCAACGCCGAAGCCCTGACGAGGCATGAGTGACGAGGTATGAGTAAAGGCGGTTTTACTCATACCTCATACCTCATACCGCATGCCCCATCCCGCTCGTACCGGGTACAATCCGCGCGCTTTGCGACATTCCAACCGTACCGAGCTCCTCGGATTCTCCGACATCGTCAAAATCCGCAACCGCGTGCTCGACATGCAGTCGCGCGGTGAGCGGGTGCTTCGCCTCGAAGGTGGCGAGCCGTACATGCCGACGCCCGCCTTCATCAAAGATGCGATGAAAGAGGCGCTCGATGCGAACCAGACGCGTTACGCGCCGTCGTCCGGCATCCCGCAACTCCTCGATGCCATCCGCGCCAAGCTCGCCGCGCGCAACGGCGTTGAAGGAGACATCATCGTCACCTCCGGCGGCGCGCACGGACTCTTCTGCGCGTTTCAGGCGACCGTCAATCCGGGCGATGATGTGATGCTCTTCGCGCCGTGGTGGACGCCGATCCGCGATCAGGTTCACTACTGCGGCGGCGAGCTCGTTCGGGTGCCGTGGAGCGAGACGCGCGGCGTCGATGAGCTCGGCGACACGCTCCGCGCGCACCGCACCGAAAAAACGCGCGTCATCTACGTCAACACACCATCCAATCCGACCGGCGACGTGTTGTCGCGCA
>JAOBAU010000164.1 GCA_025463165.1 Acidobacteriota bacterium | reverse complement strand
AGCCGTCGTGATTCACGAACAGCCGCATGCAGCGGATGTTCTTCCGCTCCGTCAGGTAAAACCGGTGGTGCGTCCGCGCCGGGATGACGATGATGTCGCCCTCGGCCACTTCGATGCGGATCCAGCGATCGGCATCGTCGCGCACATCGAAAATCCCATCCCCTTCCACGACGAACCGCACCTCATCCTCGGTGTGGTAATGCTCGGCATCGAACTTCGCGCAGATCGCCTCGAGGTTCGGCGTGTCGCGATTCAGCGCGACGAAATCCTCGTCGACGTAGCCGCGCTCGCGCTTGATCGATTCGATGGTTGCCGCGCGTAACGCTTCGTCCGCCGGGATGCTCCACGACAGCACGCCGGCGGCGGCGAGCGTGTCAGGCGAGATCGAGTGCTCCGGTTCGTCGAGCCGATAGGCTTGCATCGTTGAGGTCTCCTTCGAGAGTGGTCGGGATGCCGAGCCGCCGCATTTCGATGGCGGCGTGGAAGAGATAGTCGTAGCACTCGGCGTGCGTCTTGGCGCGCTGCCACTCCGCGCCCCAGACGTAGACGCCGTGACGCCGCACGAGCACCGCGTGCGTTTCCGGATACGCGAGGATCGCTTCTTCGAGCGCATCGGCGAGATCGCATTCGTGCGCGGTGTTGTCGATGATCGGCACGACGAGCCGGTCGTCGTACGACATGCCGGCGATCCCTTTGATCATCTCGATGTGCGAGATCGAGAACTCGGTCTCGTACAACAGCGTGGCCATCACCGCGTTGAGCGAATGACTGTGAATCACGGCGCCTGCGCCGCGGATATTGATCGCTTTCAGAAACAGCGAGCTGCATTCGGATGGCCGCAGCGTCGGATCGTCGGGACGCGCGATCACCGATCCGTCGAGCGCCAGCGCGAACATCTGCGACGCGTCGAGCCGCTCCTTCTGCACGCCGCTCGGCGCGACGAGTACGCGATCGCCGTCGCGAATGCAGATGCCGCCGCCTGTGCCGGTGGCCCAGCCGAGCGCGTAGAACGAGCGCGCGAGCTCGCAAATCAATGCGGCCGGATCTTCCTGCGGCATGCCTGTCATGGAGTGGCCTCCCGGCGCGAAACTCCTACCACCAATTTCGGTGTCAGCCGGTCAGCTTGCCTGCAGATTGCCATGCAGGCGATTGCATCGCGCCGGGATTCGACGCGAGCCAGATGCGAACGGCGTTCTCGAGGTTCGGCGATGGCTCGAGGTTCTCCGATCCAAACATTTTGCCGAGGTTCCGGGAGATCTGCACGGGCGTCATGATGAGACCCCACGGGAAACCCCACCAGCCGAGGAAGAGGCAGAAGAGCGTGTCGAGGAACTGCTGTTTGCGGCCGCAGCTGCGACAGGCGATTTTCGTACGGCTCACCCACTGCGTCATGAACAGGGCCGACCAGATGCGATACGACATCTGCACGTCGACCGGACCGGGACCCTGACATTTCGGGCAGACGCCGCGATAGATCTCGGCCGTTTTCGCGCGTACGAGATCGTCGGGAAGCTGACGAGAGGCAGCGAGGAGTTGTCCGCGCTGCAAACAGTTGTTGTTGCAGAACTGCTGGCTGCCGGCTTTCGCCCCGCCGAAGATGATCGTCGAACTGCATGCGCCGCATCGCGCCATCGACATCCTCCGAAGTGAATTGGGATCGCGAAAACGGTAGCACGCAATCGATGCGTTATCGTTCCGGGATGACTACCGCCGCAATCATCGCGGTCGGCTCCGAGATGCTCGGGCCGACGCGCGTCGACACGAACTCGCTGAAGATCGCCGCGGCGCTGGAGCGTTTCGGCGTTTCGCTCGCGCGCAAGAGCGTCATCCGCGACGATCGCGGCGAGCTCGCCGATGAGATCCGTTTCGCGCTCGCGCACAGCGACTTCGTCATCACCTCCGGCGGACTCGGCCCGACAGCCGATGACCTGACGCGGGAAGCGCTCGCCGACGCGCTCGGCCTGACGATGGAAGTCGACGCGTCGATCATCGCGCGGATCGAGGAGCGATTTCGCGCGCGCGGGTGGACGATGCCCGAGGTGAATAAGCGGCAGGCGAATGTCTTCGTCGGGCAGATGACGCTGACGAATGAGCGCGGTACGGCGCCGGGATTTCATCTCATCGTTGATGGAAAAGACATCTGGGTTTTTCCGGGCGTGCCGCACGAGCTGGAGTGGATGGTGGCGACGTATCTCGTGCCGTGGCTCGAAGCGCGCAGCGACGGACGCGCGCGGCACAAGCGGGTGCTGAAGATTTCCGGGATGACGGAGTCGGGCGTCGAAGAGAAGCTCGCGCCGTTTTACGAAGCGCATCGCGACGAGCCGCTGACGATCCTCGCGAGCGGCGGTCAGATCGAGCTGCATCTTTTCGCTGATGGCGAAGAAGCGGAAGCGCGCGCGCTGATCGCCGCACGCGAAGCGGAAGTGCGTGCGCTCTTCGGCGAGCGGATCTTCGGCGGCGACGACGACTCTCTCGAATCGGTCATCGGCGCGCTGCTCACTGCACGCGGCGAGACGCTGTCGACCGCGGAGTCGTGTACCGGCGGGCTGCTGTCATCGCGCATCACCGACATTGCCGGCAGCTCCGCCTACTTCATGGGCGGTGCGGTTTGCTACACGGCGGACGCGAAGGTGGCGCTGGCCGGCGTCGATCGCGAGCTGATTCGCGCGCACGGCGAAGTGTCAGAGGAAGTTGCGCGGGCGATGGCGGAGGGGATTCGCGCACGCTTCGGCACGACGTACGGCGTCGCGATCACCGGCATCGCCGGTCCGGGCGGCGGCAGTGCGGAGAAACCGGTCGGCACGGTCCACATCGCGGTAGCCGGGCCGTCGGCGACGAAGCATCGCAAGTTTCTGTGGCAGGGACCGCGCACGATCGTGAAGTGGTTCTCGACGCAGAGCGCGCTCGACGTGCTGCGGCTACTGATCGTGCGCGAGTAGCGTTAACCCTTCCGGAATCGCAGCACGTTCTGAATGACGTCGTTGTACAGCACGACGATCATCAGCGCGGCCAGTGCGGCGAAGCCGACCTGCTGCACGCGTTCTTTCACGCGCAGCGAGAGGTCGCGGCGCGCGATTCCTTCGACGATCAGCACCATGATGTGGCCGCCGTCGAGCACCGGAATCGGCAGCAGGTTCATGAAGCCGAGTTGCAGCGAGATCATCGCCATCAGCGCGATCGTTTCGATCGCGCCGCGGCGCAGCATCTCGCCGGAGATGCGAGCGATCGACAGCGGCCCGCTCAGCTCCTTCACGCTTCCCTCGGCGCGGAACAGCCGGCCGATCGTAATGAACGTGTACTTCAGCATCTTCATGTTCTGTTCGATGCTGTCTTTGATGGCGGGGAAGAGCGACAGCTTCGTCTTCTTCATCGGAAGATCGAAGCCGCGGAAGGCGTCGTTCGGATCGAGTCCCTTCACGCCGCCGAGCGTCGTCTGGAACCGCGCGTCACCGCGCTTTACGTCGAGCGCGAGCGGCGCGCCTTTCGCGTTCTGAAGAATCGGCACGAGGTCGTCGAGCTGCGTGATCGGCTTGCCGGTCGCGCCGACGATCAGATCGCCGGTACGCAGTCCTGCCGCGGACGCTGGTGTGCCGGGACGCACTTCGCCGACGAGCACCGGGATGAGCGGACGAAGGCCGGCGCGGCCGACCGGGCCGTAATCGCTGTCTTCTTTTTCCGGCGTGAGCGTCGTGCTGCGCACGGCGCCGTTGCGGACGTAATCGATCTTCAGCAGCGAGCCGCCGTGCATGCTGATGATGAGGCGGAGATCGTCGAACTCGTTGATCGCCTCGCCGTTGATGCGGATGATCCGATCGCCCGGCAGCAGTCCGGCGCGCGCGGCCGGTTTGTTCGGACTGATGGCGCCGATGATCGGTCCGATGATCGGTGACTGCGTGCCGTACATCGAGATGCCGGCGAGGAACGCCACCGCGATCACGAGGTTCATGAACGGGCCGGCGAAGAGAATGATGAAGCGCTGCCACTTCGGCTTCGAGAGGAACTCGTCAGGCGCGCCGGTCGGCAGCGCATCGACGCCGTCCGCCGGTGAGCTCAGCGTGACGCGATCCTCGGGCACGTCGCCGGCCATCCGCACGTAACCGCCGAGCGGGATCAGCGAAAGCCGATAGTCGGTGTCGCCGCGGCGAAAGCCGGCGATCCGTTTGCCGAAACCGAACGAGTAGACGAGGACGCGAACGCCGAAAAACTTCGCGGCAAAGAAGTGTCCCGACTCGTGGGCGAAGATCAGAAAGCCGAGCACGAGAACGAAGCCGGCGAAGTTCGTGAGGATGTTGTGCATGAGATCAGTGGCCCTTTGCGGGCGATTTGCTACCGCGCAACTGCAACATCGATTCCGCGGGCTTCATTGCGCGCCCATCCGTCCCACGCCAGCGCGTCGCCGACCGAATCGATCGGTGCGACGTTTCCGGCATGGCGGTCGAGCACTCGGCTCACCAATTCTACGATTCCGTTGAACGGAAGTTCTCCCGCGAGGAAACGTTCCACCGCGATCTCGTTCGCCGCGTTGAGCACGGCCGGCATCGAGCCGCCTTCGCGCGACGCCGCATACGCGAGCGCGACGGCTGGGAAGCGCTGCGGATCGACCGGCTGGAATTCGAGCGAACGGATCTTCGCGAGATCGAGCCGCGCGAACGACGATTCGCGCCGGTCGGGATAGAAGAGCGCGTACTGAATCGGGAACTTCATATCGGTCGCCGACAGCTGCGCGATGATCGAGCCGTCGATGTACTCGACCATTGAATGGACGATCGATTGAGGATGGATGAGGATGTCGATCCGATCGACATGCGTGGCAAAGAGGTGATGCGCTTCGATCACCTCCAGCCCTTTGTTCATCATCGTCGCCGAATCGATCGAGATCTTGTTGCCCATCTTCCATGTCGGATGCGCGAGCGCGGCGTCGATGCTGATGTCGCCGAACGTCGAGAGCTCGCGGCGGAGGAACGGACCGCCTGATGCGGTGAGGATGATCCGCGCGACTTCGCGCTCGGTGCCGCTGCGGAGCGCCTGATGCACGGCGTTGTGCTCGGAGTCGACCGGCAGAATCTCGCCGCCGTGCTCGCGCGCGGCGCGCGTCATCACATCGCCGGCGGCGACGAGTACTTCTTTGTTGGCGATAGCGACCCGCTTGCCGCGCATGAGCGCGGCGTGCACCGGCGGGATGCCGGCGGCGCCGACGATCGCGGCGATGACGCAGTCGGCGGAATCGAGCGACGCGACTGCCGACGCGCCTTCCGCACCGTGAACGATCTCAATGTCGCTGCCGATGCGTGCGCGGAGCGGCTCGATGTCGCGCTCGCTGCGCACCGAGACGAGCTCGGGACGATAACGGCGAACCTGTTCCGCGAGCAGGTCGAGATTGCCGCCGGCCGCGAGTCCCGCAACGGAGAGCTCATCACCGAACGCATCGACGACGTCGAGCGTCGAGCGGCCGATGGAACCGGTGCTGCCGAGGATGGAGATTCGTTTCACGCCGACATGATCCTGAAGCTGGTGAAGCCGTTGAGAATCAGCACCCAGTAGACGTACAAGATCGGCGCCGTGAAGAAGATCGAATCGAAGCGATCGAGAAAGCCGCCATGGCCGGGGATCAGCGTTCCGGAGTCCTTCACCGCCGCGGAGCGTTTCCACATCGACTCGGCGAGATCGCCGACGACGCCGGTGAGCGAAAGGATGACGCCGGCGATCGCCGCATGGTGCAGCGGAAACTCGCGGAAGAAGGTCAACTGGATGACGATCGCGGCGATGATCGCCGTGATGCAGCCGCCGATCAGTCCTTCGATGCTTTTCTTCGGACTGATGCGCGGCGAGAGGCGATGCTTTCCGAAGTTCTTGCCGACGTAGTACGCCCCGGCGTCGCCGATCCAGACGACGATCAGCAGGAAGAGGACGAGCTTCCAGCCAACGGGAAAGTCTTTGTGCAGGCGGATCAGTGAGCCGCCGAGCATGCCGACGTAGAGCGTCGCCATCACCGCGATCGCACTCGACGGCAGCGCTTCGTCGAGCACGCCGCGACCGAATACGTACGATGCGGGAATCAGCAGCAGCGTGGCGAAGACGCCCATCTCGACCGAGACCGGCTCGAAGATGAACGCGGCGAAGATGAAGAGCATCAGCAGGATGCAGAGCACCATCGGCAGCCGGTAGCCTTTGTGGCGCCCGAGGTCGAGGAACTCGTACAGAGCGAGTCCGGCTACGAGTGCGAGTGCGCCGTCAAACACCGACTCCGGCGCCCATCCGATGATCCAGATGGCGACGGGAGCGGCGACAAGAGTGGTGAGCTCGCGGGTGTACTTCATTCGCGGCAGTCTATGCCTGGTTCTCCACGAACATCTCCTTATCCGACTCGTCGACTCCGCCGAAGCGACGGTCGCGCGACTGGAAGTCGATGATCGCTTCGAAGAGGTGGCGCTTCCTGAAATCGGGCCAGAGTGTTTTCGTCACGTGGATCTCGGCGTACGCGATCTGCCAGAGGAGGAAGTTGGAGACGCGAAGCTCGCCGCTGGTGCGGATCAGGAGATCCGGATCCTCGACGCTGGCGGTGTAGAGATGATTGGAGAAGAAGTCTTCATCGATGACGGCGTCGCCCATCTCTTTCTCACGAAGGAGCTGCATGATGCGGTTGACGGTGTCGATGATCTCGGCGCGGCCGCCGTAGTTGAGCGCGATCTGAAAGAGGAGTCCGGTGTTCTTCGACGTCTCCGCTTCGGCGTAGCGCAATTCGCGCTGCACGCTGGGATCGAGTCCGTCGATGCGGCCGATCGGCACGAAGCGGATGTTGTTGCTCATCAGCGTCGCCAGCTCTTTGCGGAGATACTCCTTGAGCAGCATCATCAGCGTCGCCACTTCGTAGCGAGGCCGCTTCCAGTTCTCGACGGAAAAGGCGTAAAGCGTGATGACGCCAAGCTCGAGCCGCGCCGAGGTCTCGACGATCTCGCGCACCGATGCGATGCCGGAGCGGTGACCTTCGACGCGAGGAAGGTTGCGCGACTTCGCCCAGCGCCCGTTGCCGTCCATGATCACGGCAATGTGCCGCGGCAAGCGCGCGAGATCGATCCGCTCCAGGAGCGTTTCCTCGATCGATCCCGCCTCGGCGAGTTTCCTCAGGTCGATCATCCCAAACCCGGCATATTAACCCAGTGCAGAGTGCAGAGTGCTGAGTGCTGAGTCGCTCCGCATTGCCTTGTTCTCTGCACTCAGCACTCTGCACTCTGCACTCATTTCTAGTACTTTACGCTTTCAAGTATCAGCCCTTTTGCGGGGGCCGTCCACCGTGCTTCGGTGATGATTGCTTCCGGCGCGAGGCGGCCGCGGCCGATCTCGATCAGCGAACCGGCGATGCGGCGGACCATATAGCGGAGAAAGCCATCGGCGGCGATCGTGATTCGGATGGCGTCTCCATCGCGCACGACCTCAGCGCGTGTGATCGTCCGAATCGTTGACGACACTTCAGGCGCGGCGACGGTGAAGACGGCGAAGTCGTGCATGCCGCGGAGTGGCTGCAGCGCGTCGTGCATCAGCGCGGCGTCGAGCCGCGTCGGAACGTGCGCGTGCGTTTCGTACGTGAAGACGTCGCTCACTTCCGCGTTCCATATTTGATAGACGTACGTCTTCTCTTTCGAGCGGAAGCGGCAGTGGAAGTCATCGGCGACCTGTTCCGCGGCGACGACGCGGATGTCGTGCGGCAGCAGGTTGTTGACGCCGAGCACCAGTCCGCGCGTTTCGATCTCGCGGGGAAGGTCGGCGTGCGCGCGCTGTGCTCGCGCGTGCACGCCGGAGTCGGTCCGGCCGGCGCCTTCGATCTTCACCGGCGCCGCGAACGTCTTCGACAGCGCTTCCTCGATGACCTGCTGCACCCCGACCGCGTTCGCCTGCGTTTGCCAGCCGGCGTAACGCGTGCCGAGGTACTGCAGCGTCAACAGATAGCGCATCTCGAAGTGCTGAGGACTGAGGACTGAGTGGGCGGTAGGACTCAGTCCTCAGCACTCAGTCCTCGTCACTCTTATCGCAGATCCTGGGCGATGATCTGGTCGCGCGCGAAGCCGGTCTCGTTCGAGACGTCGTCGATCACGCCGACCGACACCTTGTTCAGTCCGCGCTCCATCAGCAGATCGAGCGTGTACGTGTAGTGCTTTCCGCCGAGCGACTTCATGTCCGCGGCATCGACGTGAATCTGATGCGACTTGCGCTGCACGTCCGACATGTCGCCGTCTTTGTTCGCAACCGCCACGTACACGGTGAACCCGCCCGCGTACGCGGTCTCGCCCTGCGGGATCAGCGTCAGCTTCTCCATCGGGATCTGCAGCTCGATCGGCACACTGTAAAAATCGCGATCCTCGGTGGCCCGCGGCGTCGAGATCTTCATCAGGATCTGCATGTCGTTCGCCTTCGTCCGATAGAGGAGGTTGGCGATGACGCGGTCGCTCATCTCGGCGACCGGCGACTTCTCGACGAACGTCTGCCGCGCGCGCGCCGTGTATGCCTTGTTCTTCACCCGTACCTGCAGCGAGCGCTGCCGATCGACGCGCTCCGTGCCGGCGCGATAGCCGAGCGAGTAATACGAATCGAGATCGCGCTGAATGCGGACGAACGCGTTCGCGAAGTTGTTCGTCTGCACGGACGCCAGTCCGCCGGTCATGTCGGCGAGCATCCGCAGCGATTCGGTGCTGTTCGAAAGCGCCGCCTGCGAAACGGCGAACGATGTCGGCGCCGCATTTTCCGCGCTGCCCGATTCGCTGCCGGCAGCGAGACCGCCGGCGTGAATCGCATACATCGTGATGTCGTTCGCGTTCGCCGCTCTGCCGATGGAGCGGATCAGGTCGGACGCGTCGAAGTGCATTCCTTCGATGAACGTCGAGCCCTGTCCCCAGCCGCTGCGCTCGCGCTGCAACTCTTCGAGGTACTCGAACATCTCGCGACCCGGCTGAATCGGGAAGCCTTCGCTGGCGAGGACGAGGACCTTCTTCCCCTCGACGCCGGCCAGCGTCTGCATCAGTCCGACGATCGAGGTGACGCTCTGACGAAGATCGTGCTCGATCGACTGCGAATACGAGCGCGCCGCGGCGAGCGCTTCGTCGTAGCTCCGCGCTTCTTTGATGTGGCCCTGCGTGTCGCGCATGTCGCTGCGGTTGTTGAGGCCGAGGCCTGATTCGCCGGCGATGACGTCAAAGGTCTGGATGAGCTGGGTGGTGTCGCGCGTGAACGGTACGCGCACTTTGAGGCTGCGATTGAACGTCGCGATCATCGCCTCGTCGCCGGGACGCATCACGTTCGTCACGAACAGCTTCATGTCCTTGAAGACGCGGTTGCGGTTGAACGGCGCGAGCGAGAGGTTGTCGATGAAGAAGATGATCCGGCGCTTCATGTGCTCGGGGACCGGCTCCGGTTTGACTGGCGGCGCGGGAGCGGCTCCGGGCGCGGCGGGTGTGGTCGACGCGGCGGTAAGCGGACGCGGCTCGACTTCGTAGAAGTTCGAGATCGCTTTCGGGACGCCGTTCTCGAGCACTTCGAAGTCGTCCTTCGTCAGCCCTTTGATCGTGTTGCCTTTTTTATCCGTGACGACGACGTCGACGTTGATGACCTTGACCTCAAGCGTGTCGACGAGCTTCGGCACTTCGGATGCAGGGTTCTGTGGTTGCTGCTGCGACTGCGCTGCAAGCGGCATGGCCGCGAGCGCGAGCAAAGCTGCAGCAATATGACGGGTGAGTCGGTTCAAAGGTACCCCCGGAGAAGGCGATCGATCGGTCTCTCACTCGGACGGCCGGCACGGCTTGAGGGTTTCGGTCGTGCGAGAATACGGACCCCGCGTCTCAACCGGCGCATGAGGCGAAAATTCCGATGAGAGCGTTCGGCCAAACCCAGGGTGGTAAACAAGATCCGCTCGCTTTTGCCAAGATGGCGGGCGGCGGAAACGACTTCGTCGTGATCGACAATCGCGCCGGACGGGTCGCGAATGTTACCGAGCTGACACGCCGTATTTGCACGCCGCATCTTTCAGTCGGCGGAGACGGACTCATCCTCATCGAGAGCTCCGCGCGCGCGACGTTTCGGATGATCTATCTCAACTCCGACGGCTCGCGCGCCGACTTCTGCGCGAACGGCACCCGTTGCGCAGCGCGCTTCGCATTTCTGAGTGTGATCGCGCCGCGGCGGATGACGGTCGAGACCGACTCCGGCGTGATCGGTGCGGAAGTGGGGGAGGGGAACAGCGTCACGCTGTCGCTTCCGTCGCCGCAGCGATTTCAGGCGCATCGTCCGTTGCGCGTCGGCGAGCAACTCGTGCAGGGAAGCTCGCTCGTGGTCGGCGTGCCGCATTACGTGGTGTTTCTGCGGCGCGATCTCTGGCAGCAGGAGATCGTGCCGCTCGGTCGCGCTATTCGGAACCACGATGAGCTGCAGCCCGACGGCGCGAACGTGAACTTCGTTGTGATTCGCGACTGGAACGCCATCGAGGTGCGGACGTACGAGCGCGGCGTCGAAGCGGAGACACTCTCGTGCGGCTCCGGCGTCGTGGCGTCGGTCTCTGCGAGTGCGATGTTCGGCAAGGTGCGGTCGCCGGTGTCGGTGCTGACGCGCAGCGGGATCACGCTGGAAGTGTCGTTCACGCTGGCCGGCGGCGAGCTGCGCGAGTTGCGCTTGAAGGGCGACGCTCGGGTGATTTTCCGTGCCGCGCTGACCCCGGAAACGATCGAAGGATTCGATCCCGATTTCGTGCGCGACCCGACGCACGCCGCGGTGACGACGTAGACTTCGGCGAGTGAACGACGTCATCCTGAGCGTAGCGAAGGATCCGGGCGCGCGGGGCGCGATGCCCGCCGCTGCGCACGCCCTCCCGCGCAGATCCCTCGCTCCGCTCGGGATGACGGCTTGGCTGATTGCTGCCGCCGCGTCCGCATACGCTTGCGCGCTGGCGGTGCCGGCGGCGACGCCGATCGATCGCGCGCTGCCGCTGGTGGCGATGCTCGTTACGCTGCTCGCGTGGAGCGCGGAGTCGGCGGCGATTCAGATCGCGGTCCCGCTCCTGATCGTGGCCGGAATCGCAATCCCCGACGAGCGGCTCCGATTGCTGACTTACGGCGTGATCGTCGCCGCCGCATTCGCCGGTTCAATGTGGCGGCGGCCGCTTCGGCCGCCGGCGGGCGAAGCGCCCGCCGCCACACCGGAACAGGCCGCGATCGTCATCGCCGCCGTCGCGCTCCTCCGCTGGATCCCGCTCGACGGCATCGTCTATTGGCGCGAAGCGATCATCCTCGGCGGCGCGCTGCTCGTCCTGCACGCCACGCGCAACGCAGCGGCGGCCATCCTCGCCGCGGCAGCGACGCCGCTCTTCCCGCTCAAAGCACTCGCGTTCCCGTTTCTTCTCGCCGCACTCGCCGCGCTCCTACCGCAACGCTTCCGGCTTGCGGCGGCGATCGTCTTTGCGGCGCTCGTCCCGTTCGCGCGCTACTCGTTTGCACCGTTGCTCATCGCCGCGGCGCTGGCGATGTTGTGCAGCACGACCGAGGCTCCGGCGAAAGTCATGGCGCTGCTCCTGATCGTGCTCTTCGCCTGGAGCGGCGCGGCCATTCACGCAATGCCGCCGCTCTTCCTCGCCATCGTCGTCGGCATCGCGCTCATTGGACGACTCTCGCCGATCGTCGCCGCGGCCGGCGGACTGGCGCTCATCTTCTGTGTGCCGGCGACGACGGCATTTGAGAAGGTCCCGGTCGACACCGCGCTCGCGCCGTCGCAATCGTTGCTCTTCGATGTTGCGCCATCACGTCGCATCGTCATCACCGCCAGCGGCGCGAATGTCTCCTCAATGCGCGACGGCAAGCTCGGCACGATCGAGGCGCTCGACGAAAAGCGGAACGTCATCGCATCGCGCTCGATCGCGATCGGCGACGTCGCCGACTGGGGCTTCATGCGCCGCGAGCATCTCTTCACCTCGCGCAACCGCCTGCCGCGCGAGCCGTCGTGGCGGCTCATCGGCTACGGCGCGGAATCATGGTTCACCGGCGCCGGACGGATCACGCTCGACGCGCCGCGACACATCGAAGCGGTGCGCATCACCGCGGCGCCGTCGCTGCCGCGCGCCGCGTCGCTTCAGATCGAATCGATCGAGCTGCCGCGGCGATGACGATCTTCGTCTTCGCCCTGTTCGCGCTGCTGCCGTACGCCTTCTTCCGCGGCCGGACGTTGCGCCGTTACGCGGCGGTCGACGCGGCGGTGTGGGCGCTCGTCGCCGCGCTGGCGATGCTGACGCGCGATTCGTCGTTCGATCCGATTCTGTTGCTGATCGCATTCGCGGTCGCGAAGCTCGCCCTCTTCTCGCTCTTCCTCGCGCTCGCCGATGCGAGCGACGTTCGCTGGAGTGCCAACCGCGCCGCGCTCCTCGCGCTCGTCGTTTACGGTTGCGCGATCCCGGCGATGATGCAGTTCCCGATCGACGGCGACGAGCCGTTCTATCTCCTCGTCACCGAGTCGCTCGCGCACGATCGCGATCTCGATCTCGCCAATCAGTACGCGACGCTGACGAAGTCGGCGACGGCGCGAACAGACCTTCGGCCGCAGCAGGGCGATCCGGTCGGCCGCAACGGCCAGCGCTACTCGCGCCACGAACCGTTCCTCTCGATCCTGCTGATTCCCGGTTACCTCGCCGGCGGACTGGCCGGCGCGCTGGCGACGATGGCGATCTTCGCCGCGCTGCTGGCGCGTTCGACGATCCGTCTCTTCGAAGACGAAGGGATCTCCGATGCGACCACGCGCGCGCTCTTTCCGCTGATCGCATTCGGTCCGCCGATTCTGTTTTTCGCGGTGCGCATCTGGCCGGAAGTGCCGGCCGCCTGGCTGCTCGTCGAAGCGGTTCGCGGCGTGCGGCAGCGTCGCGTCGCGCGCTGGCTGCCGGCGCTCTTCGCGCTGGTGCTGCTGAAACTCCGCTTCATGCTGATCGCGATCGTCGTCGTGTTCCGCGCGCTCGCCGCGCGGCGCCGCATGACGGCGATGCAGTACGCGGTCGTGGCGCTGCTGTTCGCCACGCCGCTGGCGATCGTCTGGGCGATCTCCGGCAGCGCGACGAACGTCCATCGCGCCGGCGAGCTGCGCGATCCGTTCGCGATCGCCGGCGTCATGCGCGGTCTCTTCGGACTCGCGCTCGACGGCGCCGCCGGCATTGCGTTCCAGGCTCCCTTCTATCTCCTCGCCCTTTTCGCTCTCGTCGGCTGGCGGTCCATGCCCGAAGGTTTTCGCCTCGGCATGTCGTCGGTCGCGCTCTACGTTCTTTATCTCTGTCCGCGTCCCGAATGGCATGGCGGCTGGTCGCCGCCTCTCCGCTACATCACCGTGGCGATGCCGTTCCTCGCGCTCGGCTGCGCGGCGCTCCTCGATCGCGCGCGCGTTTACATCGCGCCGATCGCCATCGCCACGATCGCGCTCGTCATTCACGGCCTCGCCTATCCGTGGCGGCTCTTTCACATCGCGAACGGGGAGAGCACGCTCGGCGAATGGCTGTCGATCCATCTGCACGCCGACGTTTCGCGCATGATCCCGAGCTTCATCCGGCTGAACGAAGCGGCGATCGTCGCGTCGATCGTGCTCGTGGTCTGTCTTATCGCGTCGCGCTTCATCACCGTTCCGCGGATGCTGATCGCGCCCGCGCTGGCGCTGCTGATCGCAATCGGCATCGCCACCGCGCGGCGTCCCAGCGAGCGAATCGAGTTTGAAGACGCGCACGTCATTCATCGCGGCGGCGAGCTTTATCCGTGGGTTTACGAAATCGCCCGTTACGTCTATCGCGGCGGATGGCTCGTGACACGCGGCGATTCGCTGTCGTTCCTCGCGCGCGGCGGAGCGTCGACACTCGAGTACGCATCGAAAAACGGCGCAACGATTTCAATCGGTGGCCGGACATACACGCTCGCGCGCACCGGCGGCCAGTTCGACTATGGTTCGGTTCGCGTCGAACTGGAACGCGATGGCCGGACCGAATTGCGTTGCGTCAGCGGCGATGCGAATCTCGATCGGATGGTGCATGTCGGACGTTGACGTGATCGTCCTCGACATCGACGGCGGCGCGATGCTTGCGGACTGCCTCGCCGCGTTGCGCGCTCAATCGCATCCGCCGGCGCGCATCATCGTCTTCGACAACGGCTCGAACGTTCCGACGACGGCGACCGGCGCAGAAGTCATCCGCAGCGAAACGAACCTCGGCTTCACCGGCGGAGTCAACGCCGCGTTCACGCGCGTCTCCGCGCCGTACGTCGCGCTCGTCAACAACGACGTCGTTGCCGATCGTGACTGGCTGGCGACGCTCGTCGCCGCGATGGACGCCGATGCAAAACTCGCCGCCGTGCAGACGATCATCCGCCGCGACGAGGCCACCATCGACGGCGCCGGCATCGACATCTCCGACGGCACGTTCCGCCAGCTCGGACACGGACTGCCGCTCGGCACGCCGCTGCCGGAAGCGTGGGGCGTCTCCGCCACCGCCGCGCTCTACCGGGTGACAGCGCTCGGTGCCAACGTGTTCGACGAGCGATTCTTCGCGTACTACGAAGACGTCGAGCTATGCGCGCGCCTGCGCGAAAGCGGCTGGAGCTTGCGCGTGATTCCCGAAGCGAAAGCGACGCACCGCGGCTCGCAGTCGTCATCGCGCGTCGACGCGAAGTACCTCCGCACGCGCAACCGTTACCGCGTCGCGCGAATGCACAAAGGCGTGGGACGAATCAGCACGCTGTTGTGGGAAGACGTGAAACGCGGCGGCTCGCCGCGCGGAATCCTCGCGGGACTGCTCGGATGAAAGTCGTCGTCTCCACACCTGACGTCGTCGGCGCCAGAATGGCCGGACCCGGCATCCGCGCCTATCACTTCGCCGAAGAGCTGGCGAAGCATTTCGAGACGACGCTCGTGGCGAAGGTCGAAGAAGCGCACGCCGATTTCCCGATCGTCGAGCGAAGCGCCGATGCATTCAAAGACGCCGACGTCGTGATCTCCCAAACCGCCCGCGATCTCCGCTTCGTCAGGAAAGACCAGAAGTTCATCGCCGACCTCTTCGACCCGCAGGTTCTGGAGTTAAGAGAGTTGTACGGCAACGCGCCAAACCCAAGACAAAGAATCCATCTCGCCGCCGAATGGTGGCGCCTCACCAGAGCGCTGAAAAGAGCCGACCTGCTGATCGCCGCGACAAAACAACAAAGAAGGTTCTACGACCAACTAAAAACCACAGACACCGAATGGCTCGAAATCCCGTTTGGTGTTGAACCTGACTCAGCACTCAGCACTCAGCACTCAGCACTCGCCTCTGAGCACTCAGGACTCAGGACTCAGGACTCAGGACTCGTCATCTGGGGCGGCGGCACCTGGGAATGGCTCGATCCCGCCATCGCCGTCGAAGCGATCCTGAAACTCAATCGCGAGGGCACTCCCGCCCATCTCCTCTTCCTCGGCCGTTCCCGTCCCAACCGCGAGCTCGTCGATCGCCGCCGCGAAAATCGGTTCGATCAGCTCCTCGCACGCGGCGGCGAGTTCGTTTCCGCAAACGACGAGTGGGTACCGTACCGAGAGCGATTGTCGTGGCTGCGCCGTGGCAAAGCCGCTATCATGCTCCACCGCCCGACAGCGGAGGCAGCCTGTTCCATACGGACTCGGCTGTTCGACGCGATTGCCGCTGCCGTCCCCGTAATTGCAACAAGAGAAGGCTTTGCGGCGGAGCTCGTCGAACGGGAAGGGCTCGGAATCGTGGTGCCGCCGTCGGACGTCGATGCGGTAGCCAGGGCGGTGCGATGTTTGCTCCGGGACGACGAGTTTCACGCGGAGTGCGTACGTAATTTGAAACGCATCCAGCCGCGATTCGCGTGGGATGTCGTCACGAGGCCGCTGGTCGAAGCAGTCAGCAAATGGCAGAAGCGAGAAAGTTAAAGAAAACGGACGTCGAACGGGCGGAGACGGTACGGCCGGCGCTTTGGAAAGTGCCGCCGGTCGCCGACGATCGTCCCGTCGATCTTTCGATCGTCATCGTCACCTGGAACAGCGAGCGCTGGATCGGCCGCTGCCTCGAAGCGCTCGCCGAGTCGTGCGACGGACTCGCGTACGAAGTGCTGCTGTACGACAACGCATCGGGCGACGACACGATGCGTCTCGTCGATGATGCCGGCGGCGTCCGGACGATCCGCTCGCAGATGAACGACGGCTTCGCCGCCGGCACCAATCGCGCGATCTCCGCGGCGCGCGGCCGCTACATCTTCCTGCTCAATCCCGACTGCGAGCTCGCGCCGCGCGCGCTTGCGGTGCTGTTCGAATATCTCGAAGCGAATCCGCACGTCTCGGCGGCGGTGCCGCTGCTGTCCGATGAGAGCGGCGTGTCGCAGCGCGAGTTTCAGCTGCGGCGGCTGCCGACGTTGCGGACGCTGGTTTCCGAGGTGTTGTTGATCGGGAAAGTGTTCCCGCGGAATCCGGCGACGGCGTACTACCGGTATCGCGATCTCGACCTGACCGCGCCGCAGCGGATCGAGCAGCCGGCCGCGGCAGCGCTGCTGATTCGGAAGGATGTTTACGAAGAGGTCGGCCCGCTCGACGAGCAGTTCTCGCCGGCGTGGTTCGAGGATGTCGATTACTGCCGGCGACTCGCCGCCGCGAACAAGGCGATCTACGTCGTGCCGGCGGCATGGGCGCGGCATTTCGGTGGTGCGAGCCTCGAGCATGTCCCGTTCGCGCGGTTCATCGACGTCTGGTACCGGAACATGTTCCGCTACGCGACGAAGTGGCTGACGCCGGGTGAAGCGGAGACGCTGCGCTGGGTGATCGTCGCCGGGATGTTGCTCCGGCTGCCGGCCGCGCTGATTGGTTTCGGACATCCGGACGTCAGCAGATGGGCGGCGATGCGCGCGTACGTGGTGGTGATGGTGAAAGCCTTCCATCGCTGGCGTTGACCGTGCACGCGTTGGATACACTCCGCGCGTGATCTCCGTCGTCCTCGTCACCTGGAACAGCGCGCGCTATCTCTCGCGCTGTCTCGCCGGCATCGCGCTGCAGACGATCGCGGTCGAGCTGATCGTCGTCGACAACGCTTCGTCCGATGACTCACTCGAGATCGTCGGCGATGGCGTCCGCGTCATTCGCAACGCAACGAATCGCGGCTTCTCGGCGGCGGTCAATCAGGCGCTCGCGGTGGCGCGCGGTCAGTACATCCTGCTCTGCAATCCCGACGCGTATCTCACGCCGACGTACGTCCAGCGACTGATCGCCGCGCTCGAAGCGGCAGGTGAGTCGTACGGCGCCGCGACCGGAAAGCTGCTGCGCGCAACCGGCGACGCGATCGAGCGGACGGACGTCATCGACTCGAAAGGAATCCGCTTCACGCGCAGCGGACGACACTTCGACGTCGCGCAGGGCGAGATCGACGTCTCGGGCGAAACCATCACGGAAGTCTTCGGCGTCTCCGGCGCCTGCGCGATGTACCGGCGATCATTTCTCAATGCCGTCGCGATCGACGGCGAAGTATTCGACGAAGACTTTTTCGCCTATCGCGAAGATGCCGATCTCGCCTGGCGCGGACGGCTCTTCGGCTTTCGTGCGCTTTACGTTCCCGACGCGGTCGCGTATCACGTCCGGACCGTCACGCCCGAAGTGCGGCGCGCGCTCGCGCCGGTCATCAACATGCACTCGGTGAAGAATCGTTTTCTGCTGCGGCTGAAAAACGAAGGCTGGTATCTCGCGGCGCGCAACGCGCCGTTCGAGCTGACGCGCGATCTCATCGCCCTCGCGGCAGTGCTGACGATCGAGCGCAGCTCGCTTCCGGCGCTGGCGTGGCTGTGGAAGAATCGCCGCCGGATCATGGCGAAGCGACGGGAAATTCAGCGGCGGCGCGTCGTCTCCGATCGGGAGCTTGCGCACTGGTTCCACTAAACCTCGCCATCCTCGGCACGCGCGGCGTTCCCCCGCGCTATGGCGGCTTCGAGACGTTCGCCGCCGAGCTCGGAACGCGGCTCGTCGCGCGCGGCCATCGCGTAAGCGTCTACTGCCGCGAAGATGGTGACGCGACCTGGAACGGCATCGAGCGCATCGTCGTCCCGGCCATGCACGGCAAATACTTCGAGACCGTCAGCCACACCTTCCTTTCAACTTTGGATGCACTCCGCCGCCGCTTCGACGCCGTGCTCCTCTGCAATGCGGCGAACGCATTCGTCCTTCCGCTGTTTCGCGCGGCGCGCATTCCGGTGGCGATCAACGTCGACGGCATCGAGCGCCGCCGTCGCAAGTGGAACGTCGCCGGGAAAGCGGTCTACGCGATTGGCGAATCGTTCTCGGCCGTCTTCGCCGACCGCGTCATCGCCGATGCCGACGTCATCGCCGATTACTACCGCCGCACCTTCGCACTGGAACCGCTGACGATTCCGTACGGCGCCGGCTTTCCCGACGAAGAGGCGAGCGACGTGCTCGCGCGCATCGGCGTCGAGCCGCAGCGCTACATCCTTTACGTCAGCCGCTTCGAGCCCGAGAACAATCCGCTCGAAGTCGTCCTCGCATACGAGAAGCTGCGCGATGCGCCGCCGCTCGTGATGCTCGGCGCTGGTCTTTACGCGCCGGAGCTCGTCTCGGAGTTGAAACGCCACGAATCGGCGCACGTCCGCTTTCCCGGCGCGCTCTACGGCGCCGACTATCGGACGCTGCAGCGCAACGCGCTCGTCTACATCCAGGCCACCGAAGTCGGCGGCACGCATCCGGCGCTGATCGAAGCGATGGGCTCCGGCGGTTGCGTCGTCGCGCACGACACGCCGGAGAACAGGGAAGCCGGCGGCGACGCCGTCGGATACTTTCGACTTCGCCCCGCCGAGACGCTATCAGGCACGCTTCGCGAATGGCTCTCGTCCGCGGAACTTCGGGAGGCGATGCGGACCATGGCGCGGCGGCGGGCGGCGGAGCGATACTCGTGGGAAGCGGTCACCGATGCCTACGAACAGCTCTTCGCAAGTCTTTGCTGCTGAGCCTGGACGTTTCTTTTACCGAGGCCGTACAACGGGCGCGGGAGTTGTATCCTTCCGCGAAAAATTGGCGTACATTCCGGCCATTCCGGTCGGGCGAAGGATTGAATGCTTAAGCAGAAAGCCTCTCTGATTGCGAGAATCGTCTATCTCGCCGACCTGGGGCTCACCTCTGTCGCATTTTTTACCGCGTTCTTCATTCGCGATCTGATCCTGCCGCGAATCCGGCCCGACATCTTCCCGACCGGGCTCTTTCCGCTTCAGGACTACCTGAAGATCTATCCGGTCGTCCTCGTGATCTGGTCGGTGCTGCTCTTCACCTACCACAGCTATCACTCGCATCGCACCGTGCCGCTGACGCGCGAAGCGTTCACGACGTTGCGCGTCGTCGTCGTCGGCAACGTGCTGCTCGCCACGATCGCTTACCTGCTGCCGCTCCGTCAGCTGTCGCGCTCGTGGTTCATCCTCTTCGTCGTTCTCTCCGCCGTCATCCTCCTGCTCGAGAAAATCCTGCTCCGGATTCTCGCGCGCTACGTCCGACTGAAAGGTCTCAACTATCGGACGGTCCTCATCGTCGGCACCGGCCGGCGCGCCATCGAGATCGCCCGCGTCATCGAAGGTCACAAATACTGGGGCTACAAGATCCTCGGCTTCGTGTCAGACGGCCATCGCTTGTCCAACGGCTGGGCGCGTTACCGCGTCTACGGCAACGTTCCCGATCTCCGCAATCTCCTCGAACGCGGCCAGACCCCCGAGCCGATCGACGAGATCGTCTTCGCCGTCACGCGCAAAAAGCTCGACGAGATGAAGCAGATCTTTCTGATGTGCGAGGAGCTCGGCATCCGCACCCGCGTCGCCATGAACTTCTTCCCGAACAAAGTGGCGCGCATCGAGATCGAAGACCTCGAAGGAATCCCGTTCCTCACCTTCACGACGACGCCCTCAAACGAGACGCAGCTCGCCGCGAAGCGTCTGCTCGACATCGCCGTGTCGCTGCTGATGCTCACGCTTTCGCTGCCGGCATTTGTCGTGGCGGTGATCGCCATCAGGCTGACGTCGCCCGGCTCCGTCCTCTTCAAACAGGAGCGGATCGGCCTCAACGGCCGCATCTTCATGCTCTACAAGTTCCGGACGATGATCGAGGACGCGCACGCGCGTCGCGGCGAAGTAAGTCATCTGAACGAGATGAGCGGTCCCGTCTTCAAAGCGAAGGACGATCCGCGCGTCACCGCGGTCGGACGTTTCCTCCGCAAGTTCTCGCTCGATGAGCTGCCGCAGTTGTGGAACGTGCTCAAAGGCGACATGAGTCTCGTCGGCCCGCGTCCTCCCATCCCTGAGGAAGTCGGCGCCTATCAGCGGTGGCATCGCCGCCGTCTGTCGATGAAGCCGGGACTGACGTGTCTGTGGCAGATCAGCGGCCGCAACAACGTCGACTTCGATCGCTGGATGCAGCTCGACCTGCAGTACATCGACAACTGGTCGCCTTCCCTCGATCTCAAGATTCTGCTGCGGACGATTCCGGCCGTGCTGTTGGGACGCGGCGCGTCGTAGCAGTAGACTTCCTCTCATCCCATGGAACTCATTGATTACCTCGCGCGGGTGCGCGAACGAACGATGCGCGTCGTCGCGTCCGTTCCTTCCGACAAAGTCGACTGGACGTACAAGGCCCGCAAGTTCACGCTCGGCGATCTGATGCGGCACATCGCTTCGATCGAGCGGTGGATGTTCGCGGAGAACGCGATGCGCCGTCCGAGCATCTATCCCGGACATGGACGCGAGCTCGCCGGTGACTATGACGAGATCGTCGCGTATATGAAACGGATGCACGACGAATCGATGGCGATCTTCTCGTCGCTGACGGAAGCGGACTTTGAAGCGAAGTGCATGACGCCCGGCGGCGCGGAACTGCGCGTCGGGAAGTGGCTGCGATTGATGATCGAGCACGAGATTCATCACCGCGGTCAGCTGTATCTTTATCTTTCGCTGCTCGACGTGGAGACGCCGCCGCTGTACGGCCTCACCGAAGAGCAGGTCCGCGAACGGAGCCTGCCGGCATGATCGTCCTCGCACTGCTTCTTCTTCTCGCCACAGAGCCAACGCAGGCGACCGGCGACCTCGTCGTGCAGGTTGCCGCCGGCACCGAGGTGTATGTCGATGGCCAGATGTACGGAGTCGCGTCGACGGATGGGCAAACCGTTCGCGGACTCGCTGCCGGTCCGCACAAAGTGATGCTGCACGCGCCGAACGGCGGCACCGCGACCTTCAACGTCAACATCATCGAAGCAAAGGTGCAGACGATCAACGTGTCGCCGCTCGGATTTCGGATGAAGCCGAAGAGCGAGACGCCGGTCGCCGCGGTGCGCATCGTCTCGGATGAAACGCCGTGCACGGTCAGCGTCGGCGACGTCTCCGCGGAGAAGACGCAACATGAGCTGAACGTCGGCACCGTTCCGACGGGGCGGCAGAAACTCTCCATCGTCTGCGGCACGAAGCGCGTCGACTCGATGCTGACGCTTGCTCCCGACGAGCTGCAGATCATCGAGCCCGATTTCAATCGCCACGTTGCGAACGTCCTCGGGCATCGCCGCCGCGTCACCGCACTCGTCGTGGAAGGCGGACAGTCGGAGATCGTCAGCGCGAACATTCCGGTCGAATGGAAGCGCGCTCTTTCCGCCGCCGCCGGCGAATCGAAAGCGATCAACGTCACGCCGATCAGTGGCAACACGGTGCTGATCACGTATCGAGCGCCGACGATGAACGGCGCGAATGCCGTGATCGATCGGCTCCGCAACACCGACATCGTCGACCGCGCCGAGCCGACCGGCAACGCGCAGAAAACGCCGGACGGCGTGGTCTTCACGGTGCGGGTGAAGTTCCGCGTCGCGGGTATGCGGTAGCGAGCAACGGCAGCGCTCGCTGTTCGGCCATACGTATGCTATAAACGCATACCGATGCGACTCGCCCGCGTGCTGTCTGTCGTCGCAATTTTTCTCCTGGCGACCAGCGTCGTTGCCGCGAGCCCGCGGCGCGTCAGCGTGCAGGGAACGGCACGCGTGATGACGATCGAGAACGCGGCCAGCTGCGACATCTCGACGACGCCGTCCGCGACGCTCCTTCTTCCGTACTTCGAAGTGGAGCTCGGCAAGCGCGTCAACGACGCTGCGAACACCATCTTCACGATCATCAACACGTCGTCGAACGCGCAGATCTCGCGCGTCACGATCTGGACCGACTACGGCTATCCGGCCGCGTGGTTCAACATCTTCATGAAGCCGTATGACGTCCAGGCGATCTCGCTCTGGGACGTGATCTCGCTGGGGCGTTTGCCGAAGACGTCAAACAGCGGCAGCACCGCGACGAACCCGCACTTCATCGTTACCGAGAGCTGCGCGTCGGCCGGCGGCGATCTCTCGCCCGACATGCTCGCGTCGCTGCAGTCGATGCTGACGACCGGCGTTCGTTCCGCCCAGGAAACGACGTGTCACGTCGGTGGCGCGCATGCGATGGCGGTCGGGTACGTGACCGTCGACGTCGTGAACAGCTGCGCGAACATCTCGCCGCTCGACATCGCCTACTACTCGCAGATCATCCTGTTCGACAACGTGTTGACCGGTGACTACGAGCGGATCAATCCCGACGCGAACGTCGGCAACTACGCGGGCGGCAATCCGCTCGTGCACATCAAAGCCGTGCCGGAAGGCGGCGCGGCCGGTAGCGGCTCGACGTCGCTTCCGTACACGTTCTACGATCGCTTCACGCCGACCGGCGGACGAAAGATCGATCGCCGTCAGCCGCTTCCCTCCGCATTCGCTGCGCGCTTCATTCAGGGCGGCACCGGCAAGTTCCAGACCGATTACGCGATCTGGCGCGAGGCCGCGGCGCCGGCATCTTCGGCCTGTTCGACGAACAACGTTTCGTCGATGCCGATCTCGTCGATCGTCCGTTTCGATGAGTCGGAGAATCCGATGGTCGGCGGTGCCACGCAGGCCTCGACCACCGGCGGTTCGATCGGTCTCGCCGCACTCCCGTCGACCGCCGCGCCGCCGACTGCCTCCTCGGTGTTCCCGCCGCTTTCCAGTGAAGGCGTCGCCGGCTGGATGTTTCTCAATCTCGACAATCGCGGCGCCGGCGTTTCCGTGCAGGGCAACAACGCCTACTCAAGCGCGCGGCCGAGCCAGAATTACGTGATCATCCACATGCGCGCGGAAGGTCGTTACGGCGTCGACTACGACGCAACGTCGCTCGCGAACGGCTGCACGCCGAACGGCGGCGCGGAAGTAATGCAGGTCCCGCAGCCGCAGACGAAGAAGGCGGTGAAATGAAACGCCTTCTGTTCACGCTCGCCATTCTTCTGACGGCGACGATCGCTTCCGCGGCGAGCGTTGCGAAACCGATCGTCACCGAGAACAACGCCAGCTGCGAGATCGGCAACTATCCCGCCGCCACGCTGCTCCTCCCGTACTTCGAGGTCGATTTCCGCGCTCCCAGTACCT
>JAOBAU010000153.1 GCA_025463165.1 Acidobacteriota bacterium | reverse complement strand
TATCCGCGCGAGCTCTCCGGCGGCGAAGCGCAACGCGTCGCCATCGCGCGCGCCATGGCGATGGATCCGCCGCTCCTCCTGATGGACGAGCCGACCGCCTCTCTCGACCCCGCCCGCAGAAACGAGCTGGGAGAGACACTTCTTGCGCTCACTCGCGGAGGCCGTACGCTGATCGTCACGACTCATGACGACGACTTCGCCCGAGACTTCGCCACCCGCGTCATCATCCTCGCCGACGGAGAAGTGGTCGAGGAGGGGAACGCGAACGCGGTTCTCACGAATCCGCAGCACGCGGCGACGAAGAGGCTCCTCCAGAAAGCCTGAGGTGCTGAGTGCTGAGTGCAGAGTGCTGAGTCGCTCCGCCACTGCCCTCAGGTTGCTCCGACTCAGCACTCAGCACTCGGCACTCAGCACTCGAGTTGTTTTGTGATTTCCATCACTCACTGATATTCGGACGGAGGTGCATTGTGCCGAACGGGTCACTCCAACAGACATGGAACATCTGACGCGGGAGCAGATTGACCGCTACGCGAGTCGTCGTGCCGGTGTGGACGAGATTCTCGCCATTGCGAACCATCTCGACAATTGCGACGACTGCCGCGATCGGGCGGCGGCGTTGATTGACGACGGCACCGGTTCGCGGTCGCATACGCGCAAGCTCGTGCCGGCGCCGCCGATTGAGGAGCCGCCGCGTCCGTCGCGGCTGAATCTCACGACGATCGTGCTGATTGCGATCGCGATCGTTGCGCTCGCTGTTGCGATCGTCATCTGGGTCCGCTGATCAGCAGCGCGACCGTCATCACGATTCCGATCGTTACCACCGCGCCGCGCACGAATCCGCGTCCGAGCCGTTTTGCGACGCGCGCTCCGGCGATGCCGCCGGCGATCGACGCCACCGCCATGACCGCGCCATCGCTCCAGATAATGGCGTGCGAGAAGGCGAAGTAAACGGCGGCAATACCGTTGATCAGGACCGCCAGCAGATTCTTGACGCCGTTCATCTGATGGAGATCCGTCAGGCCGATCAGGCCGAGCGCGGCCAGCATCAGGATGCCCATCCCTGCGCCGAAATATCCGCCGTACAGGCCGACGAAATACTGAAAGACGATCACGAAGATCGTCCAGCCGCGGCCGCCGCGCGACGCCGTCCGCAGCCGGCGCGTGATCACTTCCTGCAGCGCGAGGAGCAGCGTTGCGCCAAGAATCAGGAACGGCACGAGCCGCGAAAAGGTGCGCGTCGACGTATGCATCAGCACATACGCGCCGGTGGCCGCGCCGGCCAGCGACGGAATCGTCAGGATGGCCAGCCACCGTTTCGCGCCGGCAAGATCGTGGCGAAATCCGTAAGCGGCGGCCAGCGATCCCGGCCAGAGCGCCACCGCGTTCGTGGCATTAGCCATGATCGGATTGCGGCCGATCCAGAGCAGCGCCGGAAACGAGATCAGTGTGCCGCCGCCGGCGATGGAGTTGATGGCGCCGGCGATGAATGCGGCGACGGCGATGATCGCGTATGCGTACAAGGAACGCGATCGTAACAGGCCGTCCTGGACGGCCGCGCATTACGCGTCGTAAAACTTGTCAAATGAAGATGTGGTCGCAACTGCGGACTCTGGCCGGCTTCGCGCCGCTGCCGTGGGGCATCGATCTGCTGCTGACCGATGCCTGCAATCTCCGCTGCACGTATTGTCCGATCACCACCGACATGGTCACGCGCCGTCCGAGCGCGATGATGGATACGACGAAAGCGCTCGCGTTTCTCGATTCCGTCGCGTCATTCAAGCCGATGATCCGCGTGTTCGGCGGCGAGCCGTTTCTCCATCCGGAATGGCCACGCATTTTCGCCGCCGCCGTCGGCCACGGGATGCCGATCACGGTCGTGACGAATGCCACGCGCCTCGTCGGCCGCGCCGACGATCTCGTGCGCAGCGGACTGCTCGCGGTCGGCATTTCGGTCGATCCGCCGGAAGTACACGATCGTTATCGCGGTAAAGGGACGTTCGCGATTTGCGAGCAGGTCGTCCGCGAGATTCAGGAAGCGAAGCAACGGCTCGGCTCCGCGACGCCGCAAATCGAGATTTACACGACCGTCTATGAAGGAACGTACGCGTCGCTGATCGACTGGGCCGAGCAATTGCGCGACTGGCACATCGACACGCTCCGTTTCCAGCATCAAATCTGGCTGCGGACCGCGCAGCGTCCCGAATCGGAGCATCTCATCGAGAAGGCGATCGGCGATTCGACGTTCTTTCGCTCGGACGTCGACACGTATTGCAGCGATGAAATGCCGAACGTCGATCCGAACGTGCTCGAAGGACAATTACGGCATCTCGAGACCGCGCAATATCCGTATCGGCTGGAGTTTCATCCGCCGCTGCCGGTCGAAGAGATGATGGAGTTTTACCGCGATCCCGATTTCAAGCGCCAGACGGCCCGCTCCTGCACGCTGATCTCGAATTACGCGTTCGTCGATCCGCGCGGCCGGCTTTATCCCTGCCTGACGCTCGACATGGGAAACGTATTCGAGCGGCCGTTCGAGACCGTCTGGAACGGACAGAAGTTCCGCGCGTTCCGCCGCCTCCTCAGGCGCGAGCAGCGCTTGCCTTTGTGCGAGCGCTGCCCGGCCTGAGCGCGGATCCTACATCTTCGGCATTTCGGTGCCCCAGTAATACTGATCGAAAAACGACGTGTAGTCGTTCGCCGGATCGATTCGCTTGAGCAATTTCGGCATTTCGTCCGTCGTCAGGTAGCGCCACTCGTACAGCTTCTGCAGGTTGCGCATGAACGACAGGAACTTGTTGTCGCCGAGCTGTTTGTGCAGAGCGGCGAGGAGATACGCACCCTTGTCGTAAATGAGGTACGTGCGATGGAGGAACGTCATCTGCCCGTCGCCCGGAATCGAGATCCGGTTGGCGAGCGGAATCGACGACACTTCATGAGAATCGTTCGCGTTGGCGCGCCACGTCGCGATCATCGAGTTATACGCGCTGTTGCCTTTGAGCTGCTTGATCGCCAGCGCCGACGAATATTCGGCGAACGACTCGGTGATCCATTGCTCTTCCTGTGAGCCCATCTTCACGACGTGGCCCCAGTACTGGTGCGCGATCTCATGCGCGAAGCGGTGATTGATTCCCTGCGAGAAGATCTTGTTGAGATCTCCCGACATCGGATTGAACGCTTCCTTCGTAATGAACATCGTCGCCGGCGGCGCCTGTCCGTAACCGAACTGATTGATCTCGATGATGTTGAATTCTTTGAACGGGAACGGTCCGAGCCACGGTTCGTAAAACTTGATCAGCTTGTACGCGAGGTTGTTGAGCTGCTTCATGGCGCGATCGTTGTTGAGCGCGTACGTGGCGACGCGAATGGTCAGGCCGTTTTCGTATTTCTGTTCGTCGTACGCGTACTTCCCGGCGTGCACGACCGCGAACTGCACCGGCACATCGACGCGGTTTTCAACGACGTTGTAGTCGCCTTCTTCAACGCGGCGGACGGTGTCGCCCGGCGCGAACGCCGTGTACGGCTTGCGCACCTTCACCAGCGAATGAATCTTGTAATACTGGCCATTGAGATTCGGCTGCGGAAACCACGGCTCGGTGCCGAGTTGCCAGAAGCTGTCGGAGTTCGGGTGATAGAGGAAATTGCCTTCGATCTCGAACTTCAGCTGCACCGGCTCGTTCGCGCCAACGGCCTTCGGCAGGCTGACGATCAGGCTGCCGCGGCTGTGATCGAACGACAGCTCGTGACCTTCCGCATCGGTGACCGTCCGGACCGTGTAAATTCGCTTCTTGTTGTTCGTGTCGTAATCATCGGAGTTCATGTCGAAGCGGAAGACGCGCTGGTCCGCATTGCGCGGCACCACCGTCTCCGTCACCGACAATTTCGCCGTTTCATTCGCCTCGGCGATCAGCGTGTAATCGAGCTCCGTCAGCAGATAGAGCGGATCGTTGAACGCGCGGCGGCTGCGGCCGATCGGCTGATCCGACAGCACGCTTGGCCAGAGATATGCGGACAGCTCGCGAGCCGAAATGTTGCGGTTCTTGTGCAGCGAATAAAGCGATTCGCTCCGTTCCTCGACCGCGTCATAGACGTACATGACCGGCGATCCGCCGCCGCTGAATTCCGCGACCGCGAACGGCGTGGACGGAGCGTCGAGCTTCTGCTTTGCGAGGAGCTGCGTGATCGGCGTATAGCGCTGCCTGCCGAAATCCTCGCGGTGGTTGGCGAACGCCTCGGCGATCGCCGCGCCGCCGCCGGCAGAAAGGTCGGGAAGTCCCGATACGCCGCGCGCCCGGATGTAAAGCTGCTTGAACGTCCCCTTCAACTGCTGCTTGTTGTTCGCGGAGGTCAGCGTCAGGTCGGACGCTTTCTTCACTTCGAACTGCACGTTCTTCGCTTCGAGCGGATCGGCGGAGACGTATTCGAACGAGCCGTCGCCAACGAAAAAGAGGCCGAGATCATCGCCACCGGCCGTGACTTTGGCCGCGCTGCCGGAAGCGAGACGGATGGTCATGTTCGGCGAGAGAGTGATCGAAATGTTCTGCACGCTGGCCGGCGCGCCCAGCGTCGGATGCTCGTAATTTTCGATGACCGCCGCGACTTTCTGCGGGTCGGCAGCCGCAAGCGGCAGGGCAAGAGCAACCGCCAGCGCGGCGGCGAGAAACGTTCTCATCGGGAAAGCTCCTTAAAGTTGTCTGCGGACGATACAACGCCACAGACAACGGAAAGTTGCGATTTATGCCTCGCGGCGCGCGCTTTGTTCGCGCCAGAGCGCGGCGTACAGGCCGTTCGTCGACAGCAGCGAATCGTGCGTGCCGGTCTCGACAATATGTCCCTTCGCGAGCACGTAGATCCGCTGCGCGTGTGCAATCGTCGACAGTCGATGCGCGACGAGCACGGTCATCCGCTGATGCTGGCCGGTCGTCAGATGGCGGATCGTTTCGGTGATCGACTTCTCGGTGATGGAGTCGAGGCTCGACGTCGCTTCATCGAAGATGATCAGCTCCGGCTGACGTAACAGCGCACGCGCGATCGCGAGACGCTGCCGTTCGCCGCCGGAGATCTTGATCCCGCCTTCGCCGATCTTCGTGTCGAGTCCGAGTCCGCCGCGCTCGATGATCGGCAGCGCGGCCGCCTGCCGGAGGACGGCGAGGCAATCGTCATCGGTCGCCGCCGGATTCACGAACAGCAGGTTGTCGCGGATGGTGCCGGCGAAGAGCTGCGTCTCCTGCGTGACCAGTCCGATCCGTGCGCGAAGCGCGTCGGAGTCGAGCTCGTTCGCGTCGGTGCCGTTCACGCAGAGATGTCCTTCGGTTGGCCGGTAAAGACCGACGAGCAGTTTCACGAGCGACGTTTTGCCGGAGCCGGACGGACCGACGAACGCGATCGTGTCGCCCGCGCGTACGGTCAGGTTCACATTCTCGAGCGACGGCGTCGCCGACGAGGGATACGTGAACGTCACGTTCTCGAACGAGACCGCTTCAAGCTCGCCGATCGGTTTCGGATTCGCGGGCTTCGGCGCCGGCGGGATGTCGAGCACCTTCTCCAGTCTCTCCATGCTCGCTTTCGCTTCCTGATACTGCGCGATCATCGCGCCGAGCTCCGCGAGCGGCGAGAAGATCGGGAACGAATAGAAGAAGAGCGCGAAGAACTGGCCGATGGTGATCGCCTGCCGGAAGAGGAGCCACAGCATCAGGAACAGCAGCGCCGCGCGCGTGGTGTTGATGACCGTGCCCTGCATGAAACTGTAGAAGCGGATGAAGCGGATCTTCTTCAGCTCGAGCTCGAGGATGCGCGCGTTGACGTCGTTGAGGCGGCCGATTTCCTGGCCTTCCAGGCCGAGCGATTTCACCAGCTCGACGTTGCGCAGCGTCTCCGTCATCGAGCCCGCGAGCTCCGCGGTCTGCGCCACGATGACGCGCTGCTGAACCTTGATCTTCCGGCTCGTGAAGAACATGAAGACGCCGATGACCGGCGCGAGCAGCACGTAAACGGAGCCGATGCTCCAGTGCACGGTGAAGGCGTAGACGGTGACGAAGACGAGACCGACCAGCGACACGAAGATCATGTTGATGACGTTCGTGATGAGCTGCTGCGCGTCGGCGCGCGCCTTGTGCATGACCTGCAGGATCTCGCCGGAGCGCTGGTCTTCGAAGACGGCGTAGGGGAGCGAGAAGGAGTGCGAGACGCTCTGCTGATAGAGCTCGGCGCCGACGCGCTGCGAGATCACGTTGACGAAGTAGTCCTGAAAGTTTTTCGCGATGCGCGATACGAGCGCGACGCCGACGTATGCGCCGAGAAGCAGCAGCACGCCACGCACGAAGACGCCTTCATCGATGTGGCCCAATTTGACCGCATAGCGATCGACGATGAGCCGGAAGACCTGCGGATCGAGGAGCGAGAAGACCTGGTTGATCGTCGCCAGGACGAGCGCCGCTACGAGGATGTGACGCTGGCGGGAAAGGTAGTTGTACAGCAGGCGCATAGACGGGAAGTGTACGACGGCGGGCGCGCGCGAAGACCTTTGTTGCGGAACGTTTCGGTTCCTTTTATCCTTCTCTGAATCCTTCCCAGACATGGTGCCGGAGGTTGCGGATGTCGGACTCGCGGGACTCCAAAGGTGGCGCGTGGACGCGCCGGCGTTTTCTCGATGCGGTAGGCAAAGCGGGCGGTGCGGCCGCTCTTTACGAAACGATGACGGCGCTCGGACTCGTGCGCGTGCCGGAAGCGTTCGCCGGTCCTCCCGATCTCTCGCCGACACACGGCGCCGGCAAACGCGTGGTCATCCTCGGCGCCGGGATCGCCGGACTTACGTCGGCGTATGAGCTGAGCAAAGCCGGCTACGAAGTGATCGTCCTCGAAGCGCAGGGGCGCGCCGGCGGCCGGAGTTTCACCGTGCGGCGCGGCGACGTCATCGAGGAGATCACCGGCTCGAAGCAGACGTGTCACTTCGATGAGGGGCCGCAGATGTATCTCAACGCCGGTCCCGGACGTCTGCCGTATCACCACACCGCGATCCTGCATTACTGCAACATCCTCGGCGTTCATCTCGAGGTCTACAACATGATGACGCGCGCCAACCTCTTCCAGACCGGCGAGGCGTGGCGCGACCAGGCGATGGTGAATCGCCGCATCGCCAACGACACGCGAGGCTGGATCGCCGATCTCCTCGCGAAGGCGGTGCGCGGCGGCTCGCTCGATTCCAAACTCGGCAAGCCCGAACAGGAAAAGCTTCTCAGCCTGCTGGCGAGTTTCGGCGACATCGATCCGAAAGAGAGTCCGAATTACGATTACCTCGGCTCCTCGCGGTCCGGCTATGCAATCGAGCCGGGCGTTGAGAGTTGCGGCGAGCTGCTCGAACCGCTCGAGCTCTCCGATCTCCTCGACTCGCGTTTCTGGAAAAATCGCTTCTATCAGGCCGAGGAGTATGAATGGCAGCCGACGCTCTTCCAGCCGGTGC
>JAOBAU010000132.1 GCA_025463165.1 Acidobacteriota bacterium | reverse complement strand
GAATCTCGCACGCGTGGCGGCGTCGCCGGCCAGCAGCGTCGCGCCATGCAGTGACGCGATCCGTTCCGCTTCGTCGCGTCCTCCGCGCAGGCGAGGCCGCGAGGTCGCTGGATCGGCGACGACGAGCGCCGGCGCGAGCGCGTTCGTCGTCACGGTTGACGACGACGCGAGTGCCGGCGCGAAGCGAATCTCGAGCTCGTCCATCAGATAGCGGCCGCTCTTCTCGTCACAAAGCGCGGCGAAAGGAATTGCGAAGACTTGCCGGTCAGGAACGATCACCAGTTGATCGACACCGGCCAGTTGCGAGCGAATCGGCGCGATCAGCAGCGCGTCGAGTGCAGACGACGCCGCACGCACCTCGTCCATCGACGCTCGGCGGCGGATCGCCGAAACGAACGCGTCGATCCGCATCTCGAGCTCGTGCCGATCGACGTCGACGCGGCGTACGACGATGGCATCGCCTGCCAGGAAGAAGATGACGATCGCATGCGGGAGCACCGCGTATTCGATCGCCGCCACGCCTGACGGCAGCCGCGGAGCGGCGGGATCGGGCCGCAGTTGATGGCGCGCATCGGCGACGCGAAACGCTTCAGCGACGTCGCCGCGCGACAGTTGCAGCTCGATCGTCTCGTCGACGACCTGCCGCGCCGTGTCGAGAAACGCGAGCCGCAAATTCGGCTCGGTAATTCTCGATTCCTGTTTCCTGATCTCATTCATCGCCGCGCGATAGTCGGCCAGCGCGGCCGGCTCATTGCGCGCCGTGCGAAAGGCTCGCGCGCGCTGCAGGTAGACGTACGGCAGCAGATAGCCGACGTCGTGCGCTCCGAGGAACGCGGCGGAGCGCGTCAGCGAATCGATGGCGTGATGCGGATCGGCGTCGCGTTGCAGCGACGCATGCTCGATCTCGATCTGCGTCTCCGCCGCTTCGCGCAACGCGCGATCGGAGATCCGCGTCGCCGCCGCACGCGCATGTTCGACAGCATCACGCGCGACCGCTTCGTTCCCGGCGCGGATCGCGACGCGCGCGTGATTGACCGACTGCATCGCATCCGCGAACGGATCGTTACCGATGCCGCCGCTCGTCGCGCCGGTGAGAGCCAGCGCGGCATCGCTGCGATCGAGCGACGTGAGCTGCGCCGCGGCGTCATCGAGAATCCCGTTGCAGCGCTGTCGGTCGGCGCCGCCGCACCATGCCGTCAGCGAGCGGATGCGCCGCGTCCACGCCGCGTCGGCGTTGCCGGTCAGCTCCAGCGCCTGTGCGGCGATGCCGTCGACGAATGCCTCGTTCGTCCGTTCGCCCAGCGCGCGGAAAATCGTCGCGGCCGCATCGGCCTCGCGCGCGCCGGTGGCCGCATCGGAAATGCTGTTGGCGATGACCGCGAGCGTCCAGCCGATCTGCGCGCTCAGCGCGCGATGGCGCGACCTGTCGATGCGGCCGCGCAACAGCAGCAACTGATCGCGCGCGTCGGGGCCGCGATTCTGATCGAACGCCGCACTCGCCGCGTAGTAGCCGGCCACCTCCGCCATCGGACTGCCGCCGTTCGCGAAAAGCATGGCGGCGCGCCGCAGCTGCGCTTCCGCGTCGGCGCCGCGGCGCGTGCCGTACGCTTTCCGCGCGGCGCCGAAAACCGTGTGCGCCTCCGCCAGCGCGGCGCGCTGCGCATCGTTCGCACGCTCGATCGCGGCAACCGCGTCGTCGAGCAGACGTTCGCCATTCAGCGACGCCAGTGCATTCGCCAGAAAACGTACGCGCGCCAGCACGCCGGCCGCGCCGGTGCGATCGCCCGCCCGCTCCGCCGCCGCCCAGTCGCAAAGCATCGGCCCTTCGCCGTACTTTCGCGTTTCCTGCGGGAAGCGGCGCGCGAGATCGGCAGTCGGATTCGCGAGCATCGCCGGATCGAACTTCTCCGACTGCCGCGTCAGCGCTCGCAAATGCGCGCGAGCTTCGACGCTCCATGCGCTGGCCGGCTCGAGCGCCAGGAACTCCTGCCACGCTTCGCGCGCTTTCTCACCGATCCCCATTCGCTCGAGGATCAGCGCGCGATTGAAGCGCGCCTCGGCCAGCTTCGGATCGATGCGCAACGCGTGATCGACGTCCGCGAGCGCGTCGACGAGCTGCGACGGCCGCTCCTCGTTCATCGCCGCCGCGTATCGCGCGGCGGCCAGATCGTTCCACATCGCCGCATCGTTCGCGCGGCTCGCGGCCTGCGCCAGCGCGGCGATGCTTTCATGCGCGCGGCCGATCAGCAGATACGCGACGCCGGCCACATGCCGCGATTGCGGCTCCTGCCGTCCGGATGTTTTCTCCAGCACGTCACCGGCCGCGCCGGCAAGGCGGAGATCGGCGGGATCGGGGATCGCGTCGCCGCGCGACGGCGCCTGCAATCGCGCCCACGGGAAACCGGAGAGCCGCGCTTCGATGGAGCGATGCTGGCGCGGCGCGACCGCGATCAATTGCGCGATCGGCGTCGCCGGCCGGCTAAGGCGATGGAGCGGAACGGCGATGAAGATCGCGGCGAAGAGCGCCGCCGCCGCGAGCCACCATGCCGCGCGGATTCGCCGCGGCGCCGGAGCAGCGGGCGCGCGTTGCCGCTCGTCCTCTTCGAAGTACGCCGTCTCGGTGACGACCGTGCGGCAATCGCGGCAACCGCGAAGGTGCGCGGTGACGGACGCCAGTTCGTCCGCGCCGAGGCGTCCTTCAATGAACGCGACCATCGTGCGGGCCTCCGGATGATGCGGCGCGTTGTCGCTCATTCAAGCTCCCATGGTTGTGCCGCCGCTCGCTCATCGGGCGCTATGGACGGACGCCGTTGTTGTTTTCCCAGATCGAACGTGAGAATCGCTTCATCACGGCCGATCAGGTCGAGCACGTCGCCCGCACCGACGCCCGATCGCTCCAGCTCCGTGCGAATGTCGCGCATCCGCCGCTCAAGCCGCCGGTAGAGCATCCGCTGATCGATTTGCAGTGCGCGCGCGATGTTCGACACCGGCAATCCTCCTTCGAAGCGAAGCTGGAAGATCAGCTGATCCTCCTCCGGAAGCTTGTCGATGATCGAAGACATGATCGCGGAGAGCCGCGCTGAACTGCGGCGGCGCTCACCTTCCAGCAGACGGTCGTCCGCCGTCGTCTCGGCGCGCGGATCCGAATCACCGATGGCCACCTCGCGCAGCCGCGGAGCCCGCGCCGGCAACCGCTCCGCAAGCGCGGCGAGCGATTCGCGCGTGATTCCTTCATGCCGCGGAGCGAGGATCACCAGCGCTTCATCGATGGTGCGGCCGTCGCGGCGGAGCAGACGTTCCAGTTCCACCGCGAGGTCGCCGAGCCGCTTCGCCTCCGCGCCGTCGTGCCACTTGCCCCACGCGTGAACGCGGTAGTCGAGCGCCATCCGCTGCACGACCACGCTGATGTACGTCGCGAATCCGCTGCGCGCTTCATACGCGCGAAGGATCGCGCAGTCGTTCTCCACCAATTTCAAATTGACGATGCCGGCGAATTCCTCGGCGTCATTCACGTCGAGCCGGTAGCGGCGGCAGGCGAACGTCACCGCGCGCTCGATGAGCGGCAGATTCGCCGTCAACAGCTCGAAATGTTCGGGAGCCAATCCATTAAGGGAGAGTGGCCAGAGGTGCAGAACTACACCCTCACTCGCGGAAACCGCGAACGGCGTCCGTCTATCGCGGCCACCACAACGAAAAGGAGACGGAGATGAAAGCCATTATTGCCATCTGCGCAATCACGATATTGACCGGCGCGCCGGTTTATCCACAGGTGCCGGCGCCGGCGCCCTGCACGCCCACGGCCGTGACAGCGAGTGGACACCCGAATATCTGCGCGAAAGCCGATTTCGGTGTCGTGAGCGCCTGTGCAGGAACGGGGGTCACGATTCCCAATCAATCGACCGGCGCCACCTCTTCGACCTGGACGCTCCCGGGCGGCACTCCGTCATCAAGCACCGCCGTGTCGCCGAGCGTTGTCTGGGCCGGCGCCGGTTCGTTTCCGGTGAAGCTCTGCATCAATGGCGGCACGGCCGCTCCGCTCTGCATTACGAAAACCATCATTGTGAATGCGGCTCCGGCAGTCCCGATCCTTACCGGTCCGACGACGAGTTGCCAAAACCCGGCGACCTACTGCGTCACGAATCCGCAAGCCGGCGTGAGCTACTCGTGGTTCGCGACCGGCGGCACCGTAAATCCGGCAAGCGGAACCTGTACGACAGTGAACTGGACCTCTGCCGGCGTGATCGCGGTAACGGCAACCAACAAAGCCGGCTGTAAGAGCAGCCGACGGATGGAAGTGGCCGGTTGCACGACGCACAACCCCTGTTGCGACAAACCGCAATTCAAAATCGATTCGTGGAGCATGCCGCTCGCCGGCGGCAATTACGTCTTCACGCCGGTGCTGACGACGGTGGGACCGGTAAAGAGAGTCGTCATCGACGTCATCAGCGCCGACATCAGCTATTCGTCGCCGGCCTGCGGAACCGCGCACACCTTCCTGCCGTCGATCTCAGGCCTCCATCCGGTCAGCGGATTCGGATCGTGGCAGCCGGTCGCCAATTCCACCGAAGCGGTCTGGTACGCATCGACCGGGGTACCGCTGAACCTCGTCGCCTTCCCGATCGATCTGGCCCTTCCGCCGCATTCGGGCGCGTGTAGCGACACCGTTCATTTCTGCGTGAAGTACACCGTCACGAACGGCGAGTGCCGGACGTGCGAGATCGTCCAGTGCTACACCTTCACGCGCAAGCTCAACATCGATACGCCCGCCGAGAACAACAACAACCCCCTTCCGAACTGATCGGAAGAAAGAGCCATCCAATGAAAACCATTCATTTTCTATGCTTCATTACGCTCGCGCTCTTCATGTCGATGCCGGTGGTCGCGGCGTGTACGCCATGCACGGTGACGTACACGCTGCAGGTCCACTACAGGATCGGCCTGGTTCCGCAACTCGGCACGATCACCGGCTCTGCGCAGGTATTCGACGGAGTGCTCGACCTCAATGCCGGCCCGGTGCAGAATCTGCTGGCGTCTCAGATCAACAGCGCAGCCGTCCTCGTTGACGTCAATCAGCTCACGCTCAATGGCCAGCCCGGTGCGGCATTCACGCAGAACGATACGCTGCTCGCCGCGAACGGCGGCGTGATCGCGTGGATCGACGCACCCAATGGCGCGACCGGACGTCTCCACTTCACCACATTGGCCGCACAAACGCTGACGCATCCATTCAACTATGTCTACAGGGCCGACGGCACTGAGAGTCCGCCGGTCGGCTTCACGTGGACCGTGACCGCGACCGGCAACGAAACCTTTCGCGCGCCTGCGCATACCGAACAGAGGATTTCAATCGCGCACTACGATCCGAACGCGGCGGAATGCCGGAATATCGAAGGTGACGTTTGTCTGCCGGTCGGCAGCAAACGGCAATCGTCACGGCTCGATGAGGGCAGCAGCTCGAAGCAGATCGATCATCAGTTCTTTGACAGCGGCGACCGATGCGTCCATTACCGCATCGAAGTCAGCTCGACCAATGTGGTGAAGAAGATGTGTAACGGGAGCAAGGATTACAACTGCTCGCTGTGCGGCGCGTGGTACGAAGGGACGGTCGTGCTCGACGGCTTCACCGACACACTGCGAGGCTGGACTCGGTCAGTGAGCGGCAACGGACAGGCCGAGGGGAAACCGCAGACGAATTTCACGATCAACTATGCGTCGGCGGGAGGTGTGCTCGGCTCCGGTCTTCCGGATACTTCCGCACTCTCAGGTTCGCCGTCGTATACCGCGTCGCTCGCGAATTGCAACGTGGGCGGTACGCCGATTCCCTGCAGCAACCTCGGCGTATCGATGAACGGCAACACACTCACCGTCTCGACCGTCCAGACGCGTCCGGTCGCGACATCGAAAAACGGCAGCAGCACGCTCGCCAGTACCGACGGCACGAAGGCGATCGACTCGCTGGCCTTCATCGCCGAGAACAACGACGTGCGGCACACCGCCGAGGTTACATACCAGAACATCCTGTACATAGATGCGAACGCCGACGGCTTCGTCGACGTCGGTCCGTTTTCGTTCTGGAGCGCCGGCGTGAACGGCGATCAGCTCATGGGGACGTTCGATCGCACGGGCTTCCCGGTCGCAACGATCGACTCGATCGCTCCGAAGGCACTGTTCGGACAATCGGTCCAGTTCATCGGCCACGGCAGCGGCCCATTCACCACATACCAGTGGTTCACCCACCGCCTCGACCAGGCCGGCGGTCCGCTCCTCGGCGCTGCTGCGAATATCTCGCGCAACAATCTCAATGCCGGCGTGCATCAGATCCGTTTTCAGGTTGCGGGGACAAACGCCTCGCCATTCACCTTCAGGAACCTCATCGTCAATCAACCGCCGGTTGCCTTCATCAACCACATCGAGAACGTCAACGATCCGGCGCACCCATCGACGTCACTCCTGCTGCACGACGGCGCGCAGACCGATCCCTTCTCATTCGACGGCGGCGGCATCGACTTCGACGGCTCGATCACGGCCTGGGAATGGTCGAGCAACATCGAGCCGGGAAATGTCTTCGGCAACGCAGCGCTCCTGCAAAAGTCGCTGACCGCTCTCGGCACGCACACGGTCTCCTTTCGCGTGAGAGACAATCAGAACGTCTGGTCGGCCGCGGTCAAACAGACGGTCGTTGTCCGCCGTCCCCCCGTGCTGACCGTCCACGGTGTCTGTGGCGATAACACCTCGTTTGACGACGTCGTCAACAACGGCTGGCTCGGTCCGCAATGGACGAGCGGAGACATCGTTCGCCGCACCTTCGATGCCAACGGCGACGGCATTACGAACGACGCTCCCGCCGACAATGCGCAACTGATCTGGCAGCAGATCCAGCAGATGAAAACGACGTACGGCGTCGGCAAGGTCAACATCATTGCCCATTCAATGGGCGGACTCGGGTCCCGTGCATACATCGAGAGTCCCGCATATCAGGGCGACGTCAACAAGCTGGTCATGCTGTCGACGCCGAATCATGGTTCTTCGATTGCCGATCTCACGTTGATGTCGAACGGCTATTCGCAGGAGGACGTCGAGCTCTACGTCCCGATCCGTGGAGTACAGGAGCTCCTGACGACGCTCGGCGTCGTGGTCGACATCGTCGACTGGCTCGATCCGAACAGCGGCCTGGCCTGTCTCGGACAGGATTCCCCCGCGCTGCATGCATTGCGGCCACACAGCGAATTCCTCCGCAATCTCAATCACACCCTGAAAGACGAAGGCACCGAGGACTACGGCGCGAGCGGACAACCCAACGACTTCGTGTCGCCGAATCCGCAGTATTTCGCGATTCATGGCTCGCGCACGACGGTGTCGCATACGCACCTGCCGCAGGCACTCATCGATTCCATCCGCGTGGCAACACTCGGCCAGGTCAACCTCAATCACATGTCGCTGATCTGGGCGCGTGACGGTGACGCCGTCGTAACGAGCCGCAGCGCACGCCTCGACGGCATTCCGTCGGATCACTTCGATCACCGGCATCGCCGCATGCAGCACGAAGCCGACTCCGTCGGCAAAGGACTCTTCTATCTGCTCGACGATCCGCCACTGGCCACGAGCGAGCAGAACAATGCCGCGGCGATCTCCGGCGTTCATCTCCTTGGCGCCGGACGCGGCACGGTCACGACCTTACAGACCTCGTCACCGATCACGATCAACGTCGACAACGCAGCGCAGCGGCTGCGCATCAGCGTGACGTGGAGCGATGCAGCGACACCGGTGATCACCTCGCGACCGATCGACATTCAGACGTTGCGCGTCGCGGCGAAAGTGCTTCTCATCGTACTGACGTCTCCTTCCGGCGTTCGCTTCTCGTCCGACGCGGGCCGGCGCGGATTCACGATCGCCCCCGGCAACGGAGCTGTCGACGTCTCATTCGAAAAGCCGGAAGCAGGCGCGTGGAAACTGGAAGTCATCGCTCCCGCGGACATGACGCTGGGACGCGGCGGGCTGCCATACACGTGGCTTGCGTTTGAAGAGAGCGGCGCATTCGTCGCGCTCGGACTCTCCGCGGAGAACGTCGAACCAGGCGAGACGGTCACGATCGCGGCCTACGTGCAGAACAACGCGACGGGCGTGATCGGTGCCGAGGTCCGAGCGGCGGTATCGAACGGAAAAGAGAAACCGGTGCCGGTGACGTTCACCTCCGACTCTCGTTTCCCCGGCCTTTACACCGCGAAGTTCACACCGTCGAAAAGCGGTACCTTTCGTGTCCTCGCGGCGGCGAAAATCCCGGCCGACCCGGTGGTCACGCGTTTCGATTTCCTCAATTTCGAAGCGCGGCTGCTGCCTGACTTGAGGATCTCTCTTTCCGGTAACGCCACGACCCTCACAGCCAAAGCCGACAATCGTGGCAAGAGTGCCGCGACGAAGATTCCGGTGCGATTCTTCGACGGACTTCCGGCGCAACAGGGTCGCCTGCTGGCGGAACGGATTCTCAATCTCGCGCCGGCGAGCTCGGCGAGCGTATCGATTCCCTGGGTTGCGAAAGCCGGCGTTCATCGCCTTGTCGCGGTCATTGATCCGTCGAACACTTCAGGCGAAGCGAATACCACTGACAACGTGGCGACGATGTCGCTCGAGGTGAAGGACACGACATTACCTGTCGCACGCGCCGGCGCCGATCAAACCGCAGCCATCGGCCAGAGCATTACGGTCGATGGACGCGCATCGACCGATGACGATCGCATCGCGAGTTACCGATGGAACGTCGTCTCCGAAGAAGTTGCTACGCGCAGGTTCGCGATCGATCCCGCGATTGACGGAAGCTATCTGGTATTGCCCGGATTTGCAGCCGCCGGCAGCTACACGGTGCGGCTCACGGTGACCGATGCGAGCGGTAACAGAGGGACCGACGATCTCGTCGTTCGCGTGGTCGCCCAATTCGATAGCGAGCCGCCGGTCGCCAACGCGGGATCAAACCCAACGGTCGCAGTCGGTGCACCGGTGCAATTCAACGGTCTCGCGTCGCACGACAAATACGGCATCGCCCTCGCGACCTGGGACGTCGATCTGTCGCGCGACAGTGACGGCGACGGAAACCCCTCGAACGACCAGGATCTCGCAGGCCTCTCGCCGACGCTGCAGCCCGGTTACTCGAAGGCAGGAAACTACCGAGCACGGCTCACCGTGCGTGACGCTGTCGGAAACGGTCCATCAACGGCCGATGTCCTGGTGAGAGTCGGAATGGTGATCGATCCCACAACCGCGACTCCGCTCCCGGATCAGATCCGCCTCCTTCCCGGCATCCCCGCACCATAGCTTCACAAACTTCACACTGCGCGGTTTGCGCCGCCGGATTCGCGAACGTGTTCCGGCGGCGCAAATCATTCTCCGACCCCACAACTTGACCGCCCGGTCCCCCTGATTGACCACGCGGTCAGTGACGTGTACCATGTGGTCGGTGCGGACCAAAGAAGACGTCGTCGAGGCCTACCGGAAGCAGAGCATCTGCGATGCGGCCATGCGTGTCGTCGCTCGCAAAGGGATGAAAGACGTGACCGTCCAGGACATCGCCGACGAGGCGGGACTGGCCAAGGGAACGATCTACAGCTACTTCGAATCGCGCGAAGAAATCCTGGCGCGGACGATGGAAAACGCGACCGCCAGCCTCGTCGAGAAGCTCGGCATCGCGTGCAAAGCGTGCCGCACGTTTCGCGAAGTGCTCGAGCAGCGCGTCCGCACGCAGCTCCATCACTTCGACGACAACCGCGACTTCTTCCGCCTCTACCTCGCCATGGCCGAGCCCTTCGGCGAACGGCGACTCAAACAGCATCCGACCTATCAGACCTATCTCGCGCAGCTCCAGCGCCTCGTGCGCGACGCCGTCGCGCGCGGCGAGATTCGCGACGCGAACGTCGAGCGTCTCTCCATTGCCATCTCATCCGTCGTCCGCGACATCGTGCTGCACCGAATGATCGAGCGTGAGCCCCCTTCGCTCGACGATGACGTGCAGTTCGCCGTCGATTTCATCATGCGAGGAATCCAGTCGTGACCCTTTCAACCGTGCAGTTCCGCTTCGCGCTCGTTCTCACTTCCCTCTCGTTCGTGCTCGCAGGCTGCGGACCAAAAGCCGACGCGAAAGCGCCGGCCGCTCCGCCGCCGCACGTCGTCGTCACCGCGGTCGCGCAGCGCGACCAGCCGGTGTATCGCGAATGGATCGGCACGACGCAGGGCGACGTGAACGCCGACATTCGTCCGAAAGTCGAAGGCTATCTGCTGCGCCGCGTCTACCAGGAAGGGAGCTACGTGCAGCGCGGCCAGCTCCTCTTCGAGATCGACACGCGCCAGGCGCAGGCGCAGTTGCAGCAGGCGCAGGCGAACCTCGAGCAGGCGCGCGCGAACCTCGAGAAATCGCAGCACGACGTCGAGCGCTACGAGCCGCTCGCCGCGCAGAAAGCGCTCAGCCAGCAGGAGGTCGACAACGCACGCTCATCGCGATCCGCCGCGCGTGCGACGGTCGGCGCGCTGCAGGCCGCGGTGGCGCAGGCGCAGCTCAACGTCTCATGGACGCGCGTCACGTCGCCGATCAACGGCATCGCCGGACTGGCATCGCAGCAGGTCGGCGATCTCGTCGGACCGCAGACCGTATTAACGACCGTCTCGACCGTCGATCCGATCCGCGTTGCGTATCAGGTCGGCGAACAGGATTACCTGCAGTTCCAAAATGATCCCGCCATGCGCAACGCCGAGCTCGAGCTCGTCCTCGCCGATGGCAGCGTCTTCCCGCACAAAGGACACATCGCACTCTCCGGCCGCGACGTCGACATCAAAACCGGCACGATCACGACCATCGGTCTCTTCCCGAATCCCGGCAACGTGCTGCGCCCCGGCCAGTATGCGAAGGTTCGCGCGGTCACCGGCATTCGCCGCGCCGCGATTCTCGTACCGCAGCGCGCCGTCAACGAGCTGCAGGGCATCGAACAGGTCGGCGTCGTCGGATCAGATGACGTCGTCACCGTTCGCACCGTCACGGTCGGCGAGCGCGTCGGCAGCGACTGGATCATCAGCGAGGGATTGCAGCCCGGCGACCGCGTGATCATCGAAGGATTCGCGCGCGTGAAGAGCGGCGCGAAAGTCGTGCCGCAGGACGCCGCAACCGTCGCCGTCACCACCGCGAAATAGGAACCCATCAATGGCCGGCTTCTTCATCAATCGTCCCATCGTCGCCATCGTCATCTCCATCGTCATCGTCCTCGGCGGTCTCGTGGCGATGAGCGGTCTTCCGATCGCGCAGTTCCCCGATCTCGTTCCGCCGCTGATCCAGATTCAGGGGCAGTATCCCGGCGCCGACGCGCTGACGATCGAGCAGTCGGTCGCCACGCCGATCGAACAGCAGATGAACGGCGTCGAAGACTCGCTCTACATCCAGTCGGTCAACGCCAGCGACGGCACCGTCACCGAGCGCGTCACGTTCGACGTCGGCACCGATCGCAACAGCGATCAGGTCAACGCGCAAAACCGCGTCTCGCAGGCCGCGCCGTCACTGCCGCCGGAAGTGAATCAGTTCGGACTCACCTATCGAAAAACGCAGGGCGTGCCGATGATGCTCGTCGCGCTCTATTCGCCGAAAGGAACATATCCCGGCCTCTTCCTCGGCAACTACGCACTGATCAACGTCAACGATGCGATCTATCGCGTGCCGGGCGTCGGCCAGGTCGTCAACTTCGGCGCGTCCGAATACGCGATGCGCATCTGGCTGAAGTCCGATCAGCTCGCGAAGCTCGGACTGACCGTCGCCGACGTGCAGAAAGCGGTGCAGGCGCAGAGCACCGTGAATCCCGCCGGCCAGATCGGCGCGGAGCCGGCGCCGGCCGGCCAGGAGTTCACCTACTCGGTGCGCGCGCAGGGACGGCTTTCGACGCCGGAAGAGTTCTCCAACATCGTCGTCCGCATCAATCCCGACGCCTCGACGGTCCGCCTCGGCGACGTCGCGCGCGTGCAGCTCGGCGCGCTTTCGTACAAACAGATCGGACGCTTCAACGGCCAGCCGGCCGCGGTCATCGGCATCTTTCAGGCGCCGGGCTCGAACGCGCTCGCGGTCGCGAAAGGCGTTCGCGCCGCGATGGCGAAGATCGAGGGAACGTTCCCTGAGGACATGAAGTACGCGATCGCGGTCGACACGACCGCGCCGGTGACGGAAGGCATTCGCGAGATTCTCATCACCCTGCTCGAAGCGATGCTCCTCGTCGTGCTCGTCGTCTTTCTCTTTCTGCAGAACTGGCGCGCGACGCTCATCCCGATCATCGCCGTACCGGTGTCGCTCATCGGCACGTTCGCGCTTTTCCCTCTCCTCGGATTCTCGATCAACACGTTGTCGCTGTTCGGACTCGTGCTCGCCATCGGACTGGTCGTCGACGATGCGATCGTCGTCGTCGAAGCGGTCGAGCATCACATCGAGCGCGGACTCACTCCGCGCGCCGCCACGATTCAGGCGATGAAAGAAGTTGCCGGACCGGTCATCGCCATCGCGCTCATTCTCTCGTCGGTCTTCCTGCCGGTCGCGTTCATGGGCGGCATTCAGGGACGGCTCAACCGGCAGTTCGCCGTCACCATCGCCGTCTCGGTTCTGATCTCCGCCTTCAACGCGCTCAGCCTTTCGCCGGCGCTGTCGGCGATGCTGCTGCGTCCGCGCAAGAAGAGCACCGGACCGCTCGGCCGTTTCTTCGGCGCATTCAACCGCGGCTTCGATCGTTTCACCGGCGGCTACGTGAAAACGTCGGCGCTGCTGATTCGGAAAGCGGTGATCACGATTGCGATCCTCGCCGCGTTTGCAATCTTCGCCGGCGTGCTCGGCAAGAAACTGCCGAGCAGCTTCGTCCCTGATGAAGATCAGGGCTACTTCTTCCTCAACGTCCAGCTGCCCGACGCCTCGTCGCTGCAGCTGACCGACGTCGTTTGACGCATTGTCGAAAAAATCCTCGGCCAGTCGATAGGCGTCCGCGCATACAGCACGATC
>JAOBAU010000439.1 GCA_025463165.1 Acidobacteriota bacterium | reverse complement strand
GCAGAAAATCCTTATCAATGAGACGGAGGATCGACAACATCTGCCCTTTGATCGCAGCACGCTTGTTGCCGCGAATCGCAACCGGCGCAGTGGCGAGCTGCATGAGCTGCGCAATCTGCGCGAGCGTGCTGTCGGCCGCGACGAGCGCATAGCGTCGCTTCACGGTGTCGATCGATTCCCGGATATTCGCCGGCTGCGAGGAAGCTGTCGTCACCGCTGCGCTTTGCAGACCGAGCTTCGCTTCCACGGCGGCGAAGAGCGATTTGAAATCGAACTTCCGGCGTCCCTCCGGATGCAGCAGAAACTCCGGATCGACGTTCATCTTCGCGGCGATCTCACGAATGTTTGCTTCGCGTTGCCGGGCCACTTCGTATGCGGCCAGGTAGTTGTGCGAATCGATGAACACATTGACGGTCGCCAGTACCAGCACTGCAGTAATGACTCGCCCGGCCGGGCCGCGGAGAAAATGTCGGAAGTTGCGCACGATAGGTTCCTTTGCTCCGCTCAGGCGCGGCTCTGCCAATAGACGAGAAGGCGCTCCGCATCGGCGCGTGCTGCTGCAGCGTCGAGTGAGAGACGGTCGAGATCGTTGATGACCCCGAGCAGTTTGTCGATGATCGCGACGGCGTTAGCGTTCGTCGGGTTCCGTATCGAATCAAGCACGACTCGCAGGTCAGCGAGCGTTTTCCCATCTTTCGCGCCGGCTGTCGTTTGCAGTGCGGCGACGCGGGCGATGAGCGCGTTCTCGATTGCGGCCCGATCGGCCGCAACCGTGAGTGTGGTCGTTTTCGCGATCGTTGGGAGCTGGCCGCTGAATCCGACGGCCGCGGTGACGTCATACGCGCCGAGGGTCTCGGGTAAGCGCACCCACAATACGAATTTCGTGGTCGTCGACGCGGAAGCGGTAAATGTCCAGGTAGCCGCAGCCGCCGAGGTTAGTGCAGGCGAGGCAGCGACGATCGACATTCCGGTCGGGAGAGTGACGCGCGCGTCGATGCGGATCGGACCGCCGCCGGCCGGGGTGGTGATGCTGACCTCGAGAGGCACGACCTGCCTCGCGTCAGTCGACGGCGCACGAGAAATCCAGGAGGTTGCGGCGGTCACGAGCTTCGCAACGTCCGCAGTCGGCGTCAGCTCGACGTTGAACGGCAACACCACGACGCGACCGGCGCCGAATGCGGCATAGGTGATGGCGGGCACCTGGGTGGCTGTGATCCTGGCGGCGGCAAGCGATCCATTGAGTTCCAGCGACGAGCTGTCGCCGTTGAACGTGATCCGGCCCGCGGCCGTGAATGGCGTCGCCAGCAGGTCAAGTTGCTGAGGACCGTGGAGCTTCCCGCCAAACTTCGTCTGCAGCGCCGGCGCGAGCTTCGGATTCGCGTCCGGTGTGTCGTCGATGAAGAGCAGACCGAAGCCGGAGCGGATCAGTTCGAGATACTCGTCGCCGATCTTCGGTTCGTTCGCGGGAGGGAGATCGATGATCGCCGCGCTGAAGGCGCCGGTGCGGAGCGCGGCGAGCAGCGAGGTGTCGTCGCCGACGACGACGGACGGAATCCCGGCGGCGTCGAGAGTTTGCGTCAGGAACGGCAGCCGCGCCGGAACACACGGCCTGCTCCCGCCGGCGGCGGTGCAGTCCGTCCGGATGATGACGCGCGGCGTCGTACCGGCGGCGACGTTCAGCGCGAATTGTGCGGAGGTCCTGACGGTGAATGTCGTCGACGCAAGCTGCACGGGAGCCGGAGTGATGCGCGAGAAGAGCGCGGCGCTGTACGTCTGCACGCCGAGTGTTGACGTGGTCGCGTACGTCAGCGGTTGCACGACCGACGACCCGGCTGCCACGGTGGCGGTGAACGTGAGCGTGTCGACGACGTGCTGGGTCGACGGTTCCACGATATTGATGGCGAACGGCGCGTTCGTGAGGGCGGCGTTGCCGTTGTTCGTGATCGTCGCGGTCAACGCCAGCGGATTGCCCTGCGTGACGGTGGCGTCGGCGATGACTGTGCCGGTGACGCCTTTGCCGCTCACTGCCGTCGAGATGATCGTGAAGGTCGACGACTGCTGCGTCAGCATCACACCGTTGCTGTCGCGAATGAGGATCGTAACGGTGGAGGTGCCGGGGGCGGTGGTGGCGGTAATCGGCTGGTCTAGCGTTGCTGTCGCGGTTGCACCAACCGCGAGCGTCGCGAACGTCGTCGTCTTTGTCGCGCCGTTCGTGACCGTGATGGTCGCGGTCGCGTTCGTGAGCGCGGCGGGGCCGCTTGCGTACGCGATCGCGGCGGTGATGTGCGCCGTGTCCCCGACGTCGTACGACAGCTTGTCGGTGGTTGCTGTTGCGGTGATGACGACTGGAATCGGCGTCACGATGAACGAGGCGGTTGCGAGCGGCACGTTTGAGGACAGGGTGGCCGCGTAGGTCGCCGGTGCGAGCGCCGCCGTCGCGTAGGTCAGCGTCCGCATGATCGTTGCGCCGATGGCAACCGTGGCGGTGAACGGGATCGTGTCTGCACCGATCTGCACGGTGAACGGTGCGCTCGTGATCGCTGCGTTGCCGTTGTTCGTGATCGTCGCAGTGAGCGTGAGCAGGTTGCCCTGCGTGACGCTTGCGTCGGCGGCCAGCGTGCCGGTGACGCCTTTGCCGCTTACCGCTGTTGAGATGATCGTGAAGGTTGAGCTCTGCTGCGTCAGCGTCGCGCCAGTGTTGTCGCGGATGAGAACCGTGACGGTGTACTCACCCGGTGCGAGTACGGCGGTGATCGGCTGGTCGAGCGTTGCTGTCGCGGTTGCACCAATGGCGAGCGTCGCGAATGTCGTCGCCTTCGTCGCGCCGTTCGTGACGGTGATCGTCGCGGTCGCATTCGTGAGCGCGGCGGGGCCGCTCGCATATGCGATCGCAGCGGTGATGTGCGCCGTGTCGCCGAGGTCATACGACGGCTTATCGGTGGTCGCTGTCGCGGTGATCACGACTGGAATCGGCGTGACGGTGAATGAGGCGGTTGCAAGCGGCACGTTGGAGGACA
>JAOBAU010000097.1 GCA_025463165.1 Acidobacteriota bacterium | reverse complement strand
GCATCGCGGCATTCAACTGGCAGCGCTCGATCTCGCACGTCGCAACGCCGGGCAGCGTCGGATGCAGCAGCGAATGAATCTCGTGTCCGGCAACTTCCGGCGATCGTCGTCCGATCATCTGCGCCGCGGCCGGATTGACGAACGTCGCCAGCCCCTGCAGGTTTACGCCGAACACGCCCTCGGCGGCGGAGTTGAGAATCAATTCGTTCTGACGGCTGAGCCGCGCCAGCTCCTGCGCCTGCCGCTTGATCGCTTCGCGCTGCCGGAAGAGCTGCACGAACACGTTCACTTTCGAGCGGAGGATGTCGGGATTGAACGGCTTGAAGATGTAGTCGACGGCGCCGAGCTCGTAGCCGCGATAGACGTTCGTTTCGCTGCGGCTGAGCGCCGTCAGAAAGATGATCGGCGTTTCGCGCGAGCGCTCGCGCTGACGAACGAGCGCCGCCGTTTCGAAACCGTCGAGCTCGGGCATCTGCACGTCGAGCAGCACGACCGCGAATTCGTGATCGAGCAGCTGGCGCAGCGCCGCGACTCCGGAGGTTGCGCGCGTCAGCGTCAATCCCGGCATTTCGCTGAGGATCGATTCGAGTGCCAGCAGATTGTTCGGCTGGTCGTCGACGAGCAGCACGTTCGCGTTGTTGTCGTGGAGGTTCATTTTCGGGCGCCCGCCGGTACCCGACAGATCTCAACCAGGAACGGCGCAATGCGATTGAGAGGCAAGATTCGATCCACTCGTGTCCGCTGGATCGCCGCCTGTGGCATCGCGGGCGCCTCCGCATCGGCAGGATCCTGCACAATCAGGAAGCCATTTCGCTCGCGAATCTTCTCCGCGCCGGCCGCGCCGTCGGCATTTGCGCCGGTCAGCACGATGCCGACGAGGTGATCGCCATACGCATCGGCAGCAGACTCGAACAGCACGTCGATCGATGGCCGTGAATGCGCGACCGCGGCGTCGACGGAGAGACTGAACTCGCCGCGCTCGACGAGCAGGTGATAGTCGGCCGGCGCGAGATAAATCTTCCCCGGATGAATCCACTCCTTGTCATCGACGTCGACCACCGGCAGCTTCGAGTGTTTGCGCAGAAAGGTCGGCAGTCCTTCGTTGGACGCTTTGTGCCGGTGCTGTGCGACGGCGATCGGCACCGGAAAGTCGGCCGGCAGATCGCTGAAGAGAGTTTGCAGCGCGCGCATGCCGCCGAGCGAACAACCGATGACGATCAGCTCCGGCGTCTTCACCGCACCCTCCGGTAAAGCCGCTCGTCGCGATCGATGTCGTCGTAGGAGTCAGCGACGGCCGTGTAGCGGATCGTTTCCTTTTTGCCCAGACCGAGGATCCCGAACATCTCCATGCTGTTCAGGAAAAGCTTCTGCACGCGATCCTGCAGCGTGTTGTTGAAGTAGATCAAAACGTTGCGGCAGAAGATGACGTTGAAGTGATTGAACGACGCATCGGTGACGAGGTTGTGCTGCGCGAAGACGACGTTCTCGCGCAGCGACGGCCGGAAGATCGCGAAGTCGTAGCGCGCCGTGTAGTACTCGGAGAACGTGCCGGTGCCGCCCGCGGCCATGTAGTTGGCGGTGTTCTCCTGCATCGTGGCGATCGGAAAAATCCCGTCCTTCGCTTTCTGCAGCACCGATTCATTGATGTCCGTCGCATAAATCCGGCAGCGGTCGTACAGCCCTTCCTCCTGGAGGAGGATGGCCATCGAATAAACCTCTTCGCCGGTCGAACAGCCGGCGTGCCAGATGCGCACGAACGGATACGTTCGCAGCAGCGGCACGACCTGCCGCCGGAACGCCAGATAAAACGACGGATCGCGAAACATCGCCGTCGTATTGATGGAGAGATCGAGCAGCAGCCGCTCCATGCACGAAGGATCGTGCAGCACTTTCTCCTGCAACCCCGAGATCGTGCTCAGCCCTTCTTCATAAATACGCTTCCACACCCGCCGCTTCAGCGAAGGCAGCGAGTAATCGCGGAAGTCGAACCCGTAATGACGAAAGATCCCCTCCATGAGGAGATGCGTCTCGACCGCTTCGAGGTCCGCTTTTTCCTGGGTGGTGGATAGCGCTTGTTCGGCCGACATTCTCGCGAGGTCCTGAGTCCTGAGTCCTTAGTCCTTAGTGCTCGACGACGAGAGAGATATTGCGAATGCCCTGCCGAGTCTGAGTCCTGAGCGCCTTTCGTCGAGCACTCAGGACTCAGGACTAAGGACTCAGGACTGGCCTCACCGATACAACCAAACCCGCAGCAGCGAAACCAACTGCTGCGCATCGATCGGCTTCGTGATGTAGTCGCTCGCTCCCGCTTCCATACACTTCTCGCGATCGCCTTTCATTGCCTTCGCGGTCAGGGCGATCATCGGGAGGTTGCGGAATTCTTCGTTGGCGCGGATGCGGCGCATCGCTTCGTAGCCGTCCATCTCCGGCATCATCACGTCCATCAGCACGACGTCGATGTGCTCCTTGTTGGCCTGCAGCGCATCGATTCCTTCCGCTCCCGACTCGGCGTACAGCACCTTCATCTTGTGGCGCTCGAGGAGGCTCGTCAGTGCGTAGATGTTGCGCATGTCGTCGTCGACGATCAGCGCGGTCTTGCCGGCCAGCACCGGATCGGATTCGTGGAGTTGTTCGAGAATCTGCCGCTTGTTCGCCGGCAGGTTCGCTTCGACGCGATGCAGGAAGAGCGCGGTCTCATCGAGCAGCCGCTCCGGCGAGCGCACGTCCTTCACGATGATCGCTTCGGCGATCAGCTTCAGCTCCGTCTCTTCCTTCCGCGTCAGCTCGCGACCGGTGTAAACGACGATCGGGATGTCATTGATCTGCAGGTCGTTCTTCATCGTGTTGATGAAGTCGAAGCCCGACATGTCGGGTAATCCGAGGTCGAGCACGATGCAGTCGAAGCGCCGCTCGCGAAGCGTGTTCAGCGCTTCTTCGCCCGTTCCGACCGCGGTGATGTCGACGTCGCCTTCACCGATCAGCTCCGTGATCGCGCTCCGCTGCGACTCGTTGTCCTCGATGATCAGCAGCGACTTGTTCGGCCGCTCGACGAAGCCCAGGATCTTCGCGAACGCATCGTCGAGCGCTTCCTTCGTCACCGGCTTCTCGAGGTGCGCGAACGCGCCGAGCTTCAGGCTGCGGCTCCCCTCTTCGTCGCCGGAAATGATGTGGACCGGAATGTGGCGCGTCGCCTTGTCGTGCTTGAGGCGATCGAGCACCGTCCAACCTTCCATGTCGGGCAGCGCGATGTCGAGCGTGATCGCGTCGGGGTGGAAACGCCGCGCGAGACTGAGTCCCGTCTCGCCGCGCGTCGCAGCCACCGCCTTGAATCCTTTCTCGTGCGCGATGTCGATCAGGATGCCAGCGAAGTTGACGTCGTCCTCGACGATCAACAGCACGCGGTCGCCCTGCTGAATGTTGTCGCGGTCATCGGGAATCTGTTCCTCGATGACTACCACCTGCTGCTGCTCGTCGCTCGCGCCCGAACCCTGGTCGCCCGGCTTCATCCGCCGCTCGCGCCGGAACGGCGTCGGCGACTGGCCGCCGCGGTTCTCTTCGATGAACGCTTCGCGCTCGCCTTCGTTGTTGCTGCGCACCGGCGCCACGAAGCTCTGCGGCACGAACAGCGTGAACGTAGAGCCGACGCCCTGCTGGCTGGTGACGCGAATCTCGCCGCCGAGCAGACGCGCGATCTCGCGGCTGATCGAAAGTCCGAGCCCGGTTCCACCGAAGCGGCGCGTCGTCGAGGCATCGGCCTGCTGAAACGCTTCGAAAATGATCCGCTGCTTGTCGTCCGGAATGCCGATGCCGGTATCGGTGACCGAGAACGCGACGACGCTTTCGGCGCGATCGAGGATCTCGTGTCCCGGCGTCCAGCCGCTCGTGACCGGCGCGACATGCAGCGTCACGCCGCCCTTCTCCGTGAACTTGAATGCGTTGCCGAGGAGATTTTTGAGGACCTGCTGGAGCCGCGTCGGATCGGTGTGAATCGCCGGCGGGAGGTTCGTCGACATGTCGACGTTGAAGTCGAGCTTCCGATCCTGCGCGACCTGATTGAAGTTGCGCTCCATGAACTCGCGCAGCTCGTCGAAGCCGAGGTCCGAAAGGCTGAGCGTCATCATTCCCGACTCGATCTTCGACAGATCGAGGATGTCGTTGATGAGCGTGAGCAGATCCTGTCCCGATGCGTGAATCGTCTTCGCGAACTCGACCTGCTTGTCGTGCAGATTCCCCTCGGGGTTGTCGCTGAGCAGCTTCGCGAGAATCAGCAGCGAGTTCAGCGGCGTCCGCAGCTCGTGCGACATGTTCGCGAGGAACTCGCTCTTGTACTTCGACGTCAGCGCGAGCTGCCGCGCCTTCTCTTCGAGCTCCTGCTTCGCTTCTTCGACTTCCGCGTTCTTCCGCTCGACCTCTTCGTTCTGCGACTGCAACAGCCGCGCTTTTTCCTCCAGCTCTTCGTTCGACTGCTGCAGCTCTTCCTGCTGCGTCTTCAGCAACTCTTCCGATGCCTGCAGCGACTTCGCCTGCTGCTCGAGCCGCTTGTTCGTCTCGGTCAGCTCTTCCTGCTGCGCCTGCAGCTCTTCGGCGAGCGACTGCGACTGCGCCAGCAGCTCTTCCGTCCGCATATTCGCCTGGATGGTGTTGAGCACGACGCCGATCGATTCGGTGAGCTGATCGAGCAGCGACTGATACGTTTCGGTGAAGCGGTTGAACGACGCCAGCTCCATCACCGCGCGCACTTCGCCTTCGAAGACGATCGGCAGCACGATGATGTTCAGCGGCTTCGATTCGCCGAGGCCCGAGTTGATCTGGACGTAGTCGTCGGGAACGTTCGTGATGAGGATCCGCTCCTTCTCGAACGCCGCCTGACCGACCAGCCCCTCGCCGACGCGGAACTGCTTGTTGAGGTGTTTGCGCTCCCGATACGCGTACGTCGCCGCGAGCTTCAACACCTGCTCGCCCTGCGACGGGTTGTCCATGATGTAGAAGACGCCGTGTGCCGCGCCGACCACCGGCGCCAGCTCGCTGAGAATCATCTGCGAGACGTTGGCGAGGTTCTTCTGGCCCTGCATCATCCGCGTGAACTTGGCGAGATTCGTCTTCAGCCAGTCCTGCTCGTTGTTGCGCAACGTCGTCTCGCGCAGCGAGCGAATCATCTCGTTGACGTTGTCTTTCAGCGCCGCGACTTCACCCTCGGCCTGCACGGTGATCGTTCGCGTCAGATCGCCTTTCGTCACCGCCGTCGCGACTTCCGCGATCGCGCGCACCTGCGTGGTGAGGTTCGCGGCGAGCTGGTTGACGTTGTCGGTCAGATCGCGCCACGTGCCCGATGCGCCGGGGACGTTCGCGCGTCCGCCGAGCTTCCCTTCCACGCCGACTTCGCGCGCCACGGTCGTGACCTGATCGGCGAACGTCGCCAGTGTGTCGATCATGTCGTTGATGGTGTTCGCCAGCTCGGCGATCTCACCTCGCGATTCGACGGTCAGCTTCTGTTTCAGCACGCCGTTCGCGACCGCGGTCACGACCTTCGCGATGCCGCGCACCTGGTTGGTCAGGTTCGACGCCATCATGTTGACGTTGTCGGTGAGGTCCTTCCACGTGCCGGCCACGCCCTTCACCTGCGCCTGGCCGCCGAGCTTCCCTTCCGTACCGACTTCTCGCGCCACGCGCGTGACTTCCGCGGCGAACGAGTTGAGCTGATCGACCATCGTGTTGATCGTGTTCTTCAGCTCGAGGATCTCGCCGCGCACTTCGACGGTGATCTTCTTCGACAGATCGCCGTTCGCGACCGCCGTCGTCACCTGCGCGATGTTGCGCACCTGATTGGTGAGGTTCGACGCCATGAAGTTGACGTTGTCGGTGAGGTCCTTCCACGTGCCGGCCACACCGCGCACCTGCGCCTGGCCGCCGAGCTTTCCTTCGGTGCCGACCTCTCGTGCGACGCGCGTGACTTCCGCGGCGAACGAGTTGAGCTGATCGACCATCGTGTTGATCGTGTTCTTCAGCTCGAGGATCTCGCCGCGCACGTCGACCGTGATCTTTCGCGACAGATCGCCGAGAGCGACGGCCGTGGTCACCTCGGCGATGTTGCGCACCTGCGCGGTCAGATTCGACGCCATCGAGTTGACGCTGTCCGTCAAATCCTTCCACGTACCGGCCACGCCTTTCACTTCCGCCTGGCCGCCGAGCTTTCCTTCCGTGCCGACTTCTCGCGCGACGCGCGTGACTTCCGCGGCGAAGGAGTTCAGCTGATCGACCATCGAGTTGATCGTGTTCTTGAGCTCGAGAATCTCGCCTTTGACGTCGACCGTGATCTTCTTCGACAAGTCGCCGTTCGCGACTGCCGTCGTCACCTCGGCGATGTTGCGCACCTGCGCCGTGAGGTTGCCGGCCATCGAGTTGACCGAGTCCGTCAGATCCTTCCACGTGCCTGCGACACCGCGCACATCTGCCTGACCACCCAGCTTTCCTTCCGTACCGACCTCGCGCGCCACACGCGTGACCTCGGCGGCGAATGAATTGAGCTGATCGACCATCGAGTTGATGGTGTTCTTCAGCTCCAGGATCTCGCCCTTGACGTCGACCGTGATCTTCTTCGACAGGTCGCCATTTGCAACGGCGGTGGTGACCTCGGCGATGTTGCGCACCTGGCCGGTGAGGTTCGAA
>JAOBAU010000438.1 GCA_025463165.1 Acidobacteriota bacterium | reverse complement strand
TCGACGAGCGTCGACGGATCGAGCAGGAACTTGTCGATCGTTGGCGCGAAGTTCTCGGTGACGGTCAGCGCGACCGGCGGTACGTCAACGGCGCGGCCGGCACGATCGGTAATGCGAACCGTGAGCGATGCGGCGCCGAGCGACGCGGTCGACGGAACGACGATCGTCTTCGCGATCGTCGTCGTGTCGAGCGGTGATGCTCCGTAGGTATCGGCCGTCAGAGTGCCGGCCGGCGCGAAGGTCGTGGCGACGCTGGTGATGCCGGCGTTCGATCTCGCCGCATACGTCGTCGAGATGCTGCTGCCGCGAATGACCTCTCCCCCGCTGGCCGGAATCGACGAGAAGGTGAAAGTCGGGAGCTCGCCGGGCTTGATAGCGACCGCGGTGGGATCGATAGCGATCGTGGCCGGATACACGTCATCGAAGCGCGCCAGTGCGCGCGGTCCAATTGTGACGTTGTTGAAGGTGGTCGTGCCGGCGATCGGAGTCGGCCGCGTCACGTGCGTCGACGCCGTGTTGCGATCGTCGAACGAGCTGACGATCAGGTCGCCGGTCGTCGCGCCGGGCGCGAGCACGAAGAGCGTTCCCGCGCCACCGTCAACATACGTACGACCTTCCGACGACGTCGCGTTGCGACCGCCGAGCGCCTGGAGCTCGGCCGCGATGCTGTCGAGCTCGAAGCGTTCGGTGGCGGTGACGGCGATGCGTCCGCCGCCGGCGCCGCGAGATTTGTTTTGTGCGCCGCTGTCATCGCCGCCGTTGGCGGTGATGCGGGTGGCAGGTCCGGTGACGAGAGCGCGCGCGGAAAGCTGCACGCTGCCGCCGGCGCCGGCATTGAACAGACTGCCGGAACCGCTCTCGCCGTCGGCGCGCACCGCGCCTGCGATCACGAGACGCGCGAGATTGCCGCGGATTCCGATCGCGCCGCCGCCGTTGCCGCCCGGCGTGTTGCCGAACGCCGAGCCGGTCGCCCCCGCGCCACCGGCGCCGAATGTGACCGGCGCGGTGATCGAGCCGTAGGTCGCGTTGGTGCTGCTGCCGGAGTCTTCGCCGCCGGCGCCCGCGTGCGACGCCGATGCGCCGGAGGTTGCGCCGCCGACGGTGGTTCCGCCGAACGTGATGCCGTTCGGCGAGTCGTTCGTAAACGTGCCGTCATCGCTCTTCCGCCAGCCGCCGCGATATCCCTTGCCGCTGACGTCGATCGACGAATCGCCATCGACGTAGAGACGATCGGTGATGGTGGCGTCGAGGCGGACGCCGTCGCGTGTGCCGACGGTCGCGCCGTTGAGGACGACGAGATTGCGGAGCGTGGCCGGCGTGTCGATGTTGAGCCGCGTTGCGGCGCCGCGCACGACGACGGTTTTCCCGCTGTAGGTGGCGAGGTTCTGTTCGTTGATCTCGAAGTTGGAGACGACAATCGGCGCGTCGGGCACGACGGCGTCGATCGCGATCGGCAGCACGACCTGATGCGACGGATCGGCGTCGTCGACGATCGCGCTGATCGTGAACGAGCCGCTCGCCGGCACGTTGACGTTGACGGTCTGCTCGTAGATGTCGGTGCCGGAGGTCGGCGTCGACATCGATGACGGTGCAGCGACGAACGCGTCGCTTTCGAAACGAACCGTCGGACGGAAGCCGAGCGGTTCGGCGGTGGCGCGGATCCGCAACTTCAGCGGCACATTCGTTTCAGCGGCGACGAGTGCGCCGCCATCGAGCGGCGTGATCCACGCCGCTTTCGGCACATTCGTGATTCCGACGCTCTTGTAGATGACGTCGAGAACCTGCTGCTTCGTGTTGCCGTCGTTGTCGAATGCGGTCGCCGTGATGTGGATGCGCGTGTCGACGTTCTTCGCGGTGACGGTTGCAGTCGTGGTGAAGAGATACGCGCCGCCCGCGTCGCGTGTGGCGACAGACGCCGGCAGATCGATTGTCCTGCCGTCGTACGCGATCGTCAGGTGCGCGATGCCGCTCTCGGCGTCGATCGCCGTCGCCCGAATTGCGTAGGTCGTCGTGCCGGTGCCGAAGCTGTATTGCGTTTCGGCGATCGGCGCGGTGATCGTCACCTGCGGTTCGATCCCATCGGGCGCAATCGTCACCGTTGCCGTTGCGGGATCCGAGGTCTTGTTGACCGAGTCGAGGACGGTCGCCGTCAGCGTCAGCGTGCTGCCGCTCTTTAACGTCGCGGCCGGCACGTCGATGGTGTAGTCGGCGCCGTTCCACGTCGCGGCGACGCTGGCGTGGCTGATCTGCTGGTTCGGAGCCGGATGAATGAGGTTGTCGGTGAAGACGAATACGCTGCCGTCTTTCTTCGTGCCGGTGACTGTCAGCTTCGTCGTGACGACCGTCCCTTCATCGGTGAAGGCGACGTGCGCGGCGATGGTGCGGCCGAGGTACGTCGAGGCGGGTGCGGTCAGCGCGACATTCTTCGGCGCTTCGTTTGCGGCGACGGTGAACGTGGCGATGGCAAGCGCGCTTTCGTTGCCGGAGAGATCGGTCGCTTTCGCTTTCAGCGTGTACGTGCCGTCGGTCGAATCGACGCGCGGAGCAATCGAGAAGTTGCCGCTCTTCACTCGCGAGGTGGTGTTGTCGGGATACGTCCAGTCGACGAACGCGATGTCGGTCGACGCGGCGCCGCCGGCGCCGTCGGTGATGGTTGGAACGAACGTGTAGAGCTGGCCGGCGATGAGCGGCGAGCCGGCCGGCAGCGGCGACGGAATCGTGACGACCGGCGCGATCGTGTCGAACGAGAAGAAGTCGAAGATTTGCGCGACGGTCTGCACCGCCGGAATCGGCTGCGTGTCACGCGCACCATTGACGGTAATGCGGTAGTACGACGACGGCTCGATGGCGGTGCCGATCGGCGCGACGATCAGCGTCGCGGCACCATTCGCGTCGAGTGCAATCGTGACGTTGACCGGCTGCAGCAGCTCGCCTTTGTACGTCTTCAACCGCTCGACCTTCACCGTTCCGCCGCCGTTCGGCGCGAACGCGCCGGCATCGATCGGCTTGTTGAACTTCAGCCGGAACGTGGTGCCGTCCGGAATCGGCGCGATCGTCGACGGCGTCGTGCTGATGACGCGCGGCTCGGTGTAATCGACGGTCGTGAAGCTGCTGCCGACCGTCGACTTCATCGGATTTCCGGCCGCGTCGTGCACATTGTTCGCGACAGTGACGCGATAGACGACGTTGCTGCGCAGCTTCGCCGACGGGGTGAGCGTCACGCGGAAGATGCCGTTCACGCGAGCGCTGGTCATCGCGAACGACGTCGACTGATTGTTGTCGGTGGAGACGAGCGAGAAGCTCGACGCGGCAACGCCGGCGAGATCTTCACTGAACGTGACGACGACGCTGGCGGTCGGCGAAACGCTGTTGGCGTTGTCGGCCGGATCGATTGACGTCACGCGCGGCGGCGTGGCATCGAGCTTCGCATCGCGCATCCGCAACTCGCCGGTCTGGCCGTTCGGTACCGCGAATGACGAGATGCGATCGCCGGCCGTCACTTCATCAGGCCCGACAAAGGTGATGGTGATGCTGGTGTTGCTGATCGGAATGGCGCCGAAGCGGTATTCGCCGTTCGCATCGGTGCGCGTCTGCATGCGAACGGTTCCAAGGAGAAACAGCGGGCTGCTCACATCCGCCAGCACGCTCGTACCGACCGACGGCACATTCACCCCATCCTCGGCGAAAACCTTGCCGGTCACGTCGATGCGGTTGCCGAGGCGGAGTGTGAGGTGCAGAGGCGTGGAATGGCTGACGAGCGTGCCGCCGTCGGACGCCGAGACCGTTCCCGACGTCGCACGTGCCACGACGTAACGCAGCGGCAGACCGTCGACGCGTGCGATGCCGTTGTCGCCGGTAAAGACGCGAAGGCTCCGTTCGCCATCTGAGACTTCGACGAGGACGCCGCGCTGCGGCTGTTCGTTTTCGCCGAGGACCGTGACTTCGACGGAACCGGTGGTCGGGAAGACGACGCTGACGTTCGCGATGCGCGCGCCAGCCGCGAAATGCGAGTTGACGATGTTGATGACGCGCTGCTCGCCGCCGAGCTCGCGCACGTTGATGCTGAACGCGCGCGTGGAGAAGAGCTTGTTGAACGTCATCGAGCCGCGCCCCTGCTGCTCGCGCGAGTAGCTGAGCGCCTGCGTGACGGTGACGTCGACGAGCGGCGCGATCTCCCCCGCTCCGCCGGCGTCGTTCGGCAGCGAAACCGTCAGATTGACGGTGCCGCTCCTCTCGATCGACAGCGCGCCGATGTTGAGGTTCTGCACGAGCGAGCTAAGCTCGTAGTCGACGCCGGTCGCGACATGCCGTCCGCTGACGACGTCGATCGCTTCGATGCTGAAGCGCCCTTCCGGAATGGCGTTGAAGATGTACGCGCCGTTCGCGTCAGTCGATGCGCGCGCGTCGAGTCCGCCGCTGCCGCGAAGGAAAACGGCCGCTCCGACGACGGGCGTCGGCGGATCGTTGTCGGCATCGACGATCGTGCCGCGCACGGTGCCGATGAAGGTGAGCGAGACGCGCACATTGGCGGTGCCGTCGCGCGTGACGTCGAAGCCGTCACTGACGCCGCTCCGTCCGACCGCCCGCGAGATCGCGCGAATGACGTAGTGACCGACCGGAATCTGCTCGAAGGTGGCGAAGCCGCTCGCATTCGTAACCGTGAAGTCGTATCCCTGCCCGCTGACCTGCAGCGATACTTCGGCGTTCGGAACGGTCGTAAATCCGGAGTTCGAATCGTAGACCGTGACGTTCACCGTGCCGGTGCCGGCGGCTCCGACGACGAGCGAGAGTCCGTTGCGATCGGCGTTCTCTTCGACGATCGTTCCCTGCAGATCGCCGCGCGCACTTTGATCGATCGGCGAGACGGCGCTGACGCGGAACGGTCCGGTGAACACGTTGTTGGCGAAGAACGAGCCGTTGCTGCCGGCGATGAGCGGCTCGAACGGCGAGCCGAGCTCGCGATACGGCCACGCCAGCTCGCGAACCCAGTAATGCGCGAGTGGAACCGGCGCCCCGGAGGCGTCGCGAATCGTGCCGGAGATGTTGGCCTGCTGGCGCATGACGAGCACGAGTCCGTTGACCGGACCGCCGCCGGCCGGCGTTGACGAATCGACATAACCCTTGCGCAGGATGCCGTCGACGAGTGCGGTGGCGGTGATGCGGAAGCTGGCGTGTGCGGCGATCGCCGGAAAGACGAACGAGCCGTCGGCGAGCGTCGTGACGCTGCCGCCGTTGAATGCGCCGCCGCTCAACTCGACGCTGGCGCCGGAGACCGGCGTGCTGCCGTCGTAGTTGACGACGCGGCCGCTGACGTTGCCGAGCGAGCTGAGTCGGAGCGTGACTGTCTTGAGATCGCCTTCGAATCCGATCGATGCGGTTGCTTTCGAATAGCCGCCGGGATGCTCGAACGTCTCGACGTCGAGCGACTGTCCCGCCGGAATCTTCGTGGCGTGTACGAGTCCATCGGCGCCGGGAGTGAAGAGATGATCCTGGGTGATCAACTCCTGGTCGCCGGTGCTCCAGACGCGATACGTGACGTTGATCGGACCGGGCGAATTGA
>JAOBAU010000088.1 GCA_025463165.1 Acidobacteriota bacterium | reverse complement strand
GCGTTGTTCGGCGCGACGGCCGCGGCCTGCGTCGGTTGCGTCGGCTGATACGTCGTGAGCGGTTTGATGTCGGTCGGCGTCTGGAGCGGCGACGCCGTTTCTTTCGACGGCGCCGCGGCCTGCTGCGCGGGCCGCGGTTGTTGTTGCGGTTGCGCCGCCGCCATTCCTTCGGATGCGCCGCCGCTCTTCACCGACGGCGGTACGTAGAGATTGCTGCCGTCACCGGGACGCGTGGTTCGCTGATCGCCGGTCGGCTTCGGTGAGCTGGCGCGACGATTCGCATCCGACCACGGAGCGTTGAGCGGCGCGGAGTTGAGCTTCGCTCCCGGCGCTTCGACGAACTCGCGCTCGTGCTGCTGCTGCGGATTCTGCCGGATCAACTCGACGTAGCGGGTGGTCGGCGTGTTCGCCGCGCTGTTCGCGACCGGTTTGTAGTTGTTGACGAGATAAATGAGCGTGGCGGTGTGAAGGATGACGGAGGCGACGATGGCCATCGTCACGCCCGGCCCCTGTTTCCGCTGCTCGGGGATTAGTTCGAGCCGCTCTTCTATATTGTCCGGGGCAGTATCCACCGTCGTCTCAGAAGTTCAGACGAACGGCTTTTCTTCCAGGTTCCGTTACACTTCAGATGTGTCCGACATCTCGCAGGAGTATCCGCCACCGCCGCCGCCTCCCGCGCCGCCGCGCGTGCCCGGATCGAGCTATGACGTGCTTCGTCCGTTCACGTACGTGTTCGACGACCCGAACTGGGTGCCGAAGATCCTCATCGGCGGACTTTTCATCCTCGCCAGCGTCATCCTCATCGGCATCTTCTTCGTGCTCGGTTACATCGCGAGCGTCGCACGCAATGTGATCAACGACGTCGAGCGGCCGCTCCCCGAATGGGACAACCTCGGCGATTACTTCAGTGAAGGTCTGCGGCTCTTCGGCATCGGCCTCGTTTACTGTCTGCCGATCGTTGGAATGGGAATCTTCTTCATCGTGCCGATGGCGATCGGGAGCCACGCCGACTCGGATGTAATTCGCGGCATCGCCACCGGCATCGGGATGATGTTCTGGTGCCTGATCATGCCGATCAGTCTCGCGCTCGCGGTCTGGCTGCCGGGCGCGCTGCTCTTCTCGGTCGTCGAAGGAAACTTCAGCGCCGCGTTTGATTTCTCGCGCATCGCGCGCTTCATCCGCGCGAACGTCGCCAACTATCTGATCGCCGTCGTCATCTATTTCGTGGCGCGCTTCGCGGCCGGCGCCGGCATCATTCTCTGTTTCATCGGCGTGATCTTCACCGGCTTCTGGTCGGCGCTCGTCGCGGCATACGCATTCGCGCAGGTTTACCGGCTTTCGAGCGTGAAGTGAAACGCGACACGAAGATCGTCGCGGCATTGCTGGCGGCGATCCCGATCGTGATTCTTTCGGCGTCGCTGCTCTGCACGTACGCGATCGCGCACGGCGCGTCGATGAACTGGCGGCTGCTGTTTCGGATGATGTGTCACGGCATGCCGGCGCGTTGTCTCGTCGTCTGGAACGTGCCGATGCCGATCTGCGCGCGCTGTACCGCGATCTACTCGGGACTGTTCGCCGGCGTCGTGCTCTTCAGCCTCGTGCGCGTGCGGATCGGAGTAGCGAAAATCTTCCTGCTTGCGGCCTCGGCAGCGATGGCGCTCGACGGTTTCACGCAGCTTGCGACATTGCGCACGAGCACGAATCCGCTGCGCGTGGTGACCGGACTGGCGGTGGGAATCGCGTTCGGAATCTGGGCTTTGGCAGCGATGGAGAAATCGTCCGAAAGTGCGGACGTGCGTGAATTTACCTCTTCTTGACGCGCTACCAGTGGTGGGTTACGCTCTCGAAACCGCAGCGCGAATACGCCAATTCGGAGACAAATGGCCTTTCAGGGATCTCTAAAAGAACTGCCGTTGCCCGACATCATTCAGTTGGTCAGCGTATCCGGGAAGACCGGTAAGTTCACGCTCTCGCGCGACGGTGAGCGAGGGTTCATCTACCTGAAAAACGGCCAGATGGTTCACGCGCAGGTGGCCGATCTGGTAGGCGAGGAAGCGATCTACGCGCTCGCCATCTGGAACCAGGGCGAGTTTCAGTTCAATCCGGCCGAAGAGCCCGATCGCCAGACCATCACGAAATCGAATACGAACCTGCTGATGGAAGCGGCCCGCCGCCTCGATGAATGGCGCGTGCTGTCGAAGAAGATTCCGTCGGTCGAGGTCGTCCCCGAGCTGCTGATTCGCGAAAGCCGCCACGAGCAGATCACGCTCAATCCGCAGGAGTGGATGCTGATCACGAAGATCGACGGCCACCGCTCGATTGCCGATATCGGCAAGGCGCTGGCGATCTCGTCCTTCGACGTCGCGAAAATCCTCTACGGCATGGTGACCTCCGAACTGGTTGCCGTAAAAAAAAAAATTGATCGAGGAAGCGACGAGGAGAACAGCGAGCTCGTCGACCTTGCCGCGCGCATCCGCGCCATAGCCGAGGAGTACATCGGTGACTCGGCGCACAAGACCATCGAGAAACACTTTCTGCACGCGCTCGACGGCATCATGAGCGGCGCCGGCGAACACGCCGTCGAAATGATGGTGCTGGAATTCGAGAAGACCGCGTCCCTCCTTCGCGGCCTCGCGGTGACCGAGCAGCTTCGCTCGCGAATCTCCGAGCTTCGTCCCGTCGCATCCTGACGCCGTGCGCCGCGCCGCTGCGGTCCTCCTCGCTGTACTTGTCCTCTCTGCTACAGCCGCGCCCGCTGAAGAACCGCGACTGGTGCTGACGACGTGGGGGATGCCGGGCGAGCCGCGTTTCGTGGTTGAGATTTTTGCGAACGGGAAGCTGCGTGTGACGCGCGAAGCGCCGCCGTTCAACGATGAAGGTCAGCTGACGAAGAAGGTGATCGAGCGCCGCATCCCGCGCGCGAAAGCGGAGCGGATCTTCAAGCTCGCCGCCGACGCCACCGACTTCGCGTCCGGCTGCGGCCGCGTCGCCGATGGCACGAGCGCGTCGCTGCTGCTGCGAAATGACGTGAAGGAGATTCACCGCGAGTGTCAGCACGCCGACGTCTGGCCGAACGGCAAACGCGCGCGCGCGATGCTGAACGCGATCAACGCGGTCGTGCCGGGCGAGATGCGCGTGTATTGAAGGCGCTAAGTTTCGCCGAGGTCGTCGAGGAGCTTTAGCGCGAGACGGATCGGACCGAGTCGCT
>JAOBAU010000079.1 GCA_025463165.1 Acidobacteriota bacterium | reverse complement strand
CGTCGAGCACTCAGGACTAAGGACTAAGGACTCAGGACTCGCGTCGTTGGCATCGTCCTCGCTCCGGCCGCCCCCGATGGTTCGTTGGATAATGCGTCGCCATGGGGAAGAAGCAGGTTCGGGTGGTGCGGGTGCGGCGGTGGATGACGGTCGTGCTTTTGGTGGCCGCATCGCTGCTGCTCGCCGCGCTCGTGCACTTCCTCTCGGGGAAGGCGTATCTGCGCGAGCGGCGGGCGCCGCTCGGGGTGTTCGAGGCGCGGACGGCCGACTCGGCGCTGGCTTCGCTCGCTCCCGCCATCGCGAACTTTCTCCCGCTCATTCCCTGGGGCTTTCTCGCGTTTCTGGCGCTCGATCGCGACGATCGGCCGCGGCGTCGCACGTACTTCTTCACCGCGCTGGCCGCGCTCGCGTTTTGCGCGGCGGTCGACGCGTGGCAATTCGCGCTGCCGACCCGCGTCACCGGCTGGCTCGATCTCCCATGGAACGTCCTCGGCGCGCTCTGCGGCGCCACACTCGGCCACGCACGCAAGCGTCTGCGAGTACAGTTCGCATAGAGGGATTGCGATGATTCTCGTCGTGGAAGACGATCCGCAGGTCGCGCGGCTCATCGCGCTGGTGCTGCAACGCAACGGACATCAGTCCGAGGTCGTGGCGGATGGCGCCAGCGCGCTCGCGAAAGCGCGCGAGTTGCGGCCGCAGATCATCTTCGCCGATCTCACCATCGACGGCATCGGCGGCGAGCAGCTCTGCAGCATGATCAAAGCCGCGCCGGAGACGCGTGACATTCCGTACATCGTCCTTTCCGGCGATCGCGACATCGCCGAAAAAGCGCGCGTCTGCGGCGCCGACGACTACATGGGCAAACCTTTTGAATTCGAAGACCTCATCGGTCTCGTCAGGAAATATGCAAGAGCTGAAAGCTGAGAAGCCGCTGGAATCGCCGGCCGGAACCGACCCGGTCACTCGTCTCATCGCCCGTCTGCGCGACGAAGGGTTCACGACCGAGCAGAGCGAGGACGAGTGGCGCGACTTCGGCGAGATCATCTTCCGCCGCGACGAGAAGATCTCCGTCGTGCGCGGCGAGACCGTCGTGATCTTCACCGCCGTTCCCGAGCTCTCCGAGCGGATCCTTCGCCAGACGTCGGAGAGCGTCGTGAACACGTACAAAGCGAAGAGCACCGGCGAGAAGGCGATGTCGGTGATGCAGTCGACGACCGTCTATCACGTGCTCGTCGCGCCCGGCGATCAGCCGCACAACGAACTGCTGGTGCGCTACATCACGCGCGCCGGCGGCGCGACGTTCATCCCGATCATCATCGTGCCGGAGATCAATCAGGTCGTTTATCCCGATGCGGAAGAAGCCGTGACTTCGGTCCGTCCTCGCGTCCGGTACCTGCAATACCTCCTCGGCGAACGCCGCGACAGCGTCGACATGCATCGCCAGACCATTCAGGCGTTCTACGTGTCGGCCGTCGTCATCGCTATGCTGTTGATCGCGGTGATTCTGTCGCTGGTGATTCATTGAGGGAGAGGCATGAGGCATGAGTAATGAGGCATGAGTAAAAGCCTCTGCCTTTACTCATCCCTCATGCCTCATCCCTCATGCCTCATACAATGACGGCTCCATGTCCGTCGTCGAGCAGCAACCAGCTCCCGCAACCACCGACATCAACGCCGACCTCGGGTTCGGTTCGGTCGTCGCGCGCGAGAGTCGTCGTCGCCTCCTGAACCGCGACGGGACGTTCAACGTCCGCCGCGAGGGACTCGGCTTCTGGCAGTCGCTCTCGATGTATCACTACATCCTGACGATGAGCTGGGCGCGCTTCATCGTCGTCGTCGGCACCGTCTACATCACCATCAACACGCTCTTCGCCCTCGGCTACGTCGCCTGCGGTCCCGACGCGCTGGCGGGATTCAGCGGCGAGACGCCGGAGATGCGTTTCGCACGCGCGTTTTTCTTCAGCGTCGAGACGGTGGCGACGATCGGCTACGGCTCCATCGCGCCGATCACCATCGCCGCGAACCTGCTGATGACGATCGAATCGCTGGTCGGTCTGCTCGGATTCTCGCTCGTCGCCGGCATCGTCTTCGCCCGCTTCGCGCGGCCGAACGCGCAGATCATCTTCAGCGACGTCGCGCTGATCGCGCCGTATCGGAACATCACCGCGTTCATGTTCCGCATCGTCAATCAACGCTCGAATGAGATCGTCGAGATGGAAGCGAAAGTGCTCCTCAGCATTCGCCGCCGCGGCGGCGAGGCGAACGACCGCGACTTCCTCGCGCTCAAGCTGGAGCGCGATCGCGTGGCGTTCTTCCCGCTTTCGTGGACGATCGTCCATCCGATCGACAGCGCCAGCCCGATGTTCAACCTCTCGCCGGAAGAGCTGCGCGAGCGCGACGGCGAGTTCCTGATTCTGCTGAACGGCTTCGACGAGACGTTCTCGCAGACCGTGCACACCCGCTCGTCGTACAAGCCCGATGAAGTGATCTGCAACGCGCGTTTCAAGTCGATCCTCAACATTCCGAATGACGACGGTTTGATCAGCATCGACATTCGCAAACTGCACGAAGTCGAGATGCTGTAAACGCCGCGCACGCGGGCCGCGTCAAAGCGGCCATGAACACAAAGTACGTTCTGGTGTTTGCCGCGCTCGCGCCGGCGCTGCTCGCGTCGGCGGCAAACGAGTTCGTCTGTCGGCTCCCGCTCGTCTCACCGCGCGACGCGCAGCGCCTCGCATACGCGAGCGCTTCCGCGAACGCGGAGCTGGTCGCGCCGAGCACGCGACGCCGCACCGTCGCTGCGCCGGCGAACGGCTCGGCCACCACGCCGCCGATCGTCAACTTCATCGACAGCGAGATCTTCTCGACGATGTCCGCCGCGAGCGTGGTCCCGACGAAACTCTCATCCGATGAAGAGTTCCTCCGCCGCGTCACGCTCGACCTCACCGGACAGATTCCCGACTCCGCGACCGTGCAGACGTTCATCGCCGACACGGCAACCGACAAGCGGACGAAGAAGATCGATGCGCTGCTGGCTTCCGACGCGTTCAACGATCGCTGGACGATGTGGCTCGGCGATCTCGTGCAAAACGTGCAGGCGTCGACGAGCTCGCGCGAGTATTACCAGGGACGCAACGCCTATTACACGTTCCTGCGCGATTCGATCCGCACCGCAAAGCCGTACGACCAGACCGTGCGCGAGATCCTCGCCGGCAAAGGCGACAGCTTCACCAAAGGCGAATCAAATTACTGGGTGCGCCAGATCCAGCGCAACGGTCCCATCCAGGACACGTACGACAATCTCTCCGCGCACAGCGGCGAGCGCTTCCTCGGCATGCCGCTGCTCTGCATCTCCTGCCACAACGGCTTCGGCCATCTCGAGTCGGTCAATCAATATCTGAAATCGAAATCGCGCTCGAACTTCTGGGCGAACGCCGCCTTCTTCGCGCGCACTCGCGCCGTCGCGTCGGCCGGCGATCCCACCAATCCGAACGTGCGCAAGTTCGACGTCGAGGACACCGCCGTCGGGAACTACAACCTCAACACCGACTCCGGCAACAAGACGCCGCGCTCCGCTGCGCCCGGCCAGCCGACGACCGTTTCGCCGGCCTTCATCCTGACCGGCGAAACGCCGCGCGCCGGCGAGCCGTGGCGCGACGCGTACGGCCGCATGCTCACCGCCGATCCGCAGTTCGCGCGCGCCACCGTCAACTATCTCTGGAAAGAAATGTTCGGCGTCGGGATCGTCGAGCCGGCCAATGCATTCGATCTCAATCGACTCGATCCCGCCACGCTGCCGCCGGGACAGACGCTGCAGCCGACACATCCCGCGCTCCTCTCGCGTCTCGCGACCGAGTTCGTGTCGGTGAAGTTCGATCTGCGCGCGATCCTCCGCACGATGGCGATGTCGAGCACCTATCAGCTGTCGTCGCAATACACGCCGGGCGCGTGGAACGAAGCGTGGACGCCGTACTTCGCGCGCCACTATCCGCATCGGCTGACCGCCGAAGAAATGCTCGACGCCATCGCGCGCTCGACGAACGTGCCGGTGTCGTTCACGGTGCAGGGACTCGGCACGGTCACGGCGGCGATGAAATTGCCCGATACGATCGAAGGGCCGCGTCAGCCGGCCGGGATGTTCCTCGACGAGTTCGGCCGCGGCGATCGCGACGACGTCGCGCGGACGAACGACACGTCGATCACGCAGGCGCTGTCGCTGATGAACAACACGGTCGTGACGACGCGCGTCCGCCGCTCCACGGCGAATTCGACGGTCGCGAAAGTGCTGGCGTCGACGAGCGATCCCGCATCGGTCGCCGATCAGCTTTATCTCGCGACGTTGTCGCGTCATCCGTCCGCGACCGAGAAGCAGCAGGCCATCGATTACCTGAAGAGCGGAACGCTCGCCACGAAGACGGAGGACCTGCAGTTCGTCCTCCTCAATTCGCTCGAGTTCCTGTTCGACTGAGGACCATCATGCGCAGACCGAAACTCCCGAAATCGAAGATCGAGTGTCCGACGTGCGACAAGGCGAGCGGCTTCGCCATCGGCGGCGACGGCTTCTCCCGCCGCAACTTTCTGCGCATCGCCGGCACCGGCCTCGTGGCGACGTACTTCGCCGACGTGCTCAGTCCGCGACTGCTGCAGGCGGCGACGACGTCGACCGGCGTCACGCTCCGCAACACCGCGAAGAATTGCATCTTCATCTTTCTCTCCGGTGCGCCGAGTCACGTCGACACGTGGGATTTGAAAGAGGGTTCGTGGACGCCGAGCGACTTCGCGCCGACGACGTTCAGCGGCGGCAATCTTCGCTTTCCGCAGGGGCTGATGCCGGAGACGGCGAAGCAGCTCGATCACATGGCGTTCGTCCGCAGCGGTCTGTCGTGGGCGGCCGTCCATTCACTCGGCCAGGCGTGGGCGCAGATCGCGCGCAATCCGGGCGGCGCGACCGGCGCGATTGCGCCGCACATCGGCGCGGTCGTCTCGCTCGAGTCGCAGGCGGCGCGCACGCCGGCCGACGTCCTGCCCGGTTTCATCGCCCTCAACTCCGGCACGATTCCATCCTCCGGTTATCTGCCCGCGAAGTACGCGCCATTCGGCGTGCAGCCGAATGCGACCGGCCTCGCCACACTCACACATCCTGAAGGCGCGTCGCGTTTCACCGATCGCTGGAACCTGCTGCACTCGATGGATGCGAATCGCCACAGCGGCGCGCTCGGCAAGGCGTCGATGGACATGAACGACTTCTACGATCAGTCGAAGGCGCTCATGGATTCGCCCGGCATCAACACGCTCTTCTCGTTCTCCGACGCGGAGCACGCGCGCTACGGCAGCTCGACGTTCGGCGACTCGCTCGTGATCGCGCGCAACCTCGTCGGCGCGCGCAAGGGAACCCGTTTCGTCCAGGCGACGCTCGGCGGCTGGGATCATCACGATCAGATTTACGACAAGACCGCGACGGGCGCCGGCGCCGACACCTCGCTCTATTCGCAGTGCAAGCAGTTCGATCCCGCGTTCGGCGCGCTGATGACCGATCTCGCCGCGACTCCAGGTTCTGTCGCCGGCAAAACGCTGCTCGACGAGACGCTCGTCGTGATCGTGGCGGAGTTCGGCCGCACCACCGGCGCGCTCAACAACCAGGGCGGCCGCGATCACTTCCTCCGGATGTCGATCGGCTTCGCCGGCGCCGGCGTCCGCGGCGGCCGCGCCATCGGCTCGACCGACGCCGCCGGCAACAACGTCGTCGATTACGGCTGGAGCGAAAACCGCGACGTCCGCCCCGAAGACGTGACCTGCACCATCTACTCCGCCCTCGGCATCGACTTCACCACCGTAAGACACGACGACCCGCTCAATCGCGGCTTCGAATACGTACCGTTCGCGAAGGATGGAACGTACCGCGTTATTGAAGAGCTCTTCTAATCAATCGAAGAAAGGTGCTGAGTGCTGAGTGCAGAGTGCTGAGTAAAACCGTTCCCCGACTCAGCACTCTGCACTCAGCACTCAGCACTATGATTTAAGGCGTGTCGATCGCGACTTCCTGATCGAGTTATCGGCGATTTTCATCGCCGCAAAACTCTTCGGCGAACTGGCGGCGCGGCTTGGACAGCCGGCGGTGCTCGGGGAACTGATCGGCGGGATGATCGTCGGCGTTTCGGGGCTGCGGCTCGTCGATCCGCATGATGTGACGCTCCATCTGCTCTCCGAGCCTGGCGTCATCCTGCTGCTTTTCCTCATCGGACTCGACACGAATCTGCGGCAGCTGATGCGGGTCGGCGGATCGGCGATCGCAGTTGCGATCGTCGGCGTGGCGCTGCCGTTCGCGGGCGGTTTTGCCGTCGGCACACTCCTCGGCTACTCCGGCATCGTCTCGATGTTCCTCGGCGCGGCGCTCACCGCGACGTCGGTCGGAATCACCGCGCGCGTCCTCTCCGATCTCGGCCATCTGAAAGATCCGTCATCGCAGGTCATCCTCGGCGCCGCAGTCGTCGACGACCTCATCGGGCTCGTGCTGCTCACGTAGTGCGGCACGCTCGCCGGCGGCGGCGAGCTCACGACGTTGTCGTTTTGAAAGTCATCGTCGTCGCGCGCGGGATCTTCTACGCGTCGCTCGTCTTCGCATTTCTGCTCGCGTACATCGCATCGGCTCGTTCGCCGCGGGACTGGTGCTCGCGCGCACTCACAAAGGAAAGCAGATCGAGCGCGAGGTGTACGACGTCGGAAACTTCTTTATCCCGATCTTCTTCGTCTCAGTCGGCGCGGCCATTGGTCTCTCGACTCTGCGCGATCCGAAGTTCCTGCTGATCGGACTCGCGCTCACCGCCGTCGGCGTCATCGGGAAAGTGCTAGTCGGGCTGATCTTCGCGCAGATCGGCTTGTCGGCGAAGCTGCTCAGCAACGGCCTCTACAGCGCAGTGACGCTGATGGTGATCGTGACGACGTTCATCACGCCGGTCATCCTGCGCCGGCTGCGATCGGACCGCGAGCGAGAACGCCCGCGGTCCGATCAGCGATCGCGTTTAGCTCGCGCGCGATCGTGCGCTCTGATACTGCGGATCGTCGACCGTGCCGCCGGTCGCGCCCATCCGATCAATTCGTTTCTGGATGTCGTTGATCCGGTCCTGCGTCAGCGGATGGTCGAGGAAGAACTTCTCGACGGCGCCCGGCGATCCTTTCTCGAGACTGAGCAGCTTGCGGAACATGTCGGTCATGCCGTTCGGGTTGTAGCCGGCCGCCGTCATGTACTGGAGTCCGAGCTCGTCGGCCTGCTGTTCGTCCGCGCGGCTGAAGCGCGCCATCGTCCCGCCGGCGAGCACGTTCGCGAGCAGCACGCTCGCCTGCGATGGATTGTTGCCGAGCAGGATCGAGCCGAGGACGTTGATGCCCTGCGCCTTTTCCATCTGCTTGATCGAGTGCCGCGCCACGACGTGTGCGATCTCGTGCGCCATCACGCCGGCGAGCATGTTGGCGTGATCGGCCTGCGCGATGAGGCCAGTGTTGATATAGACGTGTCCGCCTGGCAGCGAGAAGGCGTTGACGGCCGGGTCGACGACGACCTGAAAGTCGAACGGCAGATTCGCGAGCGGCGTCTTCGCATGGATGCGCTCGCCAACCTCGCGCACGTAGCCGACCAGTTGCGCGTCGTTCGAGAGGCGGACCTGACCCGCGACTTCCTGCGCGAGCTGATTGCCGAGGCGCCATTCGTCTTCGAGCGAGACAGAACCGCCGCCGCCGATGCCGCCTGAGCCGCAGCTGGTGGCGAGCATCACGGCAACGAGCATGGAGAGAGAAGTGAGATGTGCTTTGCGAATCATGAAACCTCCACGCCTCCGCAAAGCACGTCTCATGCACGATTTGCTGTGCACGGGAAGCGAGCGGGTTAGAGTTCAGGGATGCTGCTCTTTCTGCTCCTCGCGGCTGCGGTCTCGGTGCCGAGTCCTTATCTCGCTTCGCATGCGTCCGACGCGGTGAAGTGGAATGGATGGAGCGACGCTGTCATCGCGCGGGCGAAGCGGGAGCAGAAGCCGATCTTCCTTTCGATCGGATATGCGAGTTGCCACTGGTGTCATGTCATGCAGCGCGAGTCGTTCGCGAACGCGGAGGTCGGGAAGCTGCTCAACGAACGCTTCGTGCCGGTGCTCGTCGATCGCGAAGAGCATCCCGACGTCGACGCGGCGTTCATGACGTACGTCGAGCTGCTGAATGACGGCAATGCGGGCTGGCCGGCGAATCTCGTCCTGACCCCGGAGCTCGAGCCGCTCGCCGGCGCGTCGTATCTTCCGCGCGCGTCGCTCATCGAACTGCTCGAGGTGACGTCAGGAAAGTGGTCGGGCGATCGTGCCGCCTTGCGGACGGAAGCGGCGACAGTGATCGCAGCAGCGCGCGAGCTTACGCATGTTCCGGTCGCCGCGCCGGCGGAAGCGCTGACGCTGGCGGCGTTCGTCGAGGCGGCGCAACGCGCGCACGATCCGGTACATGGCGGCTTTGGTTCCGCGCCGAAGTTTCCGCATGCGCTACTGCTCGATCTGTTGCTGCGCGAGTCGGTGCGAATCGGCGACAAAGCGCCGCGCACGCTTGCGACGAGCGCGCTCGATGCGATGGCGAACGGCGCACTCTTCGATCGCGAGCGCGGCGGCTTTCATCGTTACGCGACCGACGCCGCGTGGCAGAAGCCGCACTTCGAAAAGATGCTGTACGACCAGGCGCTGCTGGCGAGCGACTACGTCATCGCGTATCAACTAACGAACGAGCTGCGTTACGCGGCGGTGGCGCGCAAGACGCTCGACTTCACGCTGCACAAGCTGCGGCTCGACGGCGGCGCGTTCGGATCGGCACTCGATGCCGACACGGCCGCGCGCGACGACAAAGTCATCACCGGCTGGAACGGTCTCGCCATCGCATCATTCGCGCGCGCCGGTGCCGCGCTCGACGAACCGCGGTACCTCGACGCCGCGACATCCGCCGCTCGTTTCATCGAGATGAAGTTGTGGAACGCGAAGACGAAGCGGCTCGCGCGGCGCTGGCATCGCGGCGACGTTGCTATCGATGCGTACGCTGAGGATTACGCGATGGTCATCGGCGGACTGCTCGCGTTGTATGAGAGCGGTGGCGATCCGCACTGGCTCCGTCTCGCGGTCGAGTTGCAGCAGCGACAGGACGCGCTCTTCTGGCGCGAATCGCTGTCACGTTACGCGACGGGCGGCCGGTTGCCGGAACAGATCGCGGCGGCGATCGACGAAAACGATCTCGCCACGCCGTCCGCGAATTCGCAATCGGCGATGAATCTGCTGCGGCTCGGCGACCTGACCGACAACGAGCGTTGGCGGAATCGCGCCGCGACGATCATCGCGACGTTCTCATCGCGCCTCGCATCAGCGTCGATGCCGGCGCTTGCCGCCGCGCTTTCGCGTTCCCTCACGCCCGCGCGCCAGCTCGTCATCGCCGGTGATCGTCGCGACGTATCGACACGCGCGCTGATGCGCGTGGCATCGCAACGATTCCATCCGAACCTGACGCTGCTGTTCGCCGATCCGCGCCTGCCGATTCGTACGCCCGCACCGCCGCCGCGTCCGCGCGCGGCTGCGTATCTCTGCGAGCACTACGTCTGTAAATTGCCGATCGAGGAGCCGTCGGTGCTGGCTACTGCGCTGGCGCAGCCGTGACCGTGTCGCGCAAACGCTCCTCAGTCGCTTTCGGCGCGAGCACGATCAGCCGATCGCCGGCGACGATCTCTGTCGCGCCGTTCGGCACCTGAAACTCATCACCGCGATAGAGCACCAGGATCAGCGCTTCACGCGGCCAGTCGAGATCGACGACGCGGCGATTCGCGGCGCGTGAGCCGCGATCGACTTCGAGCGTCACGAGCGTACTTTCGGCGCGTCCTGCCAGCCGTGCGTTGCTGCTCGAATGATCGTCATGCTCCGGCGCCTCGACGCCGAGGAGTCGCGCTACGGCCGGAATCGTCGTCCCCTGAACGGCAACGCTGGCGAGCACGATGAAGAAGACGATGTTGAAGATCGCCGACGCCATTGGCACGCCGGCAATGAGCGGAAATGTCGCGAGGACGATCGGCACCGCGCCGCGCAGTCCGACCCACGAGATCAGCAACTTCTCGCGCACGCTGATGTGCGACGCCGCGAGCGCGATGAAGACGGCAATCGGACGAGCTACGAGAATCAGAAATGCGGCGACGGCCAGACTGACGCCAGCGACCGGCGGAAGATGCGATGGAAAGACGAGCAGCCCGAGCGTGACGAACATCGCGATCTGCATCAGCCACGCGAGGCCGTCGTGGAAGCGCGTCAGCGAACGGCGCTGAATGAAATTGCGATCGGCCATCGTGATGCCGGCGACGTACACCGCGAGAAATCCGTTGCCGCCGAGCAGCGACGTCGCGCCGTACGCGAGCAACACGACCGCGATGCTCATCACCGGATAGAGCCCCGGCTGATCGAGCCGCAGGCGATTGGCGAGCCGCACCGCGATCCAGCCGATGGCGATGCCTGCCGCCGCGCCGAAACTCATCTGCCAGACGAACTGCAGCAGCAGCGGCCCGATGTTCATCGCCGGCGTTGCCAGCCATTGCAACAGAGCAGTCGTGAGGAAGACCGCCATCGGATCGTTGCTGCCGGATTCCAACTCGACCGTCGCCACCGCTTCGTCGCGCAATCGCACGCCGCGTCCGCGCAGCACCGAAAACACCGCGGCCGCATCGGTGGACGAAACGATGGCGCCGAGGAGCAGTCCCTGTCCGAACGTCAGCCCGGCGAAATAGTTTGCGAATGCGGCGACCAGCAGGGTCGTGACGAGCACGCCGATCGTCGCCAGCGAGCCGGCGCGCCACGCGCTTCGTTTGACGAAGCGCCATTCGGTTTCCAGTCCGCCGGCGAAGAGGATGAAGGCCAGCGCGACGACGGCGAGGTGTTGCGCGGCGACGGCGTTGTCGAACCAGATGCCGCCGATTCCTTCCGAGCCGGCGAGCATTCCGAGGGCGAGAAAAAGAATCAGCGACGGGACGCCGAGGCGGCCGGACGCTTTGCTGGCCAGGATGCTCAGAATGAGCAGCACGGCCGCGGCGGCGAGAACCTGCTCGAGGTGCATGCAGAACGACGGTACCAAAAAGCGCGATTCACCTTCACAATCTGCGGCGATGTCGGACGCCATTCATACCCGCGCGCTGCGCAAAGTGTTTCCCGCGATCGCGGCGAAGCGGAAACGCGGCGCGCCGCCACCGCCGCCGAGCAACGGAATCGTGGCGCTCGATTCGCTCGATCTCGACGTGCGTGAAGGAGAGTTCTTCGGTCTGCTCGGACCGAACGGCGCCGGTAAGACGACGACCATCGGCATCCTCACTACGCGCGTGAACGCGACGAGTGGCGAAGCGGTCGTCGCCGGCGCGAACGTCACCACGCAACCGGCCGACGTCCGGCTGCGCATCGGCGTCGTGCCGCAGCGGCCGAATCCCGATCGCGGCCTGAGCGTCGTCGAGAACCTCATCTTTCACGCGTCGTACTTCGGCGTCGCGCGCACCGAAGCAACGCGGCGCGCCGACGCATTGCTCGAACGCCTCGGCATCGCCGACAAGCGCGACGCGAAAGTCGATGCGCTCAGCGGCGGCCAGCAGCAGCGGCTGATGATCGCGCGCGCGTTGTCGCACGAGCCGCGCGTGATTTTTCTCGATGAGCCGACGGTCGGTCTCGATCCGCAGGCGCGCCTCGCGCTATGGGACATCCTGCGCGAGCTGCATGCGCAGGGGAGAACGATCGTGATGACGACGCATTACATGGAAGAAGCCGATCAGCTTTGCGATCGCCTGGCGATCGTCGATCAGGGAAAGCTGCTCGCGCTCGATACGCCGTCGCGATTGAAGGAACAGGCGCCGGGCGACACGCTGATCGAGCTGACGTTCGATGGCGATGCGGAGGCGGTGGCGATCGCGGCGCAGTCGATCGCCGGCGTTTCGCGCGCTGAAGCGAAAGGGGCGGTGTTGCGCATCTTCAGCGCACACGCCGGCGAAGTGCTCTCGCCGATCATCGCGGCCGGAGAGGCGTCGGGCCGCAACGTGTGCGACATTCACGTCTCCGGTCCGAGCCTCGAAACGCTCTTCATCACGCTGACCGGGAGGAAGCTCGTGTGACCGACCCCGCGCGTGTCTCGCCGTCGAAAGTCTTTCTCGCAATTCTGCTGCGCGACCTCACCGTGGCGCGGCGCGAGCTGCCGTACTTTCTGCTGCGCACGACGCTGCAGCCGCTGATGTTCGTGATCGTCTTCGGTTTCATCCTGCCGAAGATGGGAATGGTGCGCGGCGATTACTCCGCGGCGATGCTGCCCGGCATCATCGCGCTCAGTCTCGCGCTCTCGGCCGTGCAATCCGTCGCGCTGCCGATGGTGCAGGATTTCGGTTTCACGAAAGAGATCGAGGACCGGCTGCTGGCGCCGGTGGCGATGCAGCTCGTGGCGATCGAGAAGATCGTCGCCGGCGTGTTGCAGGGGATCGTCGCCGCGCTGTTCGTGCTGCCGATCTCGCGGCTGATCATGGGTCCGATCCACGGTCTGACGTTCGCGCATTTTGGTTTGCTGCTGGCCATCACGATCCTCGGCGGCGCCGCGTTTTCCGCGCTCGGACTCTTCCTCGGGACCGGCATCGCTCCGCAGCAAATCGGCCTGATGTTCAGCGTGATCGTCGCGCCGATGATCATGTTCGGCTGCGCGTATTACCCGTGGCGCGGACTCGATGCGGTGCCGGTGATGAAGTACGCGGTGCTGATCAATCCGCTCGTCTATGTGGCGGAAGGAATGCGCGCCGCGCTGACGCCGACGATTCCGCACATGAACGTCTTCGCGATCGTCGGCGCGCTGCTGGCGCTGACGGCGTTCTTCGTCTGGATCGGGCTGCGGTCGTTCGCTAAGCGCGCGGTTTCGTGAGCGGTGCGTTCGCGAAGAAGCGATCGAACGTGTCAGCGAGCCACTGCGCGTAACGGCCGAGATGGCCGATGTGACCGCCGTCCGCGGTGGTCAACACGTTGACGTACGGCAGTCCATTCGCGGCGGCGACGAGTGTTCGCGATGATGCTTCGCCGAGGACCGGATCGTCGGGCGCGGTGATGACGAGCAGCGGGCGGCGGATGGCGGTCAGTCGCGTCGACGGCTCGGCGGCGGCGATGAATGCGTCGATCGACAACGGCGGCGTGCCGGCCGGCCAGTGCGCGAGGAGA
>JAOBAU010000034.1 GCA_025463165.1 Acidobacteriota bacterium | reverse complement strand
CATCGTTCGGATCACCGCAGAAAGAGGCGTGCGTCTCGCTCGTTACGCATCCGAAACAGCCGCCGTACAGTTGGGCGCTCGACGGTTCGATGCCACTCACCCCGGTTGTCGAAGCGATGTGCGCCAGAGCGAAAGAGGCGTGTTCGAAGATCGTCGTCTTCGACATGTGGATCGGTAACTACGACCGCAACAACCTCGACAACATCGTCTACGGGGAGGACGAAAATAAGCCCGAACGGGACGCTTTCTGCGCGATCGATCACTCCTCTTCGATGGGTGGATGTGGCAGGGTGTCGACGTGGCGCGGTGACGGCTGGAACGACATGCGGCGACTGCCCTTCCCTGCCGTAATGCAGTCACATCTTGACAGCGCAACTATGCTAAGCGCCGCAATCGCGATACATTCGGTATTGGATTCCGAGATTCGTCATTGCGTAGAACGCATTCCGGAACGATATATGAGCAGCGCAATCAAGAACGAAACGGTAAACGGTCTTCTCGGGCGGAAGCAGCTTCTTCGGGCGTTCGTTTTGCAGTTCTCCTGAAAGGTGGCAAACGTCATGTCGTATCGTTATCACTACTCGATCCTCTCTCATCAAGCCTCCCTTGGAACGGGAGAGCCGAAGCCGTTCGCAGTCATCGTCGAAAGTGACCGCTACATCTACGCGACGTTCTTTCCGCTCGATGGCGACCCCTCGACCGTGACCGGCCAGATCTTGCAGAACTTCCAGAGCATCCTTGGTGCGAGGGTGAAGGTTGCGTCAGCTGCCGTACGCGGCAGGCGCGGCGTGAAGGCGCTCGATGTCCTTCGTCGCGAGTTCGCGTGGAACATTACGGCATCGCCGGTCTCCACGAAGTACGCGCTCTTCAAGTCGATCGAAGAGGTGGCGGACGGCTTGTTTCACCAGCACGTTGAGCGGCCGTCGCAGGCCAGCGAATCCGTCGAGGTCATGACGGTGCATCAGCAGTTCACTGTTCATTTCGACATCACGCAGCAGGCGCTTCTCGCCGCGTGAAGCGCAAAGAAGGGAGAGCGCGATCCGCATGTTGCTCTCCGGCGCAGGGTTGTCAATCAGTCGACAAACTCCATCGCCTTCAGTCGAGGACCAACGGCCTTCGCGCCTCACTACTTAGTACAACTTCGTCCGCGTTCATCAGACGACCAGGATGACTCCGGCAATGGGGGGAGCGTCACCGCGACCCTCTTTGGTCGATTCGTTGGCGCTGTAACCGCCATTGAACCACCACCCCCCACCGCGGATATTTGAAGAACTCACCGGGCTTAGTATAAACTCGCCCGCAAACGTAAGTGGATCGGCGCTTTCCCGGCAGCCGCTTCCGTGGAAGCGCAAAATGCCATGGGGCTTTTTCGGGTTGGAGGTTGGGGTTATGTGGAGATGGGTTACCCGCGGCCTGGTTCTCACCGTCGTTGCTGCATTACTGACGCCTGCACTGCTGGCGCAGGAGTTCATCGGAGTTCTCGATTCCCCTGATCCGGCCGTCCCGCAATCCGGGATGGTGCTGGTGAAGGGTTGGGCAATCGACCCACAGCAGATCTCGAAGGTCGAGCTGTATGTGGACGATCAGTTCCAGCATCGGCTGACTCGTTTTCAGCCGCTGATCGACGTTGTCGAGGCGTATCCGAATTATCCCGGCATCCACAACATCGCGCCCGGTTTCCAGACCGCGTTCATGGCCAGCCGTTTCTCGAATGGCCCGCACACGGTGTTCGTGAAGGTGACGACCGGCGACAACCGCGTCATCGAAGTCGGTCGCCGCACGATTCAGGTCGACAACACGATCAACCAGTCGCCGTTCGGCAGTCTCGACATTCCGGATGGATCGGCAGCGTTCAACGCCAGCAATTCATTCCCGGTCGTCGGCTGGGCGACGGACACTGACGGCATCGCGCGCGTCGACGTGCAGATCGATGACGGCAACCTGCAGCCGGTGATGTACGGCGATGCACGTCCCGACGTCGGCAATGCCTATCCCGATTTTCCGGCCGCGCTTTTCAGCGGCTACATCGCGAACATCGATACGACTCGCATTCAGGACGGCGTACACACGCTGACCGTCCGCGCTACCGACCGACTCGGCCTGTCGCGTCTCATCGGCCGTCGCGTCATCCAGATTCTCAACACCGAGCTGAACCTGAAGCCGTTCGGCTTCATCGACGAGCCGAAGCGCGACGCGGTGCTGTACGGCAATCGCTGCGGTCTGCAGCCGATCGTCTCGCCGCCCGTTAATCCGTCCTCGCACATCACGCCCGTTCGCGGCTGGGCTCTCGACCTCGGCACACGCGCGTCGAACATCGGCGGCATCTCCTACGTCGAGCTCGTCATCGACGGCGTCAGCTGGTACTCGACCGACGACTGCCGCTACAACACGATCTTCCAGACCGAAGTGAACTGCTACGGCCGCCAGCGTTACGACGTGCAGCGTTACTACCCGAACTATCCCGACGTGCCGCGTGCAGGCTTCCTCTTCACGATGGACGTCGGCGCACTGCTCGCCAGCGGCGTTCGTCCCGGTCCGCATCGCCTGAAGGTTCGCGTCGGCGACATCAGCGGCACGTTCGCCGACATCCCCGATCGTGACGGCATCCCGGTCACGTTCATCTGCTCCGAGAATCACGGCGCCGACGCCGGCATCGGCTTCATCGACGTGCCGACGACGTACGACTACGTGAAGGGCAAACTGCTGCTTCAGGGCTGGGCGCTGCAGGAACAGGGCGCGCTGCAGGCTGTCGAGATCTTCATCGACGGCGATTACTTCGGCGACGCGCAGTACGGCTTCCCGCGCACCGACGTGCAGCAGCAGTATCCGTTCGTCTTCAACAGCACCAACTCCGGCTGGCGCTTCGAGCTCGATACGACCAAGCTTTCGAATACGCGTCACCGTGTGACGGTCCGCACGCGCCTCCTGAATCAGGAGCGCACCGAGATTGGTTCGGTCGACTTCTACGTGAACAATCCCAACGCTACGCCCTGAGCCGCGCCCATTCGCGGAAGTGACGAAAAGCCCGGCGGAAACGTCGGGCTTTTCCATTTCGTATAGGCATCATCATGATCGCGCGCCTCTTCCTTTTCTCGCTGCTCTTCGCCGAGTTGCTGCCGCCCACCGGCCCGCGCTCGATCGGCCGCATCATTTACTCGTGGCGCGATGCGTCGCAGCGCGAAGTACGCGTCCGATCTTTTCTATCCCGCGACGAAGCCGCGCGGCGCGAAGCCGGCGCCGTATTTTCCCGATGTCGATCTCATCGAGCGCTGGACCGACCAGCACTACGAGAAAGGTTTTCTTCGCGCCGAGTTCGGCACTTCGTATCCACTGCTGCGAACGATCCGAACGCATTCGTATGAGCACGCGACGGCCGCGAAGTCGCCGCGCCGCTTTCCGGTCGTGGTGTTCTCTCACGGCGGCGGCATCAACGTGCTCGAGTACACGACCCTGATCGAGGAACTGGCCAGTCACGGATACGTCGTCACTGCCGTCGAGCATCCCGGCGATGCGGGACTGGTCGTCCTTCCCGGCGGCCGCGTCGTCGAACAGTCGGGATGGGATGCTGACGCGAAGCGAACGCCGGCGGAACGGATGGCGTTTCATCGCGAGCGCCATCAGGTCGATGCGCGCGACAACGCGTTCGTGCTCGATCAGCTCGTGCGGCTCAACGACGGAACGATCGCTTCACCATTGCGCGGTCGCATCGATCTCTCGCACGCGTTCGCGATCGGCCACTCGCTCGGCGGAAAAGCGTCGGTCGTTTCGTGCGCGACCGATCCTCGCTGGACGGCGTGCGTGAATCTCGACGGCGGTCTCGACGCCGGCGATCGTTATCCGCGCGTCGACAAGCCGCTGCTCGCGATTTACGGCGCGCCGTCACCGGTGAAGCTGCCGATCGAATCGGAGGAGCAGTTCCGCGCGCGTCAATCGCGCAACGCGAAGTTCCTCGAATCGAAAAGCCATCGCGAGCTCGTTGCGCAGTACGAGAACGTCACAGCGCCAGGCGTCATCGCGTACGTCTCCAGTCCCGGCTTCAGCCACTTCGCCTACTACGATCTCGTGCAGCCGGAAGCGGAGCAGTGGGGCGCGACGCCGGAGCGCAACGCGCGCAACCTCGCCATCATCCGAAAGACGATCCTCGCGTTTCTCGAGAACACACCACCGCCTGCTGAAGTTACCTACGTCCCGATCGGAAACTAGAACAGCTTCAGGAACACGACGTTCGCGATGAATCCGTCCTGCGCGTTGCGGCCGATCGTCTTGCCGAGGTCGAGGCGGAGGATCGTGCCGTACGGGCCGACCGTTTGTCCGCCGAGACCGATTCCCTGGAACGGCTCGCGCGCGTAGCCGGCGATCTTGTCGTCGATCAGACCCTGGTCGTAGAACGCTTCCAGCCGGAACTGCTGCGAGAAGACGAAGCCGTACGACAGATGCGCGAGCAGCGCTTTCTCCGCGCGCACCGAGCCGGAACGGATGCCGTGAATGCGCTGCGCTCCGAAGAATCCGAGCTCGTACTTCGAGAAGCGATCGAGCCGCGAGCCGTCGAGATAATTCAGCTCGGCGCTGATGCGCTGAAACTTCGGCAGATAGAAGCTCTTGCCGATCGTCGCGCCGAACCTCGTGTAGCTCTTCTGGTTCGGATCGTATTCGGCGAGATTGCCCCACGGCTCCCACTTCGAGCGTCGCGCGTACTCGTACGTTCCGCTGAGCGTGTAGCCCCATCGCGAGTAGTGCAGATCGAGCGACGGACTGAGGATGAACGTGTCCGACGGCACGACGAATCCGGGCGCCGTATCTTCGGCGCGCTGATAGGTGAGGTGCGAAAGACCGAGCGAGAAGTCGATCTTGCCGAACGTCAGGATCGGATGTCCGGCGCGCAGCGTCAGACCGAGCGGCAGCGTCTTTACCGCTTCGCCGACCTGCTCGTTGCCGTTGCGATACAGCGAGTTCGTGAACGGCACCGCGATGCCGAAGAAATCGGCGCCGAGGTTCGTGCGCGTGTTCGCGACGTTCGGATGCGCGGCGCTCGCGGAGACGATCACGCCGGCGAAGAAGACGTTCGTCTGAATGCCTTTGTTCAGCAGATTGAAATTGAAGTAGTCGATACCGCCGAGCGGGACGACGGGATAGTCGAGCCCGCCGTCGTGATGGATGCCGCCGAGCATGAACGTGCGCGCGGAATCGAATCCTTCTTTGACGACACGCTCGCCGTTGCCGCGCTTCTCGAGGTAGCGCAGTCCCGCTTCGGTCTCGCGCACCATTCGCGAATCGGACGCCGAGGCCTGCGTCAGCCGCTCCGCGAAGTCGGCCGGGCTGATGCGGAAATCGCTGAACGTCGTTGCGCGCAGCACGACGCTCGCACGTCCGGTGGCGGAGACGATCTGCTGCGCGGCGACTTCGCGCGGCAGCCAGACGATCTCGCGCGGATCGGCCTTCGCGACGTCGTTCGCCGACAGCAGCGTGTTCGACGCGCGTGCGAACGGCTGAAAGTCGACGCGCTCTTCGTTCGACAGGATCTCGCCGCTGAGATTCAGCTGCACCATCGTCAGCCGGATGCGCGCCCACGTACGCGTGTCGATCCACACCGTTCCGCGATAGAGCGGCAGCGCATCGGGCGCATTCGGCGGCGGCGAGAAACGGACTTCATACGTGTGATAGCCGGCGACGTCGGTCTCGCGCACCAGCTCGTAGCGGTATTCATTGGTGAGATGGATGTCGAGCGGAAGCTGCGTCACCTTCTCCGGCTGGATGAGCGGCAGCTCCGGAATGCGGCCGTACTTCCAGCGAACGCCGTTGATGAAGAACTCGCTCCAGACCCAGTCGGAACGTCCCCCCGGCTCGGAGAAGAAATCGCCGGCGATCGTTGCTTCGAGCGATTCGCCGCCGTTGACCGTGAACCGCAGGTTGGTCGTGTTGCGCGCGATGTAGCGCGGCTGGATCGATTCTTCGTATGACTTGTAGACCTGATGATTGCGGATGATCTCTTCGACCGTGATGCCGCGCTTCGTGTTGACGCTGATCGCTTCTTTCTGAACTTCCGGCTTCTCCTGATGTTCGACCGCGATCACGAAGGGCTTCTTCGCCGGCTGCACGCCGATGAGGAAGCGTCCCGCTTTGCGGCCGTTGTCGGTGATCGGAAGGTCGCCGGCCGCATCGATGCGGCGCGGGCGCGCGAAGTCGTCGCTGCCGAGCGACGCAATCGTCGTCAATGTTGCATCGCCGCGCGGCACGACGAGCGTCATCAGATCTTCGCCGCGGATGAACGTCAGCACCGGCATCTCGACTTTGTTGCCCTTCGCGTCGAGCACTTCGACGCGCGCGGTCGAGTCGTATGCATAGTCGCCGGCCAGCGCGCGGTTCGCGTTCGCGAGTGACGCCAGTTCATCAGGCGACGTCGCACCGCTGACGTACGCGCGAGTCGCGCCGTCTGCCAGCGCGCGCGCCGCGTCATAGATCACGTTCGGCGCGGACGGCGTCACGACCGCGTAGATTTTCTTGGCGGGATCTTTTTCGAGCAGCCACTTCGCGGCGGCGGATGGCGCGTCGGTGACGACCGCGTCGAAGTACGCCTGCGCGCCGGTCTCGTACAACTTCGCCATCGCATCGAGCGGCATCGGCGCGCTGACGATTCGCGCGGCGACGTTCAATCCCTGCGCGGTGACCGCGAGTCGTTTGATCGCGTAACCGAGCGTCGCCGCATCGGCATCCGCGACGGCAACGCCGATCGCGTCGAAAGGTCCGTGCAGCCGCGCCCACTCGACGATCGCCTTCGTGTGCTCTTCGACTTCCGCGAGCGGCTCGTGATCCTGCCCGACGCGATAGTCGACGACGAGTGTGATCAGCTTTCGCTGCGCGGGCGTCAGCGCATCGATCGACGTCGCGACGGTCGGCAGCTCATCCTGCGACGTGCGAACGAAGAGCGGCACCGCCACCGCCGTGGTGCTCGCCGGCAGTCCGGCAGCTCCGACGCAGAGCGTGCATTCCTTCGGTGTTTCGGCGGCCCCGACGGAGAGGACACAAACTTGCAGGAGACAAAGTGCGGCGAGAGCGAGCGCGAACCGTTTCATGCGCGCGCAAACGCCTCATCCGTAATCATTATTCTGAGATGCCGTCCAGCCGCGGAACCCTCTTTTTCAATCCGTCTTCGGGCGTGAAGCTCCCGTCGGCCGAGCTGTCGGCAATCGAAGCGTACGCGACCGAACAGGGACTGGAAGTCATTCACGTCACGCGCGATCTCGATATCACCGCCACCATCCGCGAGCAGATGCGTCAAAACAAGAACCTGTTCATCGCCGCCGGCGGCGACGGCACCGTGAACTGCGTCGTGCAGGCGGTGGCGCACACCGATGCGACGATGGGCGTGATTCCGCTCGGCACCTTCAATCACTTCGCGCGCGACCTCGGCATCCCGCTCGACTGGCGCGCGGCGCTCGACGTCGCCATCAGCGGCGCGAAGAAACAGATCGACGTTGCCCGCGTCAACGAGCGCTACTTCGTCAACAACATCTCGCTCGGTCTCTATCCGGAGATGGTCGCGCGGCGCGAGGAGCGCGGCCGTGACTATCCGCGCTGGAAGGCGCGCTTTTATGCGATGTACGTGACGCTGCAAAAGTATCCGCACGTTTCGCTCACGCTCGAAAGCGAGCATCACCAGGAAGTCGTCCGCACGCACATGCTGCTGATCTCGAACAACACCTACGATCTTTCGCGCGTAGGCATCGAAGCGCCGCGCAACACGCTCGAAGAAGGACGGCTGTCGGTTTACTGGCTGCCGCACGTATCGCGCATCACGCTGATGAAGTTCATCGCGCATTACTTCGCGGGCCGCGTTCGCACCGCTCCCGGCTTTCGCTCGTTCCGCACGCAGCAACTCAAAGTCCGCTCATCACGCAAAGACCTTCGCCTCGGCATCGACGGCGAAGTCTTCACGATGCAGACGCCGCTCGTGATCACGACCGTTCCGCAGTCGCTGACCGTAAGAGTGCCCCGCGAGCCGGCACGGCCGGCACCGTAAGTGGCAGAGCCTTCACCATGCCTTCGATTTGATGCAGATGACCCGGTCGATAACATTAGAAGTTAGGATGAAGCTGCCCGATGCCCGGCATCTTCGATAGCGTCGTCGATCCGCAGGTGCAGGCGCTTCTGCGTCGCGAGCATCGTCTGCTCGTCGAGTTGCGCGAGACGCTCGATCGTGAACAGGCCGATGACCGGCGCCGCGTCGATGAGCTGCTGGCGACGCTCGACGATCTCTTCACGATCGTGATCGTCGGCGAGTTCAACGCCGGCAAGTCGTCGCTGATCAACGCGCTGTTCGGTGCGAAGCTGCGCGTCGAAGGACCGATCCCGGTCGACGACGTGATCTCGATCCTGCGCTACGGCCAGACCGCGTCGCAGAAACGAATCTCCGATTTCGTCATCGAGCAGTTCTATCCGATCGATTTCCTGCGCAACATCACGCTCGTCGACACGCCGGGGACGAACTCGATCGTGGCGCGGCATCAGGAGATCACCGAGGATTTCATTCCGCGCGCGGACCTGGTGTTGTTCGTCACGTCGATCGATCGGCCGCTGTCGGAGTCGGAGCGGCGTTTCCTCGAATACATCCGCGACTGGGGCAAGAAGCTCGTCTTCGTGCTGAACAAGATCGATACGAAATCACCCGAGGAGATCGAGCAGGTCGTCGAGTACCTGAAGACGAATACGCGCGCGATCTTCGGATTCGATCCGGTCGTTTTTCCGGTGGCGTCGAAACTGGCGCTGGAGTCGAAGCTCGGCGACGCGCAGCCGCGCGAATGGACGCGCAGCCGCTTCGAGGCACTCGAGGATTACGTCTTCCGCGTGTTGTCGGAGAAGGAGCGCATCCGGCTCAAGCTCGAAGCGCCGCTCGACACGATCGAGCGTCTGGCGACGAAGCAGTTCACGATGATTGAGTCGCGCCGTCAGGTTCTCGCGGGCGACAAGGCGCGCATCGAATCGATGGTCGAGCAGCTGGCGCTCGCGCAGCGCGATCTCGAATCGAACTTCGCACAGTTCGTGATCCGCATCGATAACCTGATGATGGATCTCGAACGGCGCGGCGTCGACTTCCTCGATCGCTACGTTCGCATTCAACACATCATGCTGCTGCGCGACAGTCTCCGTTTTCGCGATGAGTTCGAGCGTCAGGTGTTTCAGGGCTGGCGGGGCAACATCG
>JAOBAU010000010.1 GCA_025463165.1 Acidobacteriota bacterium | reverse complement strand
TCGAGAAGCGGCTGGCCGAGCGCGTCGTGGTGATGGAAGCGACGCTCGCCGATCTCGAAGGTTCGAACAGCGCGGACGCACGCGCCGCCCTCGAGCGCCAGTTTCACAGCCTCGCCGGCATCGCCGGAACGTACGGATATCCCGAGATCACCGACCTCGCGCGCGACGGCGAGCTGCGCGCCGCGCTCGCGACCGTCGCGGAGCTCCGCGGCATCGTCGAAAGCATAGGAATCTCGTGAGCCGCGCCGTCGTACTTCAGTGGACCGAACATGACGCCGCCGCTGCCGGTATGATCGAGCGCGTGATGCCGCATGCCGTCGACTCGCCGCTGCAAACGGTGCTCATCGTCGATGACGATCCCGACATCGCGGACGCGCTGGCGATGCTGCTCGAACGGCCCGGCCGCGAGCTGATCGTCTGCGGCGATCTCGAATCGGCGGAGATCGTCATCGAACGGATGCCGGTCGCGGGCGTCATCACCGACGTGCGGCTCAGCAGCCCGTTTCGCTTCGAAGGGCTCGACTTCATCAAGCACATTCGCCGTCATTCGCCGAAGAGCGTGATCGTGCTGATGACCGGCGCGAACTCGCCGGAGCTGGAGAACGAAGCGATCGCGCGCGGCGCGGCGGCGGTGCTCACGAAGCCGTTCGACACGGCGCTGCTCGATGAGCTGATCCCCGAGCCGCGGTCGCATGACGAAGGACGCATCATCCGGATGCCGTCGCTCGACACGATCGTCACCGAGGCAAAACTCTTCCCGCTGCTGCAGCCGATCGTCCGGCTGGCGGAGCCGCCGTTCGCGCCGTTCGGATACGAATCGCTGGCGCGCTGCGAAACGCCGAGCATCCTCGCGCTGCCGGACGCGCTCTTCGACTACGCGCATCGCAAGGGACGCGTCGCGGAGCTGGAGCTCGCCTGCATTCGGGCGACCTTCGCACAGGCCGGCTCGCGCATCGTGAACTCATCGGCGAACCTGTTCATCAATCTGCATCCGTCGGTGATCGTGAACGAGCGTTTGCCTGAAGTGCTCGAAGAAGCGCGCGCCGCGACCGGCATCGCGCCGGAGCGCGTCGTGCTCGAGATCACCGAACAGGAATCGCTCGGTGAAGCGGTACGCGTGGCGCGACAGTGCGCGGGCCTGCGCGGGCTCGGATACACGTTCGCGCTCGATGACGTCGGCGTCGCCTACTCGCACCTGACGCACGTCGATGAGATCCGCCCGACTTACCTGAAGATCAGCCAGCACTTCGGCACGTCGTTCGAAGCCGACACGACGCGGACGAAGATCGTCCACAACATCCTCTCGCTCGCACACGAGCTCGGATGCGAGCTGGTGCTCGAAGGAATCGAGACCGCGGAAACGCGCGACGCCGCGCGGGAAGCCGGGATTCCGCTTGGACAGGGATTCCTGTTCGGACGGCCGAGCGCCGCGTAACGCGTCACGCCTCGTCCGGAATCCAGCAGCTGACGACGCTTCCTCCGCCGTCGCGATGGGCGATGCGCAGATGTCCGCCGTGGCCGTCGATGATCTCGGCGCAGAGCGGGAGTCCGAGTCCGGAACCGCCGGCGCGCGTCGACCAGAACGGGAGCAGCGCGCGGATCATCGTCTCCTCGCTCATCCCTTCGCCGCGATCGCTCACGACGAGCAGGCTTCCGCCGGCGCGGCGCTCGACGGCGACTTCCGTTTCGCCGATCGGACTGCCGGCGTCGGACGCGTTCTTGAGGAGATTGATCAGTACCTGTTCGATTTGCGCCGGATCGACTTTCGATGAATGCGACGGCCGCGGCTCGACGATCCGGAACGGCATGATGCGCTGCACGGAATCGAGCAACGCGCTCCACGCGACCTCTTCGCGACGCGGTTTCGGCAGCCGCGCGAACTGCGAGTAGCCGTCGAGAAAACGCTGCAGGTAATCGAGCCGCTCTTCGACGGCGTCGTTGATCTCGTCAAGACGATGGAGTTGCTCCGGCCGGTCGCGAATGACACGCGCCGAATGAAAGAGCGAACGGATCGGCGCGAGCGAATTGTTCAACTCGTGATTCAGCACGCGAATGGCGCGCTTCCATACTTCGATTTCCTGCCGCCGCAGCTCCGGCGTCAAACGATTCGCGATCCAGAGGAGATGCTCGCGCCCGTTGAGGAAGAACGTGCGACGCGACAGGTGATACGTCTCGCTCCCGGCGGCAAACAGCGCATCGCGTTCGGAGGTGAATGCTTCGCGCAGCGCGGGCGCCGGCGCGAGCACTTCGTTGAGCCGGCGTCCTTCGAGACGATCGGGAGCGAAGAGATCGCGCGCGGCGCGGTTCGCGTAGACGACGCGATCGCCGTCGGTGGTGAGAATGACGGACAGCGGCGTCGTCTGCAGCACCGTCTCGAAGAGCAGCTCGCGCTGCATCGATTCGTTGCGCTGCGTTCGGAGGATCGCGCCGATCTCGTTGTAGAACGCGATCAGATCGGTGATCTCGTCGTCGCCGGTCACGCGCAGCCGCAGACTGAAATCGCCATCGGCGAAACCGCGCACGCCGTCGGTCAGCGCGGAGAGATTCGCGCGCATCCGTCGCAGCGGGCCGCGCAACAAGAGATACGTCAGGGGAATCGCCGCCGCCGCCGTAGCGCCGGCGATGACGAACGGCTGTCGCGTGTATTGCGCGATGACGGCGGCCGCGGCGATGACGGCGATGAGATCGACGACAACCGCGATGGCAATGGTGCGGCTGAGGCGACGTCGCCGCGGGACCATCATTCTTTCAGGCGGCGCTCCAGTACGACGCCGAGTCGTTCCATGCGGCGGTAGAACGCCTGGCGCGAGACGCCGAGCGTCTTCGCGGCGATCGAAACGCTGCCGCCGGAATCGCGGAGCAGCGCTTCGAGCTGCAGCTTTTCTTCGGGAGCGGGAACGGGCGGCGGCGCGTGTCCGGCGGCGAGCCCGAGGTCTTCGGCGGTGATCGTTTCCTGCGCCGCGGTGACGACGCCGCGCTGCACGCGATTCTCGAGCTCGCGCACATTGCCCGGCCAGTCGTGTTCGCGCAACGCCTCTCGCGCCTCCTCGGCGAACCGTTCCGCACGCGAACGTGATTTGCGCAGCGCGGTGGTGAGGAATGCCTGCGCGAGCGGCACGATATCTTCGCGGCGCTCGCGCAGTGGCGGTACGAAGACGTCGACGACATTCAAGCGAAAGAGCAGATCCTGCCGGAACGTTCCGCGGCGGACGGCATCGGGAAGATCGGCGTTCGTCGCACAAAGGAGCCGAACATCGGAACGCCGCGTTTCACTGGAGCCAAGGCGCTCGAACTCGCCGTTCTGCAGGACGCGCAGGAGTTTCATCTGGCCGGCAGCAGAAAGATTTCCGATCTCATCGAGGAAGAGCGTGCCGCCGTTCGCCGACTCGAAGCGGCCGATCCGCAAGCGCGCCGCGCCGGTGAACGCACCTGCTTCGGCGCCGAACAGCTCACTCTCCAGCAGCTGATCGGGAAGCGCGCCGGCGTTCACTTTCACGAACGCCATTTTCTTACGTGGCGAGTTCGCCTGAATGATCTCGGCGATCTTTTCCTTCCCGGCACCGTTCGGTCCGGTGATGAGCACCGACACGTCGGCGGCCGCAACCTGCAGCGCGAGCGTGACGACGCGATGCATGGCCGCACTTTCGTAGACGATGCCGCAAAGATCGAACGTCTTCGCCAGCGCGGAGCGCGAGCTGCGCCGCTCCCGTTCTCCGCGTCGCGATTCGAGCAGCGCCGTCACGATCGCCAGCAACTTCTCGTCGTTCCACGGCTTCGCGAAGTAATCGGTCGCGCCCTGCTTCACCATCTGCACCGCCGCCTCGAGCGACGTCCACGCCGTCAGCAGCACGACCGGCATGCCGGGCGACACCTGACGCAACCGGCGAAAGAGCGCCATCCCTTCATCGCCGCTCGTCGCCCCCGGCGTGAAGTTCATGTCCTGCACGACGACGTCAATCTCTCCCCGCCCGACCGCCCTCACCGCATCCTCGGCATTCGTGACCGCTTCCGCGTCGATGCCGTGAATGTCGAAGAGCAGCAGCAACGCACGCGCGACGGCCGGCTGATCTTCGACGACGAGGACCGTGCCGCGGTGCCGCATCACGGCGTGATCGGCTCGATCGTGTCGAAGCGATGCGTGACGTGATAGTCGGCGCGCGACCAGCTGAGCAGGAACGGCGTCTTCACGCCGTCGACGACGCGGTAATCGTCGTAGTCGTACTCCTCCGGCAACACGCCGACCGGCGTTTCGCGCTCGCGGTAACGACGCAGCAGCAGACCGCTCTCGCGATCGAAGTACAAACGCTCCGGCCGTCCTTCTTTCGGTGTCAACTCGACGACATACGCCGATTTGCCGCGAATGGTTTCGACGCCGGTCACGACCATCGGTACGTCGATGCTGCGGATCGCGAGTGACCGATAGAAGTTGCCGACGAATTCGCGATTCGCTTCCGGCGGATACGAGAGCTCGGTCTCGACGGTGATCTTCTGCGGCACTTCCTGCTTCAGCGTGAACGGTTTGCTGACCGGCGCGACGCGGCCGTTGTTGCGCGTGACTTCGCCGTGCGACGTTCGTCCGCGCGCGGCTTTCAGCGCTTCATCGCCACCGAGCGCTTTCACGTAATGCTCGAGCACTTCCGCGGCTGCCGGCAGCGTCGTTTTCGGCGCGGCCGCCGGCTGGTTCCAGCCGGCGGAGGCGACGAGCGGAATCGGCGGCGGCGTGACGTGTCCCTGATGACAGCTGTTGCACGTCACGACCGTTTTGCCTTCGTAGTGCGCGGTGTTGATCGCCTTCTGCATGACGATCATTCGCCGCGCCGCGTCTTTGGCCGGCTTCTCGTCGGACTCCCATTTCTCGCCATGACAATGCGAGCAGGTCACGCCGAGGGAGTTCGACATGAACGCCATGGCCGGGATCAGCTGCGACGTCGGCATCCCGGTGAGCGTTTTGATGTTCTTCTTCGTCTTCTCCACCGGCGGATCGCTCGTCGTTTCGGCGGCAACGGCGGCGATGGCGACGAGCGACAGCACGGCGGCGATTCGCATCAGACTCCTCTGGTTGCAATGACGGGCGACACCGCGGCGGCCCGCATGGCCGGCACGAGCGTGGCGACGATCCCCTGCACCCACAGCAGCGTGACGCCGGCGATGAGATAGCGCCAGTCGAGCTTCACGCCCGACGTGTGCGTCACGAGGAGATAGTTCAGCCCGTACGCCAGCAGGATACCGAGAAGCACGCCGGAATTCGTGATCAGCCAGTTCTCCATCAGGAAGTAGCGGAGGATGGCCGACTTCGTCGCGCCGAGGGCGCGGCGCGTGCCGATCTGCTTCTTCCGTTCGGTGACCGAGAATGACGTCACGCCGACGATGCCGAGGCCGGTCACGATGACGATGAGAATGATGACGGCGGTCATCGCCATGATCACGATGCGCCCCTCCGTGAAGTACTTGTCCCTGACCTCGCTGATCGTTCTCATCTCGAAGTTGCGGCCGTCGTTCACGCTCAGCAGTTTCTTTTCGACCGCCTGCGAGACGCTCTTCATCGCGCCGGGATTGACGCGCACGAGAAACAGCGCGCCGTTGCGCGCGACGGTACCGGGATAGACGAGGCAGTACTCATGAATCGGCCAGCCGTACGGGTTGTAGAACGGATCGAAGACGCCGACGATCGTGTCGACCGAGTTGTCCGGCTCGATGAACTGCTTGCCGACCGCGCTCTGTCCTTTGAAGATGAGTCGTTCCAGTCCGCGCGAGATGATGACGTTGGCCGTCGTCGCATTCGGCTCGTCATTGATGTCGCCTTCGCCGATGTTGCGGCCGGAGACGATCTTCACGCCGAGCGTATCGGTGAACGCCGGCGACGCCGTGTACTCCTGCGTCCGATACGAGCTGCCGTCGCCGCCGGCCGCTTTCACTTCGCCGGAGCTGCCGCCGCCCTGCCACGGGATGAAGTTCGTGTTGACGACCGACTTCACGCCGGGAATCGTGCGCAGCGCGCGCACGTCGGAGCGCGTCGTGGTGATGCGGAATGCGCGATCGCCGAACGAATCGGCGAACGGGCGGCTGAACACCCACAGCAGATTGTCGTCGTCGAAGCCGGACGCCTGCTTCATCTTCGTCCGCTCGGTGGCGATCATGTTCACGGCGTTGGTGACGACGGCAAGCGTGATGGCGATCTGCAGGACGATCAGCAGCACGCGGGTGCGATTGCGGGTGAGAGCGCGAACGATCGGTCCGATTTCCATGATGGCTCCTTCAGACTTTCAGCTGCACGGCCGGCTGCAGTTTGCAGGCGCGCCACGCGGGATAGAGCCCGGCGATTCCGCCGGCGACGAGCGACAGAAAGAGCGCGGCGAGGATCATCTCCGGATCGAGTGAGATGACCGTGGTCGCGGTAATGAACTTCGCGATGAAACGGAGGACGCCGAGCGAAAGCAGCATGCCGATCACCCCGCCGGCGACGCCGACCAGCTCACACTCGATGAGGTGCTGCAGAAAGATGTCGCCGCGCGTTGCGCCGAGTGCGCGCCGCACCGAAAGCTCCGGCGCGCGAGAGAGGAACTTGCCGAGCAGCAGGCCGGTCAGATTCAGCGAGCAGATGATGAGAAAGAGGATCGACATCACCGCCATCGCCGTCATTGCAGGACGAACGATGCCGATCTCTTTCAGCAGATCGAGCAGCGACGTCACCTGATTGTTGAGCGGCCGCGGGAAGCGTCCCTTCGTCTTCTCCTGGCGCACGTAGTTGTCGACGAAGGTTTGATACGACGCGCGATCGGTGGGCGAGCGGAGCTCGACCCAGAACTGCAGGCAGTCGACGTCGGAGGCGAGGAAATCTCTGTACGTCGGGCCGACCGGTTTCCATCCGTCGGAATTGCCGCCCGGCCGGATCTCCATCGAGATCGCGGTGTTGAACGGCAGATAGATCGGTTCCGGTTGCTGGACGAAGTTCTGCGTGACGTCGTACATCCGGATGAACGGCCGCCATGGCGCGAGGACGCCGACGATCGTGAAGTCGCGCGTGCCGAGGCGGAGGCGTTTGCCGACGCTGTTCGTGCCGCCGAACAGCTTCTGGTTCGTGGCGTCGTCGATCACCGCGACCTGTTCCGCTTTCGCGTCGGCGCGGCGATCCCACGGTCCGCCGTAGTGGAACGGCACGCCGAACATCGTGAAGAAATCGGAGAAGACCATGCGGCCGCGATCGCTGTACGGGCGCGCCGCTCTCTTCTCCGGAAAGACGATCACGTTGGCGGCGAACATCACGCTCTGCCGAACCGGAATGTTCGAGCGCATCAGTTCCATGGCATCGCGATACGCAACCTGCGGCGGCACGTGATGCGGATTGGTGCCGCCGCCGTCATCGGGATACGGCGTGGCCGGATCCCAGTTATCCATCCGGACGTAGAAGATGCGGCTGCTGCGGCCGGGAAGCGGATCGCGCGCGAACATATGACGCACGGTGGTGAACGTCGTGGACGCGCAGATGCCGAGCGCGATGCCGGCGATGATGACGCCGGTCAGCAGCGGATGGCGCCGCAGGCTCTTGATGGCGATGCGGAGGTTGTAGGCGAACATGCGATCACCTCGCCGCCGACGACGGCATCTGCGCGGCAGGTTTGAACGACTCGAGAATGGCCGGCGGACGCTCGACGTCGACGACGCGGCCATCGAGCAGATGGATCTCGCGCGACGCGCGCGCGGCGCACTCCGGCGAATGCGTCACCATCACGATGGTCGTCCCCTGTTTGTTGATGTCGTCGAGGAGATCCATGATCTCGCGCGCCATCAGCGAATCGAGGTTGCCGGTCGGCTCGTCGGCGAGGATCAGCTTCGGCTCAGCCGCGAGGACGCGTGCGATGGCGACGCGCTGCTGCTGTCCGCCGGAAAGTTGCGACGGCAGATGGCGCAGCCGCGATGAGAGTCCGACCATTTCGACGGCGCGCTCGATGCGCTGCTTCCGATCGGATGCGGCCAATCCGCGATAGCGCAGCGGCACGTCGACGTTGTCGAAGACGTGCAGATCGGGAATCAGATTGAAGCTCTGAAAGATGAACCCGATGTTGCGATTGCGGATGTGCGACATCTCGCGATCGCTCAGGCGGCTGACGTCTTTTCCGTCGAGGAGATACGTGCCGCCATTGAACACGTCGAGCAGTCCGGCGATGTTGAGAAACGTCGTCTTGCCGGACCCGGAAGGTCCCATGACGGAGACGAACTCGCCGGCGCCGACGTTGAGCGACAACCCTTCGAGCGCGTGCGTCTCGACCAGCTCCGTGCGGTACACCTTTTTGATGCCGTTCATCTGAAGCATACGTTTCCTCTCCTCACTGCAGAATGAGCGAGCGCACGCCGCCGAATGAGGAGGTGTCGGACAGGATGATCCGCTCCCCTTCGCTGAGGCCGCTCACGATCTCGACTTCTGACGCGCTGACCGCTCCGACGGCGATCGTCCGCTTCGTTGCGGTGTTGCCGTCGACGACGTACGCCGTCCGCCCGCCGCCGCTTTCGACGAACGCGCCGCGCGCGACTTTCAGCACGTTGTGCTTCGACTCGAAGACGAGCCGCGTCGTGACGCGCTGGTTCTGCTTCATGCCGGGAGGCCAGCCGCCGTCCGGCACCGCGCGCGCGCTGACCTGGTTGCCGACGACTTCCGGCGAGACGGCGGTGATGTGCCCCGGCTGTTCGCTCGCGCCGTAGCTGATCGACACCGGCGTGCCGATGCGCGTGTCGGATGCGTACTCTTCCGGAATCGTCAGCTCGAGCTCCAGCGATTCGAGATTCACGACGCTGACGACCGGCGCGTTGGCGGTGACGGAATCGGCGTCGTTGACCGACAGCGACGCGACCATGCCGTCGAAGGGCGCGCGGATCGTCAGGTCATCAAATTTCTTCTGCAGCTCGGCGGTGACCGACTGCTGCCGTTCGGCCTGCAGCGTTTTCGCGCGGACGTCGAAATCGGCCGACTCGTGCGACAGCGACACTTCGCGCGTCGCCTGCGCCAGCTCGAGCTCCGCGACATGCACGTCGTCCTGCGCGCGCTCGAAGTCGCCTTTGTTGAGCAGCCCTTCGCGATGCAGCGTCGACGCACGAGTGAGCGAGCGCTTCGCCGCTTCGAGCCGCGTCTTCGCAAGCTCGGCCTGCTGCCGCAACCGCGCATCGGACTGATTGCCGACGATCCGTTCGCGCTGCGCATCGGACTGCATCGACAGCAGCAGCGTCTTCGCCTGCTCGAGCGCGCTGCGCACTTCAGGACTTTCGACCAGCGCGAGAACGTCGCCTTTCTTCACGACCTCGCCCGCTTTCGCGCGGAGAGAGACGCGGCCCTGCGCCGGAGCGACGAGCGTCGGATGAAGTGCGGCGACGACGCGTCCCTGCACCGACACGTCGCGACGCAGATCGCCGCGCGTGACGCTCCCGATGCTGAGCGTGGTGGCGTCGATGGAGCGATCGGCCTTCGACCAGCGTCGCATCGACGGAAACGCGAAGCCGATGACGATCAGCGCCGCGACCACGATGGCGAGCGCGACGGCGCGCGGCTTTGTCAGACCACGCGGCGCGGCAACCGTGCGGTCCATAGACGACGTGTTCTCGATCATTCGCCGTGCTCATGCGCAACCGAAGTGCCACGAGCGATGTCCTTCTGTCCGCTCGACTTACGCAAATGGCGACCTGTCCGAAACGCGTCCGGCCGGACGTCTGTCCGCGGACAACTGTCCGCCGATCGATTCGCAACTGCCTTATTCGCAGGCGCCGCATTCAGTGGTATACCGGCGACGCATGAATCCCGGCGGCGATGTCCGCATCCTCGTCGTCGATGACGACGACGCAATCCGAATGCTGGTGACCCGCCTCTTCCAGCGGCGCGGGTACGAAGTTCGCGGCGCGCGTGACGGCGCGGAAGCGATCGAGCTTCTCGACCGCGGAACGTACGATCTGATGATCCTCGATCTGATGATGCCGCGCGTCGACGGGATCGGCGTCATCGAGCATCTCGCCAAATCATCGAGCGAGCAGCCGCGCATCATCGTCATGACCGCGGCCGTGCCGAACATCCTCGCGCGCGTGCCGCCGGAACGGATCTGGAAACTGATCACGAAGCCGTTCGATCTCGACGTGCTGATGCAGCACGCCGACGAAGCGCTCGGCGCCGCGTAAGGAGGCTCGACATGAAGCAGCGCACTCTCGGTTCCCAGGGTCTCAAAGTCTCCGCCATCGGCCTCGGCTGCATGGGGATGTCGGAGTTCTACGGCTCGCGCGACGATGCCGAATCGATCGCCACCATTCACCGCGCGCTCGACCTCGGCGTGAACTTCCTCGACACCGCGGACATGTACGGTCCGTTCACGAACGAGGAGCTCGTAGGCCGCGCCGTTCGCGGACGCCGCGACGCGGTGGTGATCGCGACGAAGTTCGGCAACGAGCGCAACGCGGACGGCAGCTGGGTCGGCATCAACGGCCGTCCCGATTACGTGCGCAAGTCCTGCGACGGTTCGTTACTCCGCCTCGGCGTCGATCACATCGATCTCTACTATCAGCATCGCGTCGATGCGGACACGCCGATCGAAGAAACGGTCGGCGCAATGTCCGAGCTCGTACGCGCGGGTAAAGTCCGTTACCTCGGCTTATCCGAAGCGGCGCCCGCAACGATT
>JAOBAU010000009.1 GCA_025463165.1 Acidobacteriota bacterium | reverse complement strand
CGCGGTCCACAGCGGTGCAACTCCGCCGATCGGATGCACTTCGGCCGCTGACAGCAGCCGCTCGAAATTCACGGCAGGCAAATGCGGAGATGATTCGCGAGACGGCGGAACGACGAGGAGACGCAACAAACGACCGGCGCCGTCGACATCGACGCGCGCCATCCCCGGCACCGTCATCGGCGGCTCATCGAGGAGCACTACCCGTTCCGCCGCGCGCCCGCGCATCGCTCGCGGGCTCTGCCGATAACGGAACAGCAGCAGACTGTCGTCGCGAATGAATCCGAATGACGAGTCGGCGACCGGCGCGCGCGAAACCGTCGCGATCAACTCACGCGCGCGATCGGCAAGCACCTCCGGCGACTTCAGCACCGCGCGTCGGTAGAGCATCGTCGAGCCCGAAAGCACCGCGCAGGTGACGATGCCGGCAACGATGAACGCGAGCAACGACCACGCGATGGCAGGCGACAACGTACCGCGATCGCTCGCACCGGCGACGAGATCGGGTCCCGGCATCTCGCCCGCCGCGACCGCGACCGCGAGCGCATCGAAGCTCGGCAGCTCGCGCAACACCTGGTCGACCGTCGGCCGCCGGGCCGGATCGGGATCGAGACAATGCGCGATCACCGGCTCAATTTCCGGCGGCAGATCGGGCGCCAGCGTGGTCGGACGCGCATAGCGCGACGCGCGCTGCGATTCGATCAACTGCGTGATCGAGTCCGTCGCAAACGCGCGGCGGCCGGTGAAGACTTCGTACAGCACGAGCCCGAGCGCGTAGACGTCGGAACTGAACGACGCGGCCTTCCCGTCGAGTTGCTCCGGCGCCATGTACGCCGGGGTCCCGGCGACGCTGTGAGCGCCGGAAACACTCTCCGCTACCGCGAGGCCGAAATCGGTGATGCGTGCGCGGCCGCGATCGTCGATCATCACGTTGGCCGGTTTCAGATCGCGGTGAACGACCCCTTTCTCGTGCGCGGCCGCGAGTCCCGACGCGATCTCTCGCGCGGTGCCGACCGCTTTCGTCGCCGACAGCCGGCCGATGCGGCGGATGAGCGACGCGAGATCCTCACCATCGACAAACTCCATCGTGATGAACGCGTCTCCGTCGATCTCCGAGACGTCGTACAACCGGCAGACGTTCGGATGCGCGACCTGCCGTCCCATCCGCACTTCGTCGTAGAGACGCTGCCGTTCGGATGCGATGCGCGCCGACAAAAACTTCAGCGCCACCGGCTGGCCCATGCGCAGATCGTCGGCGCGATAAACCTCGCCCATTCCGCCGCGGCCGAGCATCGAGACGATGCGATAGCGGCCTCCGATGATCGTGCCGGGCGTCAGCTGCCGGTGTTGCAACTCCGCCGGCGCGGCCGCGCTCACGACGACCGTCGGCGTCTCCTCAGGAGAGCGCGCGACCGTGGCGTCGTCGGCCGGCTGCATCACACCATCATACGGCGCCTACAGAATCACGCGACGGAAGTACTCGATCGTTTTCGACAGCCCTTCATCGAGCGGCACCTTCGGCTCCCACTCGAGGAGCGTGCGCGCTTTCGTGATGTCGGGACGCCGGATCTTCGGATCGTCTTCCGGCAATGGGCGGAAATCGATCTCCGACTTCGAGCCGGTCAGGCGCTTGATCTCCTGCGCGAACTGCAGCACCGTCATCTCATTCGGATTGCCGATGTTCGTCGGCATGTCTTCATTCGACATCAGCAGCCGATAGATGCCTTCGATGAGATCGGTGACGTAGCAGAACGACCGGGTCTGCGAGCCATCGCCGAACACCGTCATCGGCTCGTTCTTCAGCGCCTGCGAGATGAACGCCGGCACGACGCGGCCATCATTGATGCGCATGCGCGGACCATACGTGTTGAAGATCCGCACGATGCGCGTCTCGACGCCGTGAAAGCGGTGATACGCCATCGTCATCGCTTCCGCGAAGCGTTTCGCTTCGTCGTAAACGCCGCGCGGTCCGACCGGGTTCACGTTTCCCCAGTACTCCTCTTTCTGCGGGTGCACGAGCGGATCGCCGTAGACCTCGGAGGTCGACGCGATGAGATAGCGCGCCTTCTTGTCCTTCGCGACGCCGAGCGTTTTGTGCGTGCCGAGCGAGCCGACTTTCAGCGTCTGGATCGGCTTCTCGAGGTAATCGATCGGACTGGCGGGCGACGCGAAGTGCAGCACGTAATCGAGCGGCCCGTCGACGTGTACGTAGTTGGTCACGTCGTACTTCACGAACTGGAAACCGTCGCGCCCGAGGAGATGCTCGATGTTCACCGGGTTGCCGGTAATGAAGTTGTCCATGCAGATGACTTCATGGCCGCGCTCGAGAAACAGCTCGCAAAGGTGTGAGCCGAGGAATCCCGCCCCGCCGGTGATCAGTGCTCGCGTCATCAAACTCCTCTTTTTCGCGCTTCGTTGGAACGGCCGACGGAAACGTACGTGAACCCTTCGGCTTTCATTCGCTGCGGATCGTAAACGTTGCGCAGGTCGACGATGACCGGCTGGCGAAGCGCTTTGCGGATGCGGCTGAAGTTCAGCGCGCGAAACTCATTCCATTCCGTCGCGAGCACGAGCGCATCCGCACCCTCGGCTGTCTTGTACGCGTCTTCGCAGTACGTGACGTCTTCGAAGATCGCCTTCGAGTTCTCCATCGCTTCCGGATCGTATGCACGGATCGTGGCGCCGAGCGCCTGCAATCCGCGAATGAGCGGAATCGTCGGCGAGTCGCGCATGTCGTCGGTCTCCGGCTTGAACGCCAGCCCGAGCATCGCGATCGTCTTTCCCTTCACGTCGCCGCCGACCGCGCCGGCAACTTTGCCGATCATCCGCTGCTTGATGTCGTCGTTGACGCGCAGCACCGCTTCGATGATCTGAAACTCGTATTCGTACCGGCGCGCGATGTCGGCGACCGCGGAGGTGTCTTTCGGAAAGCAGGAGCCGCCGAATCCAGGTCCGGCCTGCAGGAACTTCGAGCCGATGCGCGAGTCGAGGCCGATGCCGCGCGCAACATCCTGCACGTCGCCGCCGAGCCGTTCGCAAAGGACGGCAATCTCGTTGATGAACGAGATCTTCGTGGCGAGGAAACCGTTCGCCGCGTACTTGATCAGCTCGGCCGACTCGACGTTCGTCACGACGAACGGAATCTCGAGCGAGTGCAGCGGCGCGTAGATCTCTTTCATCAGCTGCACCGCTTCGTCGTCGGACGCTCCGATGACGACGCGATCGGGCTTCATGAAATCTTCGATCGCCGAGCCTTCGCGCAGGAACTCCGGGTTCGAGACGATCGATGCTTTGTGCTCATGCCCGGCGTCGATGATGATCTTCTCGATCAAGCGTCCGGTTCCGATCGGCACCGTCGACTTCGTGATGACGAGCTTCGGGCCGTCCATGTACTTCGCGATCGTCCGCGCCACGTCTTCAACGTAACGAAGATCGGCCGAGCCGTCCGGCTTCGGCGGCGTCCCGACGGCGATGAAGATCGCGCGGCTGGAGCGAATCGCTTCCGGCAGGTCGGTCGAGAAGTGAAGACGTCCCTCGGCCGCGTTACGGCTGACGATCTTGTCCAGCCCCGGCTCGTAGATCGGAATCTCTCCGCGGTTCAGCGCTTCGATCTTATGGACGGCGATGTCGACGCAGACGACGTCATTGCCAAAGTCGGCGAGACCGGCGCCGGTCACGAGCCCGACGTAGCCCGTCCCAATGACTGCAATGTTCAACGGTATCCTCCAATTGCGGCAGGCGCGGCGGATGGTAGCAGAAAGGGTGCCGCCAGCCCGCCGGCTACAACAATGGTGGTTGTGTCGAGGTGGTCTCGGTTGGCGGCGGTACCGGGGTCACGGGCGCCGGAACAACCACCACCGGCGCAACGATCACCGGCACCGCGACATCAGTCGTCGTCTCCGGCGGAGGTGGGGCGACCGGCGGTGCATCGGCCGGAATCGGCGTTACGTTCGGCGCCGACTGCTGCGTGTTCACCCGCTTTTTGATTCCGCTCTGCTGACGATTGCGAATCAGCCAGCGCAGCATCTTCGACTCATTGATGCCGATCAGAATGTCGTTGATCGATTCGTAGACCGACGGATCGTTGATCAACTTCCCCGCCGTTCCTTCGCCGGAGTTCAGCTTCTGCACGGCCTGATTGAGTTGCGTGACGAGCGACGTGAACTCGCCCATCGCCTGATCGCCGTACGCTTTGTCGTTGAGCAGGCGCGGAATCAATCCTTCGCCGTTCTTCAGACCGACGCTGAACGCGGAGAGGTTCTGCGACGTGGTGTTGAGATTGTCGACGAGCGCGTAGACCTTCTTCTTCCCTTCCGGATCGTTGAGCAGCGCCGGGATCATGCCGTTGCCGCTCTCGAGTCCGTGCTGCACGTTGTTCGAGACCGCCTGCAGCGACGTCACCGTTGCCTGCAGTGATGACGCGAGCTGCTCGCCGTATTTGTCGTCGTAGACGAGCTTGCCGACGAGACCGCGTCCGCCTTCGATGTGCGAGAGCGCGGCGTTGATCTTGTTGAGCGTCGTCATCAGCGTGTCGGTGAGACGCTGCTTCGTTTCGGGAGTGCTGGTCAGCTCGCCGAGGAGACCTTCGCCGCGATCGACGCGACCGAGGATGTTCTTCAGCGAATAGGAAATCTGCACGAGGTTGTCGACGAGATCTTCGCCCGATGAGATGAGCTGATCGACGTTCGTCTGGCGCTGCGCGGGGATGATGGAGCCCGGCTCGACCGCGTCGAAACGCGGGCTGCCGGGAGTGATGTCGATGTAGCTGTCGCCGGCGAGGAGTCCGAGCTTCTTCAGCCGCGCGCGCGAATCGGTGCGGATGCGCTCCGCGTATTTGCGATCGATCAGCAGCGTGATGTCGACGTCTTTCTGTTTCGGATCGCGCGGCAGGTTGATGTCTTTGACGACGCCGATCGTGACACCGGCGAGCTTGACCGGATTCCCTTCCGCGAGTCCGGAGACGGTATCGAGCCGCACGCGGTATTCGTTCTTGCGCGCGAAGATCTTCTGCTCCGAGCCGATGAAGAAAAGAAAAATCATCAGCACGGCAAGCGCGCCGGCGACGAGCAGTCCGACGCGAATCGTGTTTTCTCTGGCGGTACGTACCATCTTGTCGTTTACCAACTTTCCCGGATCAGTCGCGGGTCGGCTGCGCGGCCGTGACCGCGCTGGCCTTCAGAAAATCGCGGAGCACCGGGTGATCGCTGTCTCGTGCTTCATCCATCGTGCCGACCCATTCAAAAACACCTTTGTTGAGAAATGCGATGCGGTCGCCGACCGAAAATGCCGACTGAATATCGTGCGTGACGACGACCGACGTGACGTTCAGCTTCGACTGCAGATCGATGATCAACTCATTGATCTTCTGCGACGTGATCGGATCGAGTCCGGTCGTCGGCTCATCGTAAAGGATGACCTGCGGATTGAGCACGATCGAGCGCGCCAGCCCGACGCGCTTGCGCATGCCGCCGGAAAGATCGACCGGCATCAGATGGCCGGTATTCGGCAAATTCACCAGTTCGAGCTTCTCGTTCACCGACTGCTCGATCTCTTCCTCGGACATCTCGGTGTGCTCGCGCAGCGGAAACGCGACGTTCTCAAAGACGGTCATCGAATCGAAAAGCGCGCCGCTCTGAAACAACATCCCGAACTTCTTGCGTACGCGATAGAGCTCTTCTTCCGGCAGATCGGTGATGTCTTCATCCTCGACGAGCACACGACCGGCGTCGGGCGCTTCGAGTCCGAGCATGTGGCGCAGCGTGACCGACTTGCCGCTGCCGGAACCGCCGAGAATCACGAGCACTTCGCCGCGGAACACTTTCAGGTTCGCGTCGCGCAATACGTTCTTGATGCCGTACGCCTTCTCGACATTGCGAAACTCGACGAAGAGATCGCGCGAATGCTGACGGCGTTCAGCCGTTTCGCGTCGCTCGGCGCGTCGATCGGTGGAGATCGTCTCGGTCATCAGAAGAGGAAGAGGAACAGCTTCGTCAGAAAGAAGTCCATGATCAATACGGTGATCGACGCCGTAACGACTGTCGCCGTCGTGGCGCGGCCGACGCCATCCGCGCCGCCGCTCGTGCGCAGTCCGTTGTAGCAGGCGATGAGCCCGATCCCGAATCCGAAGAAGAACGTCTTGCCGACGCCCGACGCAATATCGTTGTAGCGCAACGTCTCGATGACGCTGCGCGTGTAGAAATTCGCGGAGAGATGCAGCGAGCCGACCGCGATGATGAGCCCGCCGAGGATGCCGACGAAGCAGGCGAGGATCGTCATCAGCGGCAGCATCAGCGTCGTGGCGAGCACGCGCGGCACGACCAGCTTGCGGACGGGATTCGTCGCCAGCGCGCGCAGCGCATCGATCTGCTCGGTCACTTTCATCGTGCCGATCTCGGCCGTGATGCCCGCGCCGACCCGACCGCCAACCATCAGCGACATCAGCACCGGCGCCAGCTCGCGCACGAGCGAGAGCGACACGACCTTGCCGATGAACAGCGCCCCGCCGAACTCCGCCAGCGAATACGCCGTCTGCAGCGCCAGCACCATCCCGATGAACAGCGAAGTGATGATGACGATCGACATCGACCGGACGCCGATCTGATCGAACTGCGCCATCACGACGTCCCGCTCCATCCGCCCCCGAACCGTCTGCTGCACCGTCTGCATCGCGAGATCGGTCAGCCCGCCAAGGTAGTAAAGCCCGTCCTGAACGTGCTCTTTCACACGCACAAGGAACGTGCGCTCGTCGGCAGGAGCGGCGACCGCGACGGGGAGCTGGGTGGTGGGGAAGTTGGTCATGCTCTCTTCAACTTAACTATGACTAGCGGCGAAGAAGTTAAAGGAAACGAGTGCAAAGTATAATTGGCATCGCGGAAAGCATCGTTACCTACAACAACATGAACTCAGCATCATTCATCGAGAACTCTGCCGGCCGCGTCGTGCAAACGCCTGACGGCTCTTCCGCATTCGTGCCGAGTCCGCTTCCGCCTGAGATCACACTGACCTGGGAACTGATGCACGCCGTGACGACGGCGGAACGTGCTCTTGGCAATCTCCGCGGCGTAGGAACCACCCTTCCGAACGCGAATCTTCTCATTCAGCCATTCATCCGCCGTGAAGCTGTTCTTTCCAGCCGCATCGAAGGAACCGAGGCATCGATTGGCGACCTCGTCGTCTTCGAAGCAGCAGGAAACGTTACTTCCGAAAGCTCTGATGTCCGAGAAGTCGCGAACTATATCGCGGCGCTCGAATACGGCTTCGCCCGTCTCGACGAATTGCCGCTCAGCCTGCGGTTCATCCGCGAAGTACACGAGCGATTGATGCACGGTGTCCGCGGCACGAACCGAGCTCCCGGCGAGTTCCGACGGTTGCAGAACTGGATCGGCGCTCCCGGTTCGACGATGGCCGAAGCACGTTACGTTCCTCCACCTGTGGCCGAGATGAACGAAGCACTCAATTCGTTCGAGAAGTTCCTGCACGCACCGTCCGATCTTCCGGCGTTGCTGCGTCTCGCGCTGATTCATTACCAGTTCGAAGCGATCCATCCGTTTCTCGACGGCAACGGACGCGTCGGCCGGCTGCTGCTCACCTTTCTTCTGCGCATCGAAGGTTTGCTCGAAGAACCGCTTCTCTACCTCAGCGCGTACTTCGAAAAAAACCGCAGCGAGTATTACGACCGGTTGCTCGACATCAGCCGTCGCGGCGCATGGCAGGAGTGGATCTTCTATTTCCTGCGAGCGGTCGAGGAACAATCGAACGATGCAGTCGCCCGTGCGAAACGGATCTTCGCGCTGCGCGACGCTTACCGCACGCGCGTCACGACCGCGCGAAGCTCAGCGCTGCTTCACGCGATCATCGACCGTCTCTTCGATTCACCCGGAGTAACGATCGCGCGTATCGCGAAGCAGCTCGACATCACCTACCCGTCGGCGAAGAAAAACGTTGAGAAGCTCGTCGCGTTCGGAATCCTCTCGCCATGGGGTGAAGCAGGCCGTAATCGCCTGTACGTTGCGAACGAGATCCTCGCGCTCGTCGACGCGCCCTGATCAGTTCCCGAAGATTCGTCGCAGCAGCTTCTTCAAACCGGTGTCGCGATCGCGCGGCTTCGCGGGTTGCGGCTGTTGCGACGGCTCGCCGGGAATCGGCGTGCGCTGGTCGGCGATGATGCCGGTCTCCGGATGTTCGTCGTCGCGCCAGAACGGGCTCGGCTCGCCGCTGCCGGCGTGGAGCGGGCAGACCGACGCGGGCTCGGTGCCGGCGACGAAAATCTCTGATTTTGTTTCGGGACAGAACGGTGTCGCGAGCATGCCTGATGCGGGATCGATCTGGCGTTCGACGACATCGTCCGGGCGCTTGAAGTCGACGTCGGGGACGAGGCCGGCGACGCGGTTCATGTGGGCGGTCCAGATCGGAACGCAGGCATCGCCGCCGGCGAGCCGAACGCTGTGGCCGTCGTCGAAACCAATCCACACGAGGGAGAGAATGCGCGGCGAGTAGCCGATGAACCACGCGTCGCGATAGTTGCTGGTCGTGCCGGTCTTGCCGGCGAAATCGCGGTCGAATCCGAGCTGGCGCGCCTTCGTGGCGGTGCCGTACGTGAAGACGTCTTTCAGCATGTCGTCGATGACGTAGCAGACGCTCGCCGGCGCGACGCGCTTCATTTTCACTTCGCGACTCTCAAGCAGTTTTCCTTCGCGCGTCGAGACGGCGAGGATCGAGATCGGCTCCGCTTTCACCCCTTCGTTCGCGAAGACGGAGTACGCGTACGCGATCTCCAGCGGCGTCACTTCAAACGAGCCGAGCGACACCGACGGATACGGCTGCAGCCGGCTTTCGACGCCGATGTTCGACGCGGTTTTGATGACATTCGGAACGCCGGCGCTCATCGCCGCGCGCACCGCGGGGATGTTGTACGAATGCGCGAGCGCTTCGCGGACGCTCACCCGACCGTGAAAGCGGAGGTCGTAGTTCTGCGGCTGCCAGACGGCGTTGCCGCTCTGCACGCTGATCGGCGAATCGTCGAGCACCGTCGCCGCGGTGAACGCCTGCTGTCCGCGCGCGGGATCCATCGCCGTCACGTAGACGAATGGCTTGAAGAGCGAGCCGGGTTGCCGTCGCGCCTGGATGGCGCGATTGAACTGCGTCTTCGAATAGTTGCGGCCGCCGACGAGCGCCTTCACGTAGCCGGTGCCTGGCTGAATGGTCAGGATCACGCCTTCGAGCGGCGTCTGCGATTTGCGCAGATACGAATAGCGTTTGTTGAGCGAGTCAATGCCGCTGTCGAGCGCCGCCTCGGCAGACCGCTGCATGATCGTGTCGAGCGTCGTGAAGATCCGCAGCCCTTCTGTCTTCAGCTGTGTTTCGGGATACGTCTCGCGGAGCTGCTTCAGCACGAGGTCGACGAAGAACGGCGCGCTGCGCGACGTCTTCGGAAAACGGGTGATCGTCAGCGGCGACGCGACCGCCTGCTCGTACTCGGCCTCGGCGATCATGCCCTGTTCGCGCATCAACCCGAGGACCGTGTCGCGGCGGCCTTTCGCGCGATCGGGATATTTGAGTGGTGAGTTGATGTTCGGCGAGCGGATGATGCCGGCCAGCGTCGCGGCTTCGGGAAGCGTCAGATAGGTGACATGTTTGCCGAAGTAGACCTGCGACGCCTGTTCGACGCCGACGATTTGTACAGCGCCGTTCTGCCCGAGGTAGATTTCATTGACATAGGCCTCGAGGATGTCCTCTTTCGAGTAGCGCGCTTCGAGGAGCAGCGACATCAGCGCTTCGTTGATCTTGCGGCTCAGCTTCCGCTCAGGATTGAGATAGAGGTTCTTGACGAGCTGCTGTGTCAGCGTCGAGCCGCCGTGGTTCCAGACGCCGGTTTTGATGTCGGTCTTCAGCGCGCCGAGCGTGCCGCGAATGGAGATTCCTTCGTGGCTCCAGAACGACTTGTCTTCGGTGGCGATGACGGCGTTCGTGACGAGCTTCGGCACCGCGCTGAGCGTGACCGGCAACCGGTCTTCCATCTCATTGTTGTAGATCGACGTGATCAGCTCCGGCTCGATGCGGACGCCGCGCATCGCGACGTTGTCGTCGAGCCGGCGAACGGCGCGGACGGTGTTGCCATCGAAGTCGACGATGACCGGCATCGCGCGAAACTCGACGTCGGGATATTCGAAGTTCTGCAGGTAGATCTCGAGGCTGCCGTTGATGAAACGGTATTCGCCGGGATTGGCGACCTTCGCGCGCGCTTCGTGATAGCCGACGTGATTCAGTTTCGGCTCGAGCAGCGCGCGCGGATACGACATGCCGGGCACGATCGGCGTGGCGTCGGAGTAGACGCGGCTCGGCAGATCCCACCGCCGCGCGGAGTCGAACTTGCGCGTGACGACGACGTAGGTGTAGCCGACGTAGCCGATGAACGCGACGAACAGCACCATCACGATGAAGGCGATGCCTGCCGAGTGACGCCAGAGGAAATCCTTGAAGCGGGAACGTTTGGCCATGTGTCCGACGCAGGGTAACAACAATGCCGCGGGGCCGCGATTCCGGAATGTGGCGGGATAGGTGATTTACGATGGATTGACAGAATGCGGCCGGAACGCTAACGTACGCCATCCATAAAAAAGTCAGCCGCGTCATTGCGGCGAAAAGGATGGTATCGGTGCGTCGACTCGTCACCCGGATCCTCTTCCTGGCCCTGGTCCTCACCGCCCTCGGCGCCGGCAACGCCTTCGCGGACAAACAGTATCTCGAAGGCGTCTCCGACGGTTGCTCCTTCACCATGGATCCCGACGTCTGCTTCAGCAGTCCGATGTCCGGCTGGGTCGGCGGCTACTTCACGTCGTGTCAGGCGTACGGCGTCTTCGGCGGGAAGTGCTACGACGTCGTGACGACGTTCCGCGCCGACGGCACGCAGTCGAAAGCGTGCGCGCTCGTCACGAACACCGCTCACTGCGCGTGCAATCCTACGACGTTCGCGACCAAAGGCATCTGCACCTGGGCGCAACGTTGAGATTCATCGCATCACTGCTGCTGTTGGCCGCGTGTGGCGCGGCGAGCGCCGGCGAAATCTCGGTCACCGTCGTTCGCCACGGCGCGCTGCCGCTTTCCGACACGACGCTGCTGTTGCGCAAAATCAACGTCGTCGAAGACGCCGATCGCGTCGAGCCTGCTGCAAAACTCGTCGTGCCGGCGAATGCGAACGTCGCACGCATTGACGTCGAGGACGGAAGCTGGGCGATCGACGTCGACGGCGGCACGGCATGGCACACGCGACAGTTCGTGACCGCGCCATCGACGGTGATCGTCGATCTGTGGGAGCGCGCGACCGTCACCGGCCAGATCGACAGCGCGGAAACGACGCTGCCGAAAGCGCTCGTCATCCACTACGAAGCATCGACGCGATCAGACGCGCTGCCGGCGGATGGCGACATCGTCTGCGCAATCGCCGGCCGCGCATTCCGTTGCGACATTCCGGCGGGCGCGTGGAAACTGCGGGTGAAAGCGGCGTCGATGATCGAGCGCTACTTCCCGGCTGCAACATTCACATCCGAAATGACGAAGAGCCTCGGCGTCGTGCGGCTCCAACGCGGCCAGTCGATCCGCGGACGCGTCGACATCGCTCGTATCGATGGCAACGTCACGAAAGTCATCGTGAGCGCCGTACCGACCGGCGGACACGAGGCACTCACCGCGCATCCATCGGCGAACGGCGCGTTTCACATCGACGCCGTCGCACCGGGCGAATACAACGTTTCTGCGACGTTGGGCAATGAAGCGATGTCGCCGGAAGCAGCGATCGTCGTTCATCACAGCGCGGACGCCGATCTCGCACGGCCGCTCATCGTCGGCCGTCCGGCCGAAGTCACCGTCATCGTCGCACCGCGACTCGATCCCGACGGCAAACCCTGGAACGTGACGCTCGATCATTACGCGACGGAACGATTCATCGACTCCACGATGACGCTGACGACGGCGAACGACGCCACGTGGCGCGCGCAGGTTTCGCCTGCACGTTACGAGCTGCGCGTCACGTCGGCGTCGGGCGCGAGCTGGCATTCGGAAACGCTCGACGTCGCCGGCACGACGACGATCCCGCTGCTCATCGCCACGCGCAAAGCACACGGACGCGTGACACTCGGCGACACACCGCTGCATGCCGCGCTTTCCTTCTCGGCGAAAAACGCCGACGGCATCGAAGCGACGAGCGGCGAAGACGGCACGTTCGAAGTGCTGCTCCCGCGCGGCGACGGCGAATTGCGCGTGCAGGTGAAGAGCGACTAGCCGGCCGTCGATCGAACGCTGAGCGTTTCACTCGGCGACGGCGACGACGCGACGTGCAACATCGCGCTGCCGTC
>JAOBAU010000467.1 GCA_025463165.1 Acidobacteriota bacterium | reverse complement strand
TTCGGGCTCGCGGCGTTCGGCATCACGTGGCAGCAGCGACTCGGCGCGGTGTTCGTCAGCGGTGTGATCTTTCTCATCATCACGCTGATCGGCATCCGCACCTGGCTGGCCGACGCGATCTCACCATCGATGAAGCAGAGTTTCGCGGCAGGCATCGGCCTGTTCCTCACGTTCATCGGACTCGTGGAGACCGGCATCGTCACCACCGCGCAGGGCGTGCCGGTGAAGATCGGCAATCTGACGTCGCGGCCGGTGCTGCTGGCGATCTTCGGATTCATTCTCATCGCCGCGCTGCTGCAACGCCGCATCCGCGGCGCGATCCTGATCGGCATCATCGTCACCGCATCCCTCGGCATCCTCCTGGGCGAAGGTCACGCGCCGCGCGCCGTCGTCGCGATGCCGTACTCGCTCGCGCCGATCGCGTTGCAGCTCGACATCGCGTCGACGCTGCGCCTGTCGTTTCTGCCGATTCTGCTGACGCTTTTCCTGATGTCGCTCCTCGACACGCTCGGCACTCTCGTCGCGCTCGACAGCTCCGCGTCGATCGGCGACTACAGGAAGCCGATGATCGTCGATGCGGTCGCATGCATGTTCAGCGGTCTCGTCGGCACGTCGACGAGCGGCGCCTACATCGAATCGGCGACCGGCATTCGTGAAGGCGCGCGCACCGGCACGGCGTCGATCGTCACCGCCGCGCTCTTCGCGCTTTCGCTCTTTTTCATCCCGCTCTTCGAGCCGCTGCAGTCGCTGCGCTACGCGTACGCGCCGCCGCTGCTCATCGTCGGAATGCTGATGCTGCCGGCCATCGCGAAGATCGACTTCGACGATTTCACGGAGCTCGTTCCCGCCTTCGCGACGATCGTGGTGATGGTCTTCACGTACAACATCGCCAACGGACTCACCGCCGGTCTCGTGCTCCATCCATTGATGAAAGCGCTGGCCGGCCGCTGGCGCGAAGTACGCGCGGGCGGCGTCGTGCTCGCCGCGCTCTGTCTCGTCTATTTCCTCTACGGCCTGCCGCACTAAATGGCATTCATGCTGCTTTTTCCAGCGGCATGAATGTGCTCGTGACCGGCGATCCGGGACTGATCGCCAGCGGCGTCATCGCCGAACTCCGCCGGCGCGGCCATGTCGTCAGCACGGAAGGTGCGGTCATCCACATCGAGAGCACCGGCGACGTGCGCATTACGCGGAGCACGACCGATTCGCTCGTGATTCGCACCGCTGCCGTTTACGGACCGGGCGACGAGGTGATCTCGCCGATCCTCAAGCTCGTGCGGACGCTGCCGGCGCTGCCGGTCATCGACGATGGCGACGAGGAGTTCCGGCCGATCTGGTTCGAGGACTTCGCGAAAGCGATCGTGAACGCGCTCGAGCGCACCGATCTCACCGATCGCACGCTGGAAGTCGCCGGCAATGAAACGACTTCGATCAACGACCTGATCCGACGCGTCGCCGAGTTGACGGAGCGCCGCGTCGTGAAGATTCCGACGCCGATCAAGCTCACCATGCATGTCCCGCGAAACATGCTCACCGGCGAGAACGCGCTCCAACTTCTCGGCGTCGAGCCAACGCCGCTCGATCGCGGGCTGCGCATACTCGCCGACTCGCTTCCCGAACTGCTCCCCGACGAAGGCGTCGGCGCCATGCATCACAAGCATTACCACGCCGACATCACCGGCTCGCGACATACCGCGCAGAGTCTGATGACGCTCTTCCGCGATCGCGCCACCGAGTTCATCCCGCTCAACTTCGACGCCGAGCCGGGAACACCGAACCGTCTCGATCGCGGCGCGACGCTCACCGCGCATCTGCCGCTGCGCGGCAACATTCAGGTCCGCGTCGAGTGCGTCGAGCCGATGCGCGTCGTGCTCGCCACGATTGAAGGACATCCGCTCGCCGGCACGCTGCAGTTCTCGACGGAAGCGATCGACGGCGGCGTCCGGTTCGCGATCGATCTCTGGGCGCGCGCGTCGAACTTCTTCGACCTGATCGGGATGAATACGCTCGGCCGTCCGCTGCAGGACGCGAACTGGCGCGTCGTCGTGCAGAACGTGATCGACGCCAGCGGCGGCATCGCGAACGACGGCGTGCAGTCGCAGAAAGAAACGCTCGACGACGAAGCGGCCGCACGCGTCGAGGAGCGAATACGGAAGATCGTGCAGGCGCGGAAGCGCGCCGAGGATATGGAGGAGACGTGGCCGCAGCGCTAGCGAAACGTGCGCTTCAGCGCTGACGTCGCCGCCCAAAATCCGCACATGCCGTGGACGCCGCCGCCGGGTGGTGTGGAGCTCGAGCAGATGTAGATCCGCTCGTTCGGCGTCGCGTAGGGATCGAGTGACGGGAAGGGCCGCGTGATGAACTGCAGCAGTCCGTTCGCGCCGCCCCCGATGTCACCGCCGATGAAGTTCGCGTCGTGCGTTTCGAACTGCGCGGTGTTCATCGTGTGACGCGCGAGAATGCGCTCTCGGAATCCCGGCGCGAAGCGCTCGATCTGCTGCTCGATCGCGTCCGTCATGTCGATCGTCGAGCCGTGCGGCACGTGGCAGTACGCCCAGCCGGTGTGCTTCCCCGCCGGCGCGCGGCTCGAGTCGAAAAGGCTCTGCTGCGCGACGAGGACGAATGGCTTCTCCGTCACTCGTCCCTCCCATACGGCGCGCTCGTGCTCCGCAACTTCGTCGAGCGTTCCACCGACGTGGACGGTCGCGGAACGATGGCAATCCGCCGCCGTCCAGGGAATCGGACCATCAAGCGCCCAGTCGACTTTGAACACGCCGGGCCCGTAAGCGAACTTCGTCAACTTGTTGACGTAACGCCGCGGCAACTCGTCGCCGGCGATTGCAGCAAGTTGTCGCGGCGTGACGTCGAAGATCACGGCACGCGACGGCGGCAATTCGCGCATCGACGCCACGCGCGTTCCGGTCCGAATCTCACCGCCGAGCGAGCGGAAGTAGCTCGCCAGCGCATTCGTGATCGAGACCGAGCCGCCGCTTGCCGCCGGCCAGCCGACCGCGTGTCCGGCCAGTGCGAGGGCGAGCCCGAAGGACGCCGAGGCGGTCGCTTCGAGAGGGAGGAAGGAATGGCCGGCACAGCCGGCGAAGAGCGCGCGTGCGTGTTTCCCGTTGAATCGCGATTTGGCCAGCGACGACGCGGAGCGCAGCGCCGACAGCCCGAAGCGCGCCATCAGCAAGGGATGTCGCGGCACGAGACGGATCGGACGGAGGATCTCGTCGAAGAGCGCATCGGCGTGACGAGCGAGCGGCCCGAGGAGATCACGCCACGCGTCGCCGTCCTCACCGAGCGTGTTCGCGGTTGCATCGACCGACTGCTCGAGCACCGCGACCGTTCCGTCGTCGAGCGGATGCGCGATCGCCAGCGGCGATTCCTTCCAGACCAGCCCGTGCTCGGCAAGCGGCAGCGTTCGAAAGAATGGCGACACGAGTCCCATCGGATGAATCGCCGAACAGACATCGTGCAGAAATCCGGGAAGCGTCAGCTCCGCGGTTCGCGCACCGCCGCCGATCGATTCGTTCGCCTCGAGGATGACGACGCGCAAGCCGGCGCGCGCAAGCACGATCGCCGCGGACAGACCGTTCGGTCCCGCCCCGACGACGACCGCATCAACTGTTGCACGCTCGACCGACATGAAGCGAATGGTGGCCCCTGACGGGATCGAACCGCCGACATGCTGCGTGTAAAGCAGCCGCTCTACCGCTGAGCTAAGGGGCCAGCCGAGCTCCGGCCGACATCGTACGACGAATGAGCGCGATCGAAAACGGTCTCTCTCGCGCGGCCGTGGCGCAACGACCGCCGCTCATGACATCATGCCCGGCCGAAACCGTGAAACTCCCTTTCTTCAAAACGAAGCGGCGCGTGCTGCTGCTCGACGACGATGCATCGATCCGGCGACTCGTTTCCGCGCTGCTGCGCAGCCGCGGATTTCGCGTCGATGAGGTGACGTCCGGACTCGCGGCGCTCGACCTCATGGCGCGCGAAGATTACGCGGTGCTGATCCTCGACCTGATGATGCCGCATGAAGGCGGCGTGACCGTGATGCGGAGTCTGCGCGAATCGGAGCCGGCGAAGCTGCAGCGTGTCGTGCTGCTCACCGCGGCGCCCGCGGCCGTCGTGGCGTCGTACGCGCACGAAGTCGGTGCGATCGTGCAGAAGCCGTTCACGCCGGAGCAGCTCGTCTCGACCATCGAGCGCATCGCTTCATGACTCTTCGTTTCCGCCTCCTCGGCGGCTCCTTCGCCGTCGCGCGACTCGACGCGTCAGCGACCATTCCTGACTGGAGCAACCGCGGCGCATTCACGAGCGTGACGCGAACGCCGGAAGAGCTGTCGATCGTCTGTGACGACGATGCAGTGCCGGCCGACGTCCGCGCCGAACGCGGATGGCGCGCGCTGCAGCTCGAAGGTCCGATCGCATTCGAGATGACCGGCGTCGCCGCGCGCTTCACCGCCGCACTCGCCGCGCGCGCGATCAGCGTCTTCGTCATCTCGACGTTCGATACCGACTATCTGCTGGTGAAAGCGACGGCGCTCGATGCCGCGATCGCCGCGCTGCGCGACGACGGCTCCGAGGTTACGGACGCGCCTCACGCCGGTCGCTGACGATCGCGCCGGCGCCGCGCGGCTGACGCGCTTCGCGCACGCTGACGATGCAGCTGCGAATGATCGCGGAGACGTCGTCGAGCGAAAACGGTTTCCGGAGCACGATCTGCACGAGCTCCGAGTCGAGCGATGGACGTCCATCGGAGCCGGTCGTCGCCAGAATCATCGGCCTCCGCTCGGGCGGCAGCTCGCCGATGCCTTCGATGATCTTCAGCGCTTCGACCTTCGCAATCGTCAGATCGAGAATCACCATCGCGTAGCCGCGGTCGCGGATGAACTGGAGCGCCGCTTTGCCGTCTGCGACGCAGTCGGAGTAGACGTCGAGCTCGAGCAGACGGCTGTACAACTGCCTGCGCAGCTCCCCGTCGCTATCCGCGATCAGTACTCTCGATTGACTGGTCAGCATGTTGACGAAATCCCGCAGCCTGCCGACCGCCCTACAAATAATCTGCCAACGTCAGCAAGACGTCGGCGGAAGCGTCAAAGCGGACGCGGCCGGAAGACGCGCTCGCAGCCTGCCAGGACGAGCAGCAGCACCATCAATCCGAACGGCACGAGCGCCAGCGCGTCGGCGCGCGGCCCTTCAAAAAACGGATTGTGCAGCGATGACCAGCGCGTGATGCGCTCGGTGAGCGGCGCGAGCACGCCGGCCATGAACGCGTTGATGATTCCCGCCAGCGCGCCGCCGGCGATGAGTCCCGACGCCAGCAAAACGCCGCCGCTCTTCTCCCCTTCCGCCGCCAGCTCCTCTTCCGTCAGGTCGCTCGCTTTGTGTTTGCGGCGCTGATAACGATCGGCAATCCAGCGGACGAGCCCGCCGGCGAAGATCGGCGTCGACGTCGAAAACGGCAGATAGACGCCGACCGCGAACGCCAGCGACGGCACGCCCGACATCTCGAGCAACACCGCGATCATGACGCCGAGCAGCACGAGACTCCACGGCAATTTGTGATTGAGGATTCCTTTGATGATGTACGACATCAGCGTCGCTTTCGGCGCCGCGAACTTCGTGACGGTCGAGCCGTCGGCGCGCGTCGGATGCGAGCCGTTGATGCCGGGATCGACGAGCGTCGTCGGACGGCCGCTCGCGTCGACGACGTAGCGTCCCGCTTCGAGTCCGCGCGTTCCGTCGGTGTGCCAGATAAAGTGATCGCCTTCGCGCTGCAGCGCCGACGTCTCGACGCGCACGTTCGTCGTCACCGGCACCATCACCGTCGCCGCATCGTTCAGTCGCAGCAGAATCGGTCCGAGCACGAGTGCCGAGGTGAGCGTGCCGGCGAGGATCGCAATCTGCTGGTACTTCGGCGTCGCCCCGATCAGAAATCCGGTCTTCAAATCCTGCGATGTCGTGCCGCCCTGCGACGCCGCGATGCAGACGATCGCGCCGACCGAAAGCGCGGTCACGTAGTAATGCGGTCCGGTCCACCCGACGACCAGAAAAACGAGACAGGTCAGCAGAAGCGTCGCCACCGCCATTCCCGAAATCGGATTCGATGACGAGCCGACTTCGCCGGTGAGGCGCGACGAGACGGTCACGAAGAGAAATCCGAGGATGACGATCAGCAGCGCGCCGAGGAGATTCATGTGCAGCGGAGTGGCAAGCGCGATCGCGCCGATCAGCGCCAGCGAGCCGATGACGACAAACTTCATCGGCAGATCGCGATCGGTGCGCGCCACGCGCGTTTCCGCCACCGCGCCGCCGCGCATGTCGCGCAGACCGTCGCGCAGGCCGCGCGCGATCATCGGCAGCGAGCGCGCGAGGCTGATGATGCCGCCGGCGGCGACCGCACCCGCGCCGATGTACAGCACATACGAGTGCTGAATTTCGGCGACCGACATCTGCCCGATCGGAATCGTTCCCGGCGCGAGCACGGTCGTGATCGGATCGCCGAAGAAACGGATCATCGGAATCAGCACGAGGTACGCGAGCACGCCGCCGGCGCACATCAGCGACGCGATGCGCGGGCCGATGATGTAGCCGACGCCGAGCAGCTCGGGCGACACTTCCATGTTCAGCCAGGCGCCTTTGAACGGCGCGCCGAAAATTTTCTCCGGCGTCTCTTTCCATCCTTTGAACGAGACCATCGCCGCTTTGTAGAAAAGCCCGAGGCCGAAGCCGGAGAGGATCGCCGCGGCGCCCATTCCCTCGGCGGCGCCGGCGCCGCTCTTCAGCACTTCCGCGCAGGCGGTTCCTTCCGGATACTTGAGGATGCCATGCTGCTCGACGATGAGCGGGCGGCGGAGCGGAATCATCATCAGGATGCCGAGCAGTCCGCCGAGGATCGCGACGAGCATCACGCGCGTGATCTCGAGATCGAAGCCGAGAATCATGATGGCCGGCATCGTCGCGCCGACGCCGAACGCGATCGATTCGCCGGCCGAGCCGGCGGTCTGCACGATGTTGTTCTCGAGGATCGTCGCGTCGCGAAAGCCGAGCTTCGCCATGAATTTGAAGAGCGCGATCGAGATCACCGCGACCGGAATCGATGCGCTGACGGTCAGCCCGACTTTCAGCACAAGGTAGAGCGAAGAGGCGCCGAAGATGATGCCGAGCACGACGCCAACGAGCAGGGGAATGAAGGTGAGCTCGCGCATGGCGACGTTCGCCGGGACGAACGGCGTGAAGACGGCGGGCGATTCGGCGACGGGAACGCGGTCAGGAAATTCGATCGGTGCGCTGCTCATGAGCGCACTTTGCGCGCGTGGTTTTCGGGGTAAATCAGGTTTGTGGTGAACGACGTGCGCGAGGGGCGAAACGT
>JAOBAU010000460.1 GCA_025463165.1 Acidobacteriota bacterium | reverse complement strand
CGTCGAGCGCTTCGAGTGTCTCGATGCAGAGCGCGGTCGTTTCGTGCGAGCCGGTGCCGAACGCCTGCTCCTGCGGGACGACGATCGACATCCGATCGCTGCCGGGCGGAATCAGCGCCGGATCGGGCGCGACGACGAATCGCTCGCCGATGAACAGCGGTTCGAGCGACTGCTGGTAATGCTCGAGCCAGTCGACGCGCGGACGTTCCGTACGATGCAGCTCGACGTCGAGTCCGTCGAACGAATCCACCGCATCGTCGCGCTCTTCGGGAGAATCAAAGTACGCGGAGACAATCGCGGTGCCGTTCACGTCGGTCGACGAGCTGCCGGTCGACGACGTGAGAAAAAGCCGCGACTGGATTTCTTCATCGAGCGACGCATCGTTCGCGTCGAATGAAAGCTCGAGGATGAAATCGGTCATGACGCGGCGCCGAAGCTCGCGCGATAGTCTTCCATTGCGGCGTTGACGACGGCGAACGCGTGCTCGTGTCCATACGTGCCGAGCACGCGCAACGCGGCCGGCTCGCTCGGCACGAGCTTGTACGTCGCGAAGTAGTGCTCGAGTCGCTCGATCAGCACGGCCGGGACGTCGGCGATGTCGCGCGCCGCGCCCCAGACGTAATCGTTCTGCAGCACGGCGATGATCTTGTCGTCCGCTTCATTGCGATCGAGCAGCTGAATGCCGCCGATGACGCGCGCGCTGAGCAGAATCTCCGACTTCGAGATCGGCCGTTCGCTGAGGACGCAGATGTCGAGCGGATCGTGATCGCCGCGCGTCGACACAGGCAGCAACTTCGAAACGCGCTCGCCGCAATACGTCTGCGGCACGAAACCGTAGAGCGTCGGCGGCTGCGACGACGTTCGCTGCGGACGATCGACTTTCAGATAGCCGCTGGCCTTGTCGACCTCGTACTTCACGAGATCGAACGGCGTGATCTCGACGTAGACATTGACGATTTGCGGGGCATCGGCGCCGGCCGCGAGACCGTGCCACGGATGCGGGCGCGAGCGCGAAAAAGGTTCGGCCATGCGCGGATTGTATCCGCGTCACGTCGCGGCCGTTCGATCCTTCGGCGCCTCCTCGGCGCTCTTCTCATGCGGCTTCACCGTCGAGCGAACGACCATGATCTTGTTCAGCGTGTCGAACCAGAACGGCGCGCCCATCGAGACCGCGGCGGCGGTGATGATCCAGCCGATGAGGTGCGGCGGAATCGCGGCCATCGCGGCATACATGACGTTGGTTCCCTTCGGCCATGTTTCGACTTCCGCTTCCCATCCGATCGGCAGCTTCAGCGTGTTCAGCGACTTCGAATAGTCCCGGATCTTCTGCTCCGGCGCGGCGGTCGACGTGGCCGGATCCTTCGCCGCGAATGCGCCCGCGGCGGCGACGCCGGCGTCGCGCATTCCTTTGTTCGTCCAGAGCGATTGCACGATCGAGATCGTGTCGATGTTGAAGAGGATCGCCAGCACGAGGCCGATGCCGACGAGAATTTGATGATTGCGGCGCTTGTACCAGCCGGAGACGCGATCCATGCTGGCGTTGAACCAGCCTTCGAGATTCGCGCGAACTTTCGCGGCGTCGCCGCCCGCCGCATCGACCAACGTGACGAGCGTCGTCGCGACGCCCGACGGCAAGCTGGCCAGCCGTTCCTGCACGGTGCGCCGATCGGGATTGCGTTGCGCCGCGACCTTGCGAAGTTCCGCCATCACTTCCGCCGAAACCCCTTCAATCTTTGCCGCGTTCTCCACGACCTCGTCATTCGTGCCGGTGGCCGGCACGACCACGCTCGTCGGCGTCGAACCGGCCGTGCCCGACTTCTCGTCGGTCGACAGCACGATGTCCATCATCGCCAGCGCGAAGCTGCGCGCCGGAATGTACGACGGCAACTTGCCGGCTTCCTTCGCCTCTTTGTGCGTCTTCCCTTCGTAGAGGCTGGCGATCAGCGGGTGCTCGTAAAGCTGCTGCATGAGCGGCTGATCGTTCTTCAGCATCTCGAGAATCCCCTTCTCGAGATCGGACGCGCGCTTCTTCAGAAGATTCTCGATGTACTCCGCGATCGCCGACGCGATCAGGCTGACGAGCAGGAACACGAAGACCACACCGATGGCAACGTCGAGCATGTCGAGACCGAGCATGAACAATTCCTCCAGGCCCTGGGGACGGACTGATTGAGGAGTGTTCCTGAGCGCGGTTTCCCTACCCGCCGGAAACTACTGGGCGAAGAAGTCTTTGACTTTGTCCAGCACACCCTTTGGTTCCGGCGGGTTCTCGCCATCGATGATCGCCAGCCGCGCGAGGAGATCGCGCTGCTCGTCGGTGAGCGTCGTCGGCACGCGCACGGTGACGTGCACGTAGTGATCGCCGCGACCGCTCCCCTGCAGGAACTGCACGCCTTTGCTGCGCAGGCGGAAGACCTGATTGGGTTGCGTGCCGGCCGGAATCTTGAGCGATTCGACGCCGTCGATCGTTTCGACTTTCAGCTCGGCGCCGAGCGACGCCTGGGTGATGCTGGCCGATTCTTCGGCATGGATGTCGTAGTCGCGGCGCTGGAACTTCGCGTGTTCTTTGACCGACAGGAACACGTAGAGATCACCGGGAGGACCGCCGTTGAATCCGGCTTCTCCCTCGCCCGCGACGCGGAGGCGCGAGCCTTCGTCGACGCCGGCCGGAATCTTCACCGAGATCTTCTTCTCTTCGCGCACGCGGCCCGCACCGTTGCAGGTCACGCACGGTTCCTTGATGACTTTGCCCGCGCCGCCGCACTGCGGACAGGTGCGCGCCACGGCGAAGAATCCCTGCGAGTAGCGAACCTGACCGCGTCCGCCGCAGCCGCTGCAGGAGACCGGCTGTGTGCCGGGCTTCGCGCCGCTGCCGCTGCACGTCACACAGTTGATGGTGCGCGGAATGTCGAGCGAAACGTCCTTGCCGAACACCGCTTCTTCGAATTCGAGCGTCAGGTCGTAGCGAAGGTCGTTGCCGCGCGCGGCGCGTGTGCCGCCGCGACGGCGGCCGCCACCGAAGAAATCGCCGAAACCGAACAGATCGCCGAGGATGTCGCCGAAGTCGGCGAACTGATTCGGATCGAAGCCGCCCATGCCGCCGAGACCCTGATGTCCGAAGCGGTCATACTTCGCGCGCTTCTCCTCATCGGAGAGGACGCCGTACGCTTCCGCCGCTTCCTTGAACTTCTCTTCGGCATCGGGATCGCCCGGATTCTTGTCCGGGTGGTACTTCACCGCGAGCTTGCGATAAGCCTTCTTGATCTCATCGACGTTCGCGCCTTTCGCGATGCCGAGCACTTCGTAGTAATCACGTTTTTCGGTCGTTGCCATCGTCATTTTTGTGGGGTCGTGTTCTCAGTCGGCGCGCCCGACTTGAGTGGGTTGTAGAGCATCACGCTCGTTAGTACGCGCGACGCGCTCTGCAGTTCGTAGATTCCGTCGTTGAGTCGTTGTCTTTCTTCCGAGGTCGCCATCGCCTTCGCAGTCGCGATGACTTTGCCGACGCGGTCGCGGTCGCCGTCGCTCAGCAGTTTGCCGAACTCACGGAAGACCTTCTCATTGGTGTAGATCATTCCCTCGAGCTTGTTCTGCAGCATCCGAATCTCGCGCCGCGCCGCGTCCGCGCGCGAATTTTCGGTCGCTTCGGAGATCAGCCGGTCGATCTCATCCTTCGACAGTCCGCCGGCCGGATTGATCTGCACGCCGGTCGACTGACCGGTGGCCTGATCGCGCGCCGTGACGCTGACGATGCCGTTCGAATCGATCGAGAACGTGACTTCGATCTGCGGAACGCCGCGCGGCGCCGGCGGAATGCCGACGAGGTCGAACTTGCCAAGCGATTTGTTCTCGCGCGCGAACTCGCGCTCGCCCTGCAGCACGTGAACCTGAACCTTGCTCTGGTGATCGGAAACGGTCGTGAAGATCAGCGCGTTCTTGGTCGGGATCGTGGCGTTGCGCTCGATGATCTTGGTGAACAGTCCGCCGTGCGTCTCGATGCCGAGCGAGAGCGGCGTGACATCGAGCAGGATCATGTCCTTGATGTCGCCGCGCATGATCCCGCCCTGAATAGCCGCGCCGACCGCGACGACTTCATCGGGATTGATGTTGCGATTCGGCTCTTTGCCGAAGACGGCCTGGACCGCTTCGACGACTTTCGGCATCCGCGTCTGGCCGCCGACGAGGACGACTTCATCGATCTGCGCCGCGGTCACGCCGGCCTGCTTCATGGCGTCGTTGACCGGATCGATTGTCCGCTGCACGAGATCGTCGACCATCTTTTCGTACTCGCGCCGCGTGAGGACGGAGTTGAGATGCTTCGGTCCGTTCGCGTCGGCGGAGATGAACGGCAGCGTGATGCGCGTTTCGTCGGCGACCGAGAGCTCGTGCTTGGCGCGCTCCGCCGCTTCCTTCAAACGCTGCAGCGCCATCCGGTCTTCGCGAAGATCGATCTGCGTCTCTTTCTGGAACTGCTCGATGAGCCAGTCCATGATCCGCTTGTCGAAATCTTCGCCGCCGAGGTATGTGTCGCCGGACGTCGACAGCACTTCGAAGAGACCGTCTTCGAGCTTGAGGATCGAGATGTCGAACGTGCCGCCGCCGAGGTCGTAGACGGCGATGAGCTGGTTCTGTTTGTTGTCGAGGCCGTACGCGAGCGCGGCCGCGGTCGGCTCGTTGATGATGCGCAGCACTTCCAGTCCGGCGATCTTGCCGGCGTCGCGCGTCGCCTGACGCTGCGAGTCGTTGAAGTACGCCGGAACGGTGATGATCGCCTCTGTCACCGGCTCGCCGAGGAACTCTTCGGCGAACGCTTTGATCTCCATCAATACGAAGGCGGAGACTTCTTCCGGCGAATATTCACGATCGCGAATCTTGACCTTGATGTCGCCATTCGTCGCCGGC
>JAOBAU010000454.1 GCA_025463165.1 Acidobacteriota bacterium | reverse complement strand
TGACTCCGAGCGCACGGAGATCGGCGCCGAGGGCGAGCTGTCGCGTGGTCGTGTCATTGATCTGGAGCGGGGTGCCGTTGTTGCGCGACTCGTCGAAGTGTGACTCGCGAACGAACGCGCGCGCGTTGTCGTCATCGAGTGCGCGTGACAGCGTGAAATCGAGCGCGCGATGATCGGCATCCGCTTCGCGATCGACCCGGCCGCGCTGACCGGGCGTGACGAGGATGTAGCCGCCCGTCGTCAGCCAGTCGCCGGACACGCTCCCGCTCCACGCCTCGTGCTTCAGCGCCGCGAACAGCGACGCCGTTCCCGTCGACTGCGATCCGGCAGACGTTTCGAAGGAGAGTGCGTCGGTCGTCGAAGGACGCCGGATGAACTGCACGACGCCGCCCATCGCCGAGCTGCCGTAAAGCTCCGACTCACCGCCGCGCACGACTTCCACCCGCTCCAGCGCCGCGCGCGGAACACGCCCCCAGTAAACCCACCCGCCAAACGGATCGTTGAGCGGAATCCCGTCATCGAGCACCAGCGCCCGCGAAGCACCACTCGCCCCGATCCCCCGCAACGAAACGCCCTGCGATGTCGGATTGGCCGAGCGACTCCCCGAACGGCGGAAGAGCGTGAAGCCAGGAACCTGCCGCAGCATGTCGTCGATCGTGGCCGCGGGCGAAGCAGCGATGGCGTCGCGGTTCAGGATGACGACGGAGGCGGGAGTGTCCGATAGACGGGTTTTCGTTTTTGTGGCGGTGACGGTAATCGAGTCAGTGACTGAGCCCTGAGTGCTCTTTTCCGAGTGCTGAGTGCTGAGTGCTGAGTGCTGAGTCGGAGGAGCCGGCGCCTCCTGCGCGGAGAGCGCAACTGCGAGAAGCATGGTGGCGAAACCCATCATCGCGAATTCTCCCACGTGACTCAGCACTCTGCACTCAGCACTCAGCACCTTCTGATCGGTTAGTTGCTTGAAACCATAAAGTACTTTAATCTAACGATGTGAATGACGTCGTAGTCATCGGCGCCGGCCTCGCCGGTCTTCGGATCGCCCGCCTGCTCGGCGCTCGCGGGTTGCGGGTCGTGCTCCTCGATCGGAAAGCCTCCGTTGCAGATGGCGTGCAAACGACCGGGATCTTCGTCCGCAAAACGTGGGAGGACTATCCGCTGCCCGACGAGCAGCTCGGCGCCGGCATTCGCGACGTCGTCCTCTACTCGCCGCGCCGGCGCGCGCTGCGGCTGACGGCGAAGCAGGACGAGTTCCGCATCGGTCGGATGTCGTGGCTGACGCTCTGGATGCTCGAGCAGTGCTCGCGCGCCGGCGTAACCTGGATGCCTTCGACGCGCGTCATCTCGTGCGAGCCGCTGCGCGACGCGACGGTCGTCACCGTGGAACGCCACGGGCGGCGCGAGCAGATCGCGACGCGGTACGTCGTCGGCGCCGACGGTCCGCGATCGTTTGCGGCAAAGCAGTTCGGACTCGATCGCAATCGCGAGTTCCTTGTCGGCGTCGAAGATGTGCTGCCGTCGCGCGGCGCATCGTCGCCGGCGCTGCACTGCTTTCTCGATCCGCGGCTCGCGCCGGGTTACATCGCGTGGGTTGCGGACGACGGCGTCGAAGCGCACGCCGGCGTGGCCGGCTATCGCGATCGCTTCGAGCCGGTGAACGCACTGCGCGCGTTTCGTGAATCGATCGGCGACCTCGTCGATCCGAATGCCGTCGCGGCCGAGCGTCGCGGCGGACTGATTCCGGTCAACGGAATCCTGCGCCACATCGCCAATCGTCACGCGCTGCTCGTCGGCGACGCCGCCGGCGCCGTCTCCCCGCTCACCGCCGGCGGACTCGATCCAGCGCTGCGGCTTTCGACGTATGCGGCGGACGTGCTCGTGCGCCATCTCGACGGTGACCGCGACGCGCTCGCCGAATACAGCGGCGCGCACTTCGCGCCCCGCTTCATCGCGCGACGGTGGATGCGCGCCGCGCTGCGCGCGGCCGAATCGGTGCCGATGGCCGAGCTGGCGTGCGCGCTGCTGCGAACGCCGCCGCTGCGCGCGCTGGCCGCGCATGTGTTCTTCGCACGCGGCTCGTTTCCGGACGCGCCGGTGGGGCGGCGGCTTTCGTCACCGCTGCTGCGCGACTGAATCGAGCCACTCCGCGAACTCGCCCTGTCCCAGCTCGCGCGCCATCTCCGCCGGCGTCTTCCGGTCCGCAACCGCCTTCGCATCGGCGCCGTGCGCGATCAGCAGTCTTCCCAGCTCCACATCTCCACGCGACGCGGCGCCGTGCAGCGGCGTAAAGTCGCGATCCTGCCGCGTGTTCGGATCGGCGCCGCGCTCCAGCAGCAGCGCGGCCGTCTCGCGATCGCAGACCGCGGCGGCGGCGTGCAGCGGCGCGACGCGCTGCGCGTTCTCGGCGTGCGCATCGACGTCGGCGCCGCGCTCGATCAGCAATCGCGCCATCGCCGGCTGCCGAAAGAAGATCGCCAGTCCGAGCGGCGGAAAACCGTCGTCGCTCTTTCGATCGAGCAGCGACGGATCGCGCTCGAGCAGCTCGCGCACGCGTGCTTCGTCGCCGAGCGCGCACGCTTCCGGGAACGACAACTCCGCACCGCGCGCGACGAAGAGCTGCGCGACGGTTGCGTGTCCGTGATACAGCGCGAGCAGAGTCAGCGGGATGTTTCCCGCCTTCGCCGCGAGCAGCGATGGATCGTCATCAAGAAGCTGAGCGACCGCATCGGCATCGCCCCGTTTCACCGCATCGATGAGCGCTTCGTTCATGCAGCGATGTTAGCTCCCGCTTCAAGTCGCCGCTTCTCCGATCCTGCGAAAACGCGCCGGCGGCACACCGAAGCGTTTCGTGAAGAGCGTCGTGAATGAGCCCGGCGATTCGAAGCCGCAGTCGCGCGCGACGTCCGACACACTCCGCGCCGTCCCGCGCAGCAGCGCGCGAGCGCGCTCCAGCCGCAGCCGCGTCAGATAGCGATGCGGCGTCTCGCCGAAGTAGCTCGTGAACGCGCGGTGGAAATGAAAGGGTGACAAGCACGCCTCCGCCGCAACATCGGCGATCGACAGCCGTTCGCCAATCCGTGCATGAATCACGGTCGCCGCGATCGACAACCGCCGCCGCAGCTCCTCGCGCGTCGACGCCTTCAGCGCCGGGAGCCGCGCCGTTCGCACGTCGACGTCGCACTGTGCGCGGACGAGCGTTCCCGCCAGCGCGAACATCGACGCATCCACCGCAACGTCATCGTCCCGCCGCGAGCGCGCGCGCAACAACTCCGCACGCAGGTCCGGCTCGTACTGCATCCGTTCGAAGAATCCGACGCGCGGCGCGACCGGCGCATCGAGCAGCGTGGCTGACGATGACGTCGCCGCGCGAAACGCATCCTCGACAAATCCGCGCGCGAAAAAGATGCAGAACGTCTCTACAGGCTGCGGAGCGTCGATGGTGAGCGAATACTCCTCGCCATCGTTCAGGATCAGACATCCGGACGGTCCGACGTCGAATCGTCCGGCCGGCGTTTGCCATGTCGCCAGTCCCGCGATGACCGCTTTTACCGAGAGCGGACCGGTAAATCCGCGCACGTCGTATTGCCGCGCACGCCCGGCCACGATAGCGTTGATCGTCCCGAGCACAGCAGCAGGCGGGTTGATCGGTGCCATTCGCAAATTCTACGCAAAGTAGTGCTGAGGACTGAGGACTGAGGACTGAGTAAGAATCGTCGTCGCCAACTCAGTCCTCAGCACTCAGTCCTCAGTCCTCATTAACCGGCACGAACCTTGATCCGGAGGATGGTATGAACAGCTCGACCAGGAGATGCGATTACTGCGGTCACTCCCGCGCCGCGCATACCGACGGCGTTCACTGCGCGCTCTGCCGTTGTGCGTCGGAGCGCATCGAATTCGTACAGGCGGAATTCGGCTTCCGGAACAGCATCACGCTCCGGCCAGCCAGTCGAAAACGGTAACCAGGATTTTTTCGTCTCGTGCTCGCCTTGCGAATTGCATGAGCGAGAAGGTTTCGAAACATCCGAAGCTGGTCACCGTCTCGGAACGCAACCTCCAGAGCGCCGCGGTGCGCCTGCTGCCGAAGAGCAATCGCCTCGTCTCGACGGAGGTCGATTACCTCCGCCGCGTTCTCGGCGATCGCGCGACGCAGAACGACATCGACGAGAAAGTCGAGCTCGTTCGAAAGCTCCCCTGGTCGAAGATCGTCGGTGACTGACCGCGGAATCCGGTCGATGCCCGCGGCGTTCTGCGCGCCGTGAGCGACGACGAGACGCGCGCCAACGACTCCGCCACTCCCGAGACGCCGGCCACCACGGCGCCGTGTGATATCCCTCCCCCGTTTCGCCCCGAGATTCGCGAAGCACTCGAGCCAACCTGCTGCGGCTCAGGCTGCGAAGACTGTCCGTTCTGACGTCGCCGCCGCGCTAAACTCGCGCTGCGATGAAGTTCGACGCAATCGTGATCGGCGCGGGTGCCGCGGGACTCGCCGCTGCCCGCGATCTCTCCGCCGGCGGCCGGCGCGTCTGCATCATCGAAGCGCGCGATCGCATCGGCGGACGCATTCTTACGCAACGTGTCACTGACCTTCCGCTCCCACTCGAGCTTGGAGCGGAGTTCATCCACGGCGCCGCGGCCAGCACCTTCTCGATCGTCGATGCGGCATCGCTGCTGACGTATCAGCTTCCCGACACGCATCACTGGTCGGAGCGTGGCGGCGAGTGGTCGCGCCTCGACAACTTCTGGGAGCAGATCGATCGGCTGCGTGCGCAAATCCCGGCGGGACGCGACCGCTCCTTCGCTTCGTTCATCCGTTCGCGACGTTCGCTCGACGCGCGGCAGCGCGAGTTCGCCTGCAGTTTCGTCGAGGGCTATCACGCCGCGCACGCCGATCGCATTTCCGCGCTGGCACTTCGCAGCGCCGATTCCGAAGCCGGCGACTCCGATACGAACGCACAGTTCCGCGTCGGCGCCGGCTACGACACGGTCATGAACTGGCTCCGCGCCGGTCTCGATCCCGATCGTACCGACCTCCGCCTCGGCACACTCGTCACCGCGATCGACTGGCGCAAAGGCGAGGTCGCCGTCGCCACCAGCGCCGCGCGCGGAAGCCGAACGGAAACGCTCCGCGCGCGTGCGGCGATCATCACGATTCCGATCGGCGTCTGGAAAGCGCCGGCCGAACAACGCGGCGCGATTCGCTTCACGCCCGAGCTTCGCGACAAGAAAGCTGCGCTCGCGAAGCTCGAGATCGGCCACGTCGTGAAGATCGTCTTCCGATTCCGCGAACGTTTCTGGGAACCGCGCGGCAAGCAGCTCAACTTTCTGCACGCGAGCGATCGCTTCGTCCCGACGTACTGGACTGCCGCGCCGGTGCGCGCGCCGCTGCTCACCGCCTGGTCGGGCGGACACGCGGCCGATCGCCTGCTCGCCGAGGGGAGTGACGCGATGATCGATCGCGCGCTCGATTCCATGGCGAATGCGTTCGCGATGAAACGTCGCGAGCTCGACGCGCAGTTCGTCGCCGCGTACACGCACGACTGGCAGGCCGATCCGTTCAGCCGCGGCGCGTACAGCTACGCCGGCGTTGGCGGACACGCCGCACATCAGCGGCTCGCGCGTCCGCTGCAGTCGACGCTCTTCTTCGCCGGTGAAGCGACGAGCGGCGACGAGACCGGCACCGTCTCCGGCGCCATCACCAGCGGCCGCCGCGCCGCGCGCGAACTGCTGCGCTGAAACGTCACACGCGCGTGACAGCGCGGCGGCGCCTGCTTCATACAATTCGCCGCATAACGAAGGAGAAATTCACGATGCGCAAACTCGCCCTGCTCGCAATGCTGGCGTTCAGCACCACCGCGTTCGCACAGCTTCCGCCGCTGTCGCTTCCGGAAGTCAGCCAACAGGCATCCGTCAGCCAGACCATCGGCCTCACCAGGATCACCATCGACTATCACCGGCCGGCCGTGAACGGCCGCAAAGTGTGGGGCGATCTCGTGCCGTTCGGCGAAGTGTGGCGCGCCGGCGCGAACGAAAACACGACCATCAGCTTCTCGACGCCGGTGACGGTAGAAGGACAGAAGCTCGACGCCGGCACGTACGGACTGCACACCCTTCCGACGGCGACGACGTGGACGATCATCTTCAACAACGAATCGCGCGCGTGGGGCAGCTACGCATATGACGCGAAGCAGGATGCGCTGCGCGTCGTCGTCACGCCGCAGCCGGCCGAGATGCAGGAACGGCTCGCGTTCACGTTCGACGATCCGCAACCGAATTCGGTCGTTGCATCGCTGCGCTGGGAAAAGCTGCGCGTCCCCTTCAAAATCGACGTCGACGTCACGAAGACGGTGCTCGAAAACATCCGCCACGAGCTGACCGGACGGACCCGTTTCGGATCCGATTCATGGAACGCCGCGGCCGGCTGGGCGCTGCGCAACAACGGCGATCTCGATGAAGCGCTGGCGTGGGCCAATCAGGCCGTCAGCATGCAGGCGAGCTTCCGCAACCTGCGGACGAAAGCGGCGATCGTCGAGAAGAAAGGCGACACCGCGCAGGCCGAGGCGCTGCGGGCGCGCGCGATGACGGTGGCGACGGAGAGCGATCTGAACAGCTTCGGCGCGCAGCTCGTCGGACAGAAGAAGTTCGACGAAGCGATCAGCGTGCTGTCGCAGAACGCGACCGCGCATCCGCAATCGTCCGGCACGCAGGAAAGCCTCGCCAAAGCGTATGCGGCGAAGGGCGATAAGAAAGCAGCGATGGCCGCGTATTCGAAAGCGATCGCCGCGGCAACGGACGACGAGCAGAAGAAGCGGTTGAGTGATGACATGAAGAAGTTGCAGTAACGAGGCATGAGTAATGAGGCATGAGTAGAAGCACTTACTCATGCCTCATCCCTCATCCCTCATGCCCCACCGCCTGGACGCCTGCATCGTCACGGCCGTACCTTCCCACATACCGGAGGACGAAATGCGCAAGGTGGTTCTGACAGCTGTACTTCTACTGACGGCTTTTGCCGCGTACCCGCGTGTGATCTCGTATGCGCCGTACAGCGACCGCGTCTCATATCCGGGATTGCAACATCGGATGAATCGCCATGCCGTCATCGTCGAAGGCGATTCGCCGGCGTTCAGCGGCGGCGTTCTGATCTCACCGCCGATTCCGGGCTTCGGCTCCGCAATCGGACAGGTCGTCGTCTACGACACGAAAGGACTCGAGGAGCCGCGCGTCGTGTTCCCGGCGGCCAATACGCTGACCGGCATCTCTGCGCTGGCAGTCCGCGAAGACGGCGCCGGCGTGCCGTCGATCCTCATCCAGACGCAGTACAACTTCAACGGCACCAATCCGCGGTTCGTCCCGATCTGGCTGCTCAGCATCGACGGCGGCACGACCTGGAAGAAAGTCGACCTGCCGGCGAGCTACGCGAACCAGGTGTTGAACTACAGCATCGACGTCGGCGGACCGTTCGCGCACGGACGCGGATCCAACATCCGCATCGGCACGATCGACACACCGTTCGTCGTCGCATCGAACGACGATTCGGGTGTGGCGTCGCTCTTCACCGTGTCGCGCGACGGCTCGGTGAAAAAGATCTACACGACCACCGGCCTCTCGTTTCTCGCGCTGGTCGGCTCCAATCACGACGGCACCCGCTTCGTGATCCGCAACGCCGCGGACACGCTGCGCATCATCGACCTCGCCGGCAACACGGCAGTCGTCGGCAACGTCAATCTGTCGGCGACGATCGAAGCGTGGATCACGTCGAACAGTTCGGTCTACGTCGACGAACAGGACTACGGCTCGCGCGCGCTCTGGCTCTTCAGCGCCGGCGTCAAGTCGTGGGTGTCCGGCCCCGTCGGAACGAGTCCCGGCAATCAATCGACGCAGAATTCCTCAGGCTTCTTCGCGATCCCGACCGCCGACTTCGACGGCGCGTGGATGATTCAGCGCGGCACCGGTGCGCCGACCAATCTGCTGCTCCACACGCAGGCCGGCGGCCTGAAAACGCAATGGAGCGACATCACGGCGCCTGAAGTGGAAGCGCTCCATGCCGGCGCCTCCGGGAAGACGCTGCTGATTCAGGTTCATCGCCCGCGACAGGCTGCCGATCAGCGGCTGTTCAAAGATCCCGCGCTCGCCGTCTGGCACACCAGCGATCCGCTTCCGCCGAGCTTTTACGACGAGCTGTTCATGGCCGAGCAGACGACCAAAGGCTTCGTCCACCTCGACGTCGACGCGATCGAGAGCGGCGACATGTTCGTCTTCGATTCCGGTCCGGTCGAACAGGGCGGCGGCGGTGTCGTCATCTCGCCGCCTCCTCCATCGAGCGGCGGCGGCAGCGACGTCGTGCAGGAATGGGGCGTCGTCAAAGCATCGCTCGCACAGCGCCTCGTCATCCCCGGCGTCGCGCGCACTCCCGGCGCATTCGGCAGCTACTGGCTGACCGACGTCACGTTCCGCAATCCGTCCGACGCGCCGGTCGCCGTCACGCTTCGCTACACGCCGAACGGCGACGTAACCACGGCCGACGTGAAGCAGGCGACGATCACGCTGCAGCCGCGGCAGATCCGTCTCGTCAGCGACGTCCTGAAAACGCTCTTCAACACGGAAGTCGGCGGCGGCGCGCTCTTCCTCACGCCGCCGGTCGGCGCGTCGATCGAAGCAAGCGCGCGCACGTACAGCTCTTCGTCAGCCGGTACGTTCGGCTACGGCATGAACGCCATCGATGTCTTCGCGGCCGCGAGTCCGCGCTTTCCGGTGTCGTTCGCCGGCGCATTCCCGGGCAACAACTTCCGGACGAATCTCGTGCTGACCGACGTCTCAGGCCGCGGCACCGAAGCAGGTTTGAACGCCGCCGGCGTCTCCGGCATCACCGGCAACAGCGGCGTCTCATTCAACGCCATCGCGAACGGCGAGCAGCAGATCAACGGCATCGGCGCGTGGCTCGGCCTCGGCTCCGCCGAAAGCGGCGCGCTGCTGGTCACGCCGTCGCGCGGCGAAACGATCGCCGCCGTCTTCGCCATCGACAACAAGACCAACGACCCGACGTACTTCCCGCCCGATCTTCCGGCGCCGGTCGTCCGGACGATTCCCGCGATCGGCCATCTCGACGGCGCGAACAACTCGCGCTTCCGCAGCGATCTCTATCTCTACAACCCGTCGTCGAAACTTCGCACCGTCACGCTGCAATGCACGCCGTGGGATCCGAAAGATCCGCCGATGACGATCAACCTGACGCTGCTCGCCAATGAAGCGCGCGTGATCCGCGACGTGCTGTTCGCCGCGTTCGGCAAGACCGGCATCGCGCGCATCCGCTACCAGAGCAGCGGCGTTCCCGGCGTGAAAGTAACGTCGCGAACCTACACGCTTCAGGAGGACGGCGGCACGTACGGATTCCTGATGCCGCCGCTGAACAGTTTCCAGGCGGCGGGACTCGGCGACACTCTCGAAATCCTCGGCGCCGTCGGCGACCACCGCTTCCGCACGAACCTCGGCATCGTCGATCTCAACGGCTTCACGAACGGCAGCACGACGCGCTTCCGCGTCGACATCGTCGGCGATGCCGGCACGACACTCGACACATTCGAGTCGACGGTCGGCTCCGCGAGCGGCGTCCAGCTCAACGACCTCTTCGCCGCGCGTCACATCGCGACCGAAGGACCGGTGCTGCTGCGCGTGACTCCGATTAACGGCACCATCGGCACATTCGCAACGCTGATCGACAACAGCACGAACGACTCGACGTATCTCCCGGCAAACCTCGCTGCAAAAAACTGATCCGTGCAAACGGAGGACGGGCGCTCGCCTGTCCTCCGTTACGACGTGACGGCCAGCCCCTGTTCGAGGAGCCGCAGCAACTCTTCGCCGCGAACCGGATAGCTGAAGTAGTAGCCCTGCACTTCGCGGCATCCCTGCTCGCGCAAAAAATCGAGCTGCGGCTTCGTCTCCACGCCCTCGGCGACGACGCGCAGATTCAGTCCCGCCGCGAGCGCGATGACCGCTTTCACGATCGCCGCGTCTTCGAAACGATCGGGCAGATCTTCGACGAACGCACGATCGATCTTCAGCGCATCGATCGGGAACTGCCGCAGATAGCTGAGCGATGAATGGCCGGTGCCGAAGTCGTCGATCGCGATCGTCACGCCGATCGCGCGCAAGTCGCGCAGAAGCTGCAGCGTCAGCGCGACGTTTTCCATCGCCACGCTTTCCGTGATCTCCAGCTCCAGGCAATTCGGCGGGAGATCGGATTCCTTCAGCGCCGCGAGCACGCTCGTTACCAGCGACGCTTCGCGAAACTGCCGCGCCGACAGATTCACCGCCACGCGAAAATCGGGCAGCCCTTTATCGCGAACCTCACGCGCCTGACGACACGCCTGCCGCAACACCCAGTCACCGATGAGGACGATGTATCCGCGCTCCTCCGCGACCGAAATGAAATCAGCCGGCGCGATGATGCCGCGATCGGGATGGCGCCAGCGCAGCAGCGCTTCCATTCCGATGATCGCGTTCGTCTCGACGTCGACCTGCGGCTGATACCAGACCTCGAACTCTTCCCGCTCCATCGCCAGATGCAGCCCGCTCTCGAGCGTCATCCGTTCCTGCGTCGAGCGGCTCAGCTCATGCGTCGACAGCTGATACGTGTTCCGCCCCTCCGCTTTCGCGCGATACATGGCGTTGTCGGCGTTCTTCAGCAGCGTCTCCGCGTCCGCGCCGTCATCGGGAAAAATCGTGATGCCGATGCTGACCGTGACGTACAAACGATGTCCGGTCATCTCGATCGGTGCAGCGACAGCACGCAATACTTACAGCGCGACGACCGCGGCGGCGTCGCGCGTTTCGAGAACCTGAAGCACGATCGTGAACTCGTCGCCGCCGACGCGCGCGACGGCATCCCCTTCGCGCACGCATGACTTCAATCGCTTCGCCACTTCCTGCAGCAGCACGTCGCCCATCGTGTGGCCGAGCGTGTCGTTGACGAGCTTGAAGTGATCGAGATCGAGAAAGAGCACGGCGACCGGACAGTTGCGCCGCGCCGCCAGCGCCAGCGCGAGTGAGAGGTGCTCGTTGAAAAGACGCCGGTTCGCGAGTCCGGTCAGCGCGTCGTGATACGCCTGATACTCGATCTGCTGCTCGGCCTTCTTGCGCGCGGTGATGTCGCGAATGAGTCCGATCACGCCGGCGATCTCGCCTCGCGAATCGCGATGCGGGTGATAGACGGCCGATGCCCACCCTTCGCGCGGCGAGCCGGGAATGTAGTAGTGCATGTCGGGCGACGCGACGTCTTCACCGGCGAGCGCGCGCTGCAGCAGGACATCGATACCCTGCTCGCGCAGATGCGGGAAGAGATCGGGCGCACGTTTGCCGAGCACCGCGGCGGCGGGAAGGCCGGTCATCTCTTCCATGAAACGGTTCCAGACGAGATAGCGGAGCTCGCGATCGTAGACGACGATGCCTTCCGCCGCGCCGCTGATGATCTCCGACGCGAACAGATGCGAGTCGCGCAGCGCGCGCTCGGCTCGGAACGCGGAGATTTGTCTGAGGATGATCCAACAGGCAACGAGGAGAAGAGCTAACGAGGCGAGGACCTCGGCGGACTGCATGGCGAGAGAGTGTCGCCGCTTCGTTGCAGCGCAGCAATAGAATTCTTCGCGTGAGCTACTGCGACTTCGCGAAATCCCATCCGATCCATGGTCCCTATCACGACGAGGAATATGGATTCCCGGTCACCGACGACGATCGCCTCTTCGAACGCCTCGTGCTCGAGATCAACCAGGCCGGGCTCTCGTGGGAGACGATCCTGAAGAAACGCGAAGGCTTCCGCGCCGCGTACGATGACTTCGACGTCGCCCGCGTCGCTCGCTACGGCGATCGCCAGCGCAAACGCCTCCTCGGCGATGCGTCGATCATCCGCAACCGGTTGAAGGTCGACGCCGCGATCGAGAACGCGAAGCGGATCATCGCCATGCAGAAAGCGCACGGCTCATTCGCGAAGTGGCTCGCCGAACATCACCCGCTCACGAAAGAGGAGTGGGTGAAGCTCTTCAAAAAAACATTTGTCTTCACGGGGGGCGAGATCACCGGCTCGTTCCTGATAAGCATCGGCTATCTGCCGGGCGCGCACGACAAGAGCTGTCCGGTTTACGCGAAGGCACTAAAGTCAAAGTAGGGGGTCAGACCCCCAAAGTTGACTTTAGCGGCGAGTGATCCCCATCGCGTCGGCGTACATGCCGTGAAAGTGATGCACGCCGTTCTCGCGCTTCGGCGAATAGCGGCCGCTCGTGTACGTCGATGAGCGCAATCCACGCTGCACCGCTTCACAAATCTCAATGTCTTCGAGCTGAATCTCGTCGCTGAACGCGATCGTGTCGTCGACCTCGCACTTCGCCGCGTCGGGATCGCGGAAGTACCACTCGAACACCGTCAGCGTTCGGTTGTGTCCGAGCGGCACGATGAGATTCGTCGAGAAGTTGTCCGGGTAGACGTTCAGCATCAGGTTGGGAAAGAGCCAGAAGTACTTCGCTTCATCGCCCGGGTTCTCCGACCGAATCCGATCGGGCCGCCGCAGCGGCGCGTGCTGAATCGAATACCAGCCTTTCTCTTCCGTCCGATACTTCAGGTAATCGATCTCGCGGAAGAGCGACGGATGGACGATCGGTATGTGATAGCCCTCGAGATAGTTGTCGACGTAGACCTTCCAGTTGCAGTCGAGTTCCCAGTCCTTGCGCGCGGCGAGCCTGGATCCGCGGTAATCGCGCGCCGCCATGTCGCCGACGAGATCGCCGAGGAAGTCGGTGAGTGATGATGCGTGCGGATCGAGATTCACGAAAACGAGCTCGCTCCAGACCGCGACCTGAAACTGCGGCAGCGAATGATCGGCGCGCTCGAAACAGGCGATGCCTTCCAGCTCCGGCGTCGTCAGCAGCGCGCCATCGAGACCATACGTCCAGCCGTGATAGCGGCACTGCAACACCGGCCGCTTTCCTTCGCCGTACGCAACGGGACCGGCGCGATGACGGCAAACGTTCGACATCGCCCGCAGCTCGCCGTCGCCGCCGCGCACGACGAGCACCGGCTCATTGCCGATCGTCGCCGTGAAGTACGAGCCCGGCTCCGCCACTTTCTGCGCGTGTCCGACCAGCTGCCACGTCCGGCCGAACAGCAATCGATATTCGTCCTGCAGCACCGCCGCATCGAGGTAGTAGCTCGATGGAATCGTGGCCGCATGCTCCAGCCGCGAATCGAATTCGTAACTCATGTGGTCCTTAGCTTCATCAGGAAATAGATCGGGACGCTCGCGCCGAGAATCACGAGCGCGTAGATGCTCATCCGCGTATCGCTCAGGATCGCGCCGATCAGAAACGCGACCGATGCGAGGAGCGCCAGTCCGGTCGTGAACGGATGTCCCCACGCGCGGAACGGACGCTCGATGTCAGGCTCGCGGCGGCGCAGCACGAAGAGCGATACGAACGACAGCGAGTAGTTGACGACGAAGAAGAACGCGAGCACGGCGAGGATGCTCTCGACGCGGCCGCTCATCACGAACGCCACCGCCAGCGCGCTGCTGATGAGCAGCGCGACGTCAGGCGTGCCGCCGCGATTCACTTCCGTCGCGCCGCGCCAGAAAAGACGATCGCGCCCCATCGCGAGAATGACGCGCGGCGCCATCAGCACGTTCGAATTGAGCGCGCTGAGCAGCGCGACGAGCGTGATCCAGAGCAGCACGTTGTCGCCGTACGGACCGAAAAGATGACGCGCCACGACACCGGCCGGACGCTTCTCGCCGGCCAGTGATCCAAGCGGCACGACGCTGAGAAATGCGATGTTCACGAGGAGGTAGATGACGATGACGCTGATCACGCCGCCGAACATCGAGCGCGGGATGTTCTTCCCCGGGTTCTTCACTTCCTCGGAAAAGTAGATGACCGCGGTCCAGCCGTCGTACGTGTAGATGACGGCCTGCAACGCGAGCACGAACGCGAGCAGCATCGACGTCTCGGGCTCGGTCTCGAACGACGTCATCATCGGATTGCGCGCGCCAAAACGGAAGCACGCCGCGATCAGAATCAGAAACGCCAGCGCCTTCAGCACGCTGGTGACGTTCTGCGCGCCGCTCCCCCACTTCACGCCGAACCACTGCACGATCGTCAGCGCGCCGATGACGATCAGCGCCACGATGCCGATCGATGTGACGAGACGCGGGAAGAGATCGCGCGCATGTTCGCCGATGACGATCGCCACGAACGCCGTCGTGCCGCACGTCGAGATCCAGTCGCTCCAGCCGACGATGAACGCCGGATAGTCGCCGAGCGCGCGCCGGACGAAGACGTATTGCCCGCCCGACTTCGGCACGATCGTTCCGAGCTCCGCGAGTGAGTTCGCGCCGAGCAGCGCGTAAAGACCGCCGATGATCCAGACGGCGATGAACGGCGCGAACTGCGGCAGATGCCCGGCGATCTCACCCGGCGTCCGCAGAATCCCGGCGCCGATGATGTTGCCAACGGTGACGGCGAGCCCGAACCCGACGCCGAGGACGGTGAGAAGACGCCGCGCGTGCGCGTGCGAAACCGGATCTGCGGCCGACATCGGGACGACAGCAGTGTAATACGACGCTCGTCCCGTCGCGCCCTAATCCAAATCGCGCTCCTTCACGCTCACCGGTCCGTTCACCGTCGTAAGACGAATGACCTTGGCACCGTCGCCGAACTCGATCCGCCGATTCGCATCATCATCGTCATCCCACGTCCGCTTCGCTCCGCGGCACGCCTCGGCGCGGCAGCGCATCGGTCCATGTCCATTCGATTCGACGATCACGCCGGAGCGATAGCCGCGCGGCAGCTTGAGCGACACCGGACCGTTTTCCGTTTTCGCGTCGAGCGAGCCGCCGTTCCATGTCGTGCCGTCGAGCTTCACGCTGATCGGTCCGTTCTGCGCGTGGAGCTTCACCGTGCCGCCGCCGCCGGCGAGCGTGATCGGCCCGTTCTCGGTCGTCACGTCGATCGTGCCGGTTGAATGCTTCACGGCGATCGGTCCGTTCACCGCGTTCGCGCGGATCGTGCCGTTGACGCCGTGCACGCTGATCGAACCGTTGTGCGCTTCGAGGTCGAGCGACGCGCCGCGCGGCGCGCGAATCAGATAGAAGCCGAGGACGTCGCGATCGTCATCGTCGTCATCGTCGCTGCCGGAATCGCCGACGACGCTCAACTCGCTGCCGCTGAAGCGTGCGCGAATATTCGCAAGATCGCTCGCGAGCGCCGCCGCTTTGCAGAGCTTCACGCTGTAGGCGCTGTCGGTGCTGCCGAGGACGTAAACGCCGCCGCGATTACCCGCAGCAACGTGCAGCGTCTTTACCGCGCCGATCGCGACATTCTCCTCGGCGCGCGCCGCCTGATGTCCATCGATGGTCACGCGAATCTGGCTGCAGTTCGTGACCTCGCTCCAGTCATCGGTATCGATCGAGATCGTGGTGCTGCGGTTGTGAGTGCGGGCGCAGGCGGGAACGGCGAGCGCGACGAACAGGAGTGCGGTGAGTGCTTGACGCATGGATGTCTCCTCCGGCCGGTTAGACGGCGAAGCGCCGCGGCGGTTAGGCGTATGCTGCCGATCGATGCTCATCGAGTCGTTCGCTCCGCGATATGACGCCATCGAAACGCATTCAATCGAGATCGCCGCGCCGCCCGACGTAGTCTTCCGCGCGCTGCGGACGACCGACTTCACCGCGTCGCCGGTAATTCAGGCGTTGATGTTTCTCCGTTCGTGGAAGCGAGCGCCGAAGCGGCTGGCGACGACGCTTTCAACGCTGAACGCGGCCGGTTTCGGCCTGCTCGCCGAGAAAGAAAATCGCGAAATCGTGCTCGGCGTGGTCGGACGCTTCTGGCGGCCGAGCGGCAATATATTGCCCTTCGATCGAACGCAATTTCCGGCGCCGGAGCCCGGAATCGCGATCGCCGCCTGGAACTTCGCCGTCGAACCGCATGGTGACGGCACGAAGCTGTCGACGGAGACACGCGTGCTATGCGGTGATGCCGCGTCGCGACGAAAGTTCCTCGCGTACTGGTTCTTCGTCGGCCCGTTCAGCGCGCTGATTCGGCGCGTCATGCTGCGGACGATTCGCCGCGCGGTGATTCGGCAGAAGAATTGCTGAGCCTGCACAACGGAGGCATCACCTGTGTCCAGACAAAGTAACGCTCCGAAGAACGTCACGTGGATCATCTGCCTCGTTCTCTATGTCGTGGCGCTGCTGGCGCATTTCGGCATCGTCCATATCGCGGCCAACATCGCCACCTGGTCATGGATCGTTGGTTATGCGCTGCTGCTCCTGGCCGTGAAAGTCCGCGGCTTGTAACCTATCCCGACTTCCTCCCGCCAACCACCAGCAACGCCACGCCGCCGAGAATCATCGCCGCACTGATGCCCGGGTGAACTTTCTCGCTTTCGGTCGTTTGCACGCCGACTTCGATTCCGCCGGCCTTGAAGCCGTGCGTTTGGCGGTGCGGGATCGGAATGAACAGTGAGGCGATGCCGAGGACCAGCAGCATCAGGCCGAGAACAAAAAAGATCTTCATGGTCGGAGCGTATCACTCGCCGTCTAACGTTCGCCGGCGCGCGAGCGTCTCAATCCTCATGCGATATCTGCTGCTCCTTCTCCTCGCGTTGCCGGCGCGGGCGCAGGATCTTTCGCTCGTCCGCTGTTCGCGTGACGTGTTCGCCGCCGCCGGTGAACGGGTCTGGCCGGGATGGAGCGACGCGCCGTTCTCGCTGCTGCTCATCGATGGCGAGACGGAGTATCTCGTCTCGCCGCCCGCGGGCACGACCGGCTTCACTCCTTCTTCGAATGATGCGCACATCCTGACGCGTAAGAGGATCACGAATCCGAATTTGCTGGCGACGTATCCCGCCGTCGGCGATGAGCCGACCATCGTCGTCGGCACGCCGAAGATGACCGGAAAGAGTGACGCGGCGTGGGTGATCACGCTGCTGCACGAGCACTTTCATCAGCTTCAATATTCGTGGCCCGGCTACTACGCGGCGTCGAACAAACTCGGCCTCGCGCGCGGCGACGAAACCGGGATGTGGATGCTCAACTATCCGTTCCCGTATGCCGACGCGAACGTGCAGCAGCGGATGACGCGCTTCACGTCCGCGCTCGCAAACGCACTCGCCGCGCGCGGCTCCGCATCGTTCGCCCCTGCGCTACGCGAGGTGAAACTGCGCTGGCGCGAGCTGCGCGAATCGCTCGATGCCGACGATTACGCGTACCTGATGTTTCAGGTTTACCAGGAAGGGGTCGCGCGCTATGTCGAGCTGCGCGTCGCTGAGGAGTTGGCGAAGCGCGGAACGCCGTGCCTGTCGCGCGAAGCGGCGAAAGAGGTTGCCGCACAACTGCGTGCCGACATTGACTCGGGTCTCGCCAACCCGCGTCTCGCCGAACGACAGCGCGTCGCGTTTTATGCGATCGGTGCCGCGGTCGCGCTGCTCCTCGATGAAGTGAGCCCGTACTGGAAACGCGACTACATCGCGCGGCCGTTCGCCATCGAGAGCTACTTCGCGCCGTAGCCTTACAATCTGTCGAATCCATCGAAGGAGATCGACGATGCTTCAGCTGATTCTCGCGATCCTGCTCGCGACCGGTTCGGCGCAGGGCACGTGGTACGAGCATTACGAAAAAGGCGTTCGTCTCATCGGCGACGGGCATGGCGCGGAAGCGCGCGCGGAGCTCGAAACGGCCATTGCGCAGCGCAACACCGAGGGGCTGCAGCTCGCCACCGGGCAGCAGCAGTACATCGATTACCTTCCTCATCTCTATCTCGCGATCGCCGCGCAGATGAGCGGCGACGTCGCAACGGCGCGAAAGGAACTGGCGCACGCGGAAGACTCCGGCGTCGCGGCGAAGAGCGAGGTCGGACGGCCGCTGCTCGTCGCGTATCAGCTGTTGCTGCGCGGCGACGGCACCGCGTCGCGGCCGGCCTACGCGAACTTCAAACCGGCCACGCCGATCCTCAGCGAGCAGGAGTTCAGCGTGCTGCGCAACGACGTGCTGACGAAGTGCGACATCTCGGCCGATACGAAGCTCGCCGATGCGCCGTGGTACGCGCGCTACGAGCTCGGCATCGAGCTCGAGCGCAAAGGCGACTATCCGCGCGCGCTGAACGAGTTCGTCGACGCGGTCGCCAATCGTCCCAATCCGCAGCGGCGCGCGCGAACGTACGGCATGTGGCTGATCGACTACTACCCGTATTTCCATATCGCCCGTTCGCACGTCCGGCTGCAGAACTGGCAGTGCGCCAAAAATGCGCTCGACATCTCGCAGCGCCTCGGCGAGATCCCGCAGGGCGCGCCGGAGCTGTCGGAGTACCTGACGCTGCAGCAGGAGACCGCGCGGCACCTCGAGCGCTGACCGAGCATGCTGCCCTGGAACCTCGTCGGCACCGCCGCGATCCCCGGCGACGGCGGCGAGATGCGGCTGCACCAGCGCGGCTCCGAGTATTCGATTCGCGTCGGCAGCTACGAGCTGATGAACAGCCGCGTGCATGGTTCCGAGGATGCGCTGTCGTCGCTCGTGCGCGAACGGCTCGAGCGCGCCAAGCCACGCATTCTCATCGGCGGCCTCGGCATGGGCTTCACGCTCGCGGCGGTGCTGCGCGACTTCGGCGCGAACAGCGAAGTGATCGTCTCCGAGCTCGTGCCGGCCGTCGTCGAATGGCATCGCGGTCCGCTCGATGCCGTGTCGCACGGCGCGATCGATGATCCGCGCGTGAGCGTGCGCGAGGTCGACGTCGCGCAGGTGATTCGCGGTGAGCGCAACGCGTTCGACGCGATCCTGCTCGACGTCGATAACGGTCCGCGCGGACTGACGTCGAAAGCGAACGACTGGCTGTATGGCGTCGCCGGACTGCGCGCCGCACACGACGCGCTGCGGCCCGGCGGCATTCTCGCGGTGTGGTCAGCAGGTCCTGACGCGGCGTTCACGCGGCGGCTGCAACAGACCGGCTTCGCGACGGAAGAGATTCGCGTGCGCGGCCGCGGCGCGGCGGGCGGCTCGCGCTTTCTGATCTGGCTCGCCACAAGGCGTTAACCTCCGCACCCCTCGCGCGTAACTAGCTCGCAAAGGGGAAGCAGGATGAAAACCATCAGGAATCTCGTCGCCGCGGGTGTGATCGCAATCGGGCTCGTGTCGGGGGCGGCAGCGCAGACGGAAACGACGACATCATCGACCACCACCACGGCGGCGCCTGCCGTCGTCGTTGCCACGGATACCGACGCGAGCCAGACGCGCGAGCGTTTCCGCGAACTGCTCGAACGTCATCCGCCGCAGGTCGGCAAAGTACTCAAGCTCGATCCGACGCTCTTCACGAACGCGGCGTATCTCGCCAACTATCCGGCGCTCGCGGCGTTCGTCGCGCAGCATCCGGAGGTCGCACACAGTCCGTCGTTCTATCTGGAGAACGTCTGGGTTGGCGACATGCGGCCGGAAAGCGCATCGGAGCGCGTCTGGCGCGACGCCGTCGAAGGCTTCGCGATTTTCCTGACGATGGGATTGGTCGCACTCGTTCTCTCATGGATCATCCGCACGCTGATTCAGCATCGCCGCTGGAGCCGCGTCTCGAAAGTGCAGGCCGAAGTGCACAACAAACTGATGGATCGCTTCGCATCGAACGAAGAGCTGCTCGCGTACATCGCAACGCCGGCCGGACAACGATTCCTCGAGACGGCGCCGTTGGCCGTCGACACCGCGCAGCAGAGCGCCGGCTCGCCGGCGGGACGCATTCTCTGGTCGATTCAGGCGGGACTCGTCGTCGCCGCCGCCGGCATCGGGCTCTGGCTCGTCAGCAACAACACGGGCAAAGAGGTCGCGCAACCGTTCTTCGCACTCGGCATCCTCGCGCTCTCGGTCGGCATCGGCTTCATCGTGTCGTCCGTCGTTTCGCTGGCCGTCTCGCGTAAGCTGGGGCTCTGGACGCCGCCCGAACCGGCGACCGCGAACGACTAATGACCGGCACGACGACGATTGCCATGCGCGAGACGACGCTGATCGAGGTCGAACAGACCGGCGAAGCGGCAGCGCTGCCGATGGACGAGGAGACGTTCCGCGCGTTTTACGATCGCACTTCGCGGAGCGTCTGGCTCTACCTCGCGCGCGTCAGCGGCGATCGTCAACTAGCTGACGATCTCGTGCAGGAAACGTATTACCGGTTCTTCCGCGCCGGCGCCGCGCACGAGAACGAGACGCACCGCCGCAACTCGCTGTTCCGCATCGCGACGAACATCGCACGCGATGCGGAACGGCGCGGCAAACATCGCCGGCACGTCGCGCTTCCCGACATCGATGACGACGCGCAACTCGTCGCGGCAAACGTCGATGTCGCCGGGAGAACCGATCTCGCTCGCGCCATGTCGCATCTTCGGCCGGCGCAGCGCGAAATGATCTGGCTCGCGTACGCGCTCGGCTCGTCGCATCAGGAGATTGCCGAAGCGCTCGGATTGCGGACCGGCAGCGTGAAGCCGCTGCTGTTCCGCGCGCGACGGAAACTGGCGGAGCTGCTCGGGAGGACGCGATGAACGGATGCGATCGTGAAGAGCTCGTGCTCGATATGGCTCGCGCCGGACGTAACGACGCCGAGCTGACCGCGCACATCGCTGTTTGCGATTCGTGCGCGGACGTCGCGCTCGTCGCCGGCGCGGTCGCTGCGGATCACGTCGATGCATTGCGCAACGCGCCGGTGCCGCCGTCGGGACTGGTCTGGTGGCGGATGCAGCGCCGCGCCGCGGACGATGCCGCGCGCGATGCGCGACGCGCCGTGATCGCCGCGCAGACGCTGTCGTTCGTCGCGGCGATCGCAATCGTCGTGGCGTTGCTGACGACCATCGGCGGCGTCTCGATTCGTGCACTGCGCGACGCCGTGCATCTGCCGACGCTCGTGCAGTGGAGTCTTCCGCTCGGACTCGGGCTCGCCGTCTGTGTCGCGCTCGCGCCGGTGGCGATCTACTTCGCCGTCGCGCGCGACTGACGCCGAAACCATTTCCGCGGCGCCGCGTCCCACCAGCAACCGAACAACGATTGCTGTGGAGGCGCGCGCATGCTCAGGAAACTCGTCTTCTCGTTTCTCACTCTCGCTCTCATCGGAGAGAGCGCCATGGCCGCCGATCTCGTACGCGTCGTGCGGCTGAAACTCGCGGCCGGCGATCTCGCCACCGGCGTAGCGGCCGTCGAGGATTACAAAAAAGAGAAAGGGATCGACGGCGAATATCTCGATGCTGTCGGCTGGCTCGCGCGCGGCGCGGAAATGCAGCGGCGGACCGAAGTCGCGAAAGAGCTCGTCGCCGAACTGCATCGCGAGATTCCGAAGGAGACCGCGGAGCTGCTCGTGCCGTACGGCGCCGCGATCGAAGTCGAATCGAAATTGATCGCCGCGCAGAACGGCCGCGGTTCCGCCGTTCGCTATCTCGAGAACGAGCTGGCGCGCGCCGAGGCACCGGCGCTGCGCTCGCGGATCCGCAAGAACATCAACCTGTTGACCATCGAAGGCCATCCGGCGCCGGCGCTCACCGGATCCGATTTCATCGGCAGCAAAGTGTCGCTGGAATCGCTGAAAGGAAAGCCGGTCGTGCTCTTCTTCTTCGCGCAGGGCTGCGGCGACTGCAAAGCGCAGGCGCCGTCGCTGCAGCGCGTGTGGGAAAAGTATCGATCGCAGGATGTGAACCTGATCGCGGTCACGCGTTACTACGGCAGCCTCGACGACAAACCGGCAACGCCGGCGGAAGAGAAAGCGCGCGTCGAGAAAGTGTGGGGCGAGCTCTATCCCGCGCTGAAAGACGTGCCGGTGCTGATCGACCTCGACACGATGGTTCGTTACGGCGCATCGGCGACACCGACGTTCGCGCTCATCGATCGCAAAGGAGTGGTGCGTCTCTACACGCCGACGCGCTTGTCGGAAGCGGAGTTGTCGCGGCGGATCGACGAGCTGCTCGCGGAAGCGCGTTAGCCGAAACGGAGCGCGTCGATGGAGACGGTGATCGGCGCGTCGACCGACACCGTCGCCAGCCGCTTCGACATCCCGGCGTTTGCGACGTCCTGCTCGAGCTTCGCCGCTAACGTTCCGGCGCCGCGGATCGCGCTCTTCCGCATCGCCGGCACCTGTTCGTAGATTCCTTCGAGGGAGCCGTACTTCTGCAGGAGCTGCGCGGCGGTCTTCGGACCGATGCCGCGCACGCCCGGAATGTTGTCGACGGCATCGCCGGCCAGCGCGAGGAAGTCGGTGATCTGTTCCGGCCGCACGCCGAACTTCGCCTCGACCGCCGCCGCGTCGAAGCGGAGTTTCTTCGCCGGATCGACGACGACGATCCGATCGCTGACGAGCTGCGTCATGTCTTTGTCGCTGGTGACGATGACGTAGTGCGCGCCGCTGGCCGCCGTGCGATCGATGATCGTCGCGATGAGGTCATCGGCTTCGTAGCGCTCATCGATGAAGGTCGCGATGCCGAGCGCTTCGACGGCAGCGACCGTCGGATCGACCTGCGCGTCGAGCTCGGGCGGCGACGCTTCGCGATGCGCTTTGTACGCCGGGTAGTAATCGTTGCGAAAACTGCCGTTGAAATGGCGATCGAACGCGACGCCGATGTGCGTCGGCTTTTCGTCGGCGATGTACTTCTTCAGGAAGGCGTTAAAGCCGTAGACGGCGTTGATCGGGCGGCCTGCGGCGTCGACGATCGACTTCGGCAGCGAGAACCAGGCGCGGAAAAGGTACGGGCTGGCGTCGATCAGATGAACGGTCGTCGGCATCGGCGCATGAGAACACGGATTGCTGTCCGATTTCCGGACGGATGTGCGTTTCCGGCACACCCGTTTTTTTGGCAACTCGCGCTAAACCATTGAAAACAAATGGAACCGGTTTATGGCATTCACCTTTCAATGGAGAGCGGCAACGCAACACACGAGGAGAAAAAAAATGAACGCATTCATGAGCAGGACGATGGCAGACATTCGCGGCGGACGGCAGAGCTGGAGAGTGGTGAGCGTTTTCTCATTTGCGTCGCTGGCGATTGCGGTGATGAACGTCGTGATTGGTCGCGGCTTCTGAGCGCGGTTGCGCAGTGGGTTAAGCGGTGGTCACGCCGAGCATGACGCGGCGTGACAGTGGCAATCGAGACATCCGTGCTCCGCGCACGTCCCGCAACTCTGGACGACGCGGCGCCTGAGCGCTTCACGCGCGCGGAACAGTCGAACGCTCGCCGCATTCGCGGTCATCTGTTCTTCCGCCGCGTAGTCGCGCACGGGAATCTCATCGAGCTCCACTCGCTGAATGACTTGCGCGTACTCCGGCTTCAGCGTCGACAACAATCGCGACACGCACGCGCAGACTGCAGCCATCAGGTCGCTCTCTGGCAGCACGGTGTCACTCGTCTCCGCCGCGACCTGCTCGAGCACGCGCGCTTCGACGCCGCGCCGCCGATAGTGATCGACGATCGCATTGCGCAGCGCGCGATAGAACCACGCCGTCGCTGAATCAGCCTCGCGCAGCGACGGCGAATCGAGCCCTCGCACAAACGCCTCCTGCAAAATGTCCTCGGCCGCTTCGCGCGACTCCACGCGCTTCTCGAGGTAGGAAAGAAACTGCCGGTGATTCGACACCAGCGTTTCCACGACGTTGAATGATGTTTGTTCGTTCATGAGCAGATGAAGCCGGACGCTGTTGCCGGCGCCCGGCGTCGCGCATCAGCAGCCGCAACCGGGGCCGCATTCGCATTCGTTTCCACATCCACAGCTGGTGCAGCGATCGAGATCGTTCATGGCGTTTCTCCTTTCAGCATGGATGACGCACGACCCGCCAAAACCTTACACCCCGATCCGCTCGATCGCATCGACATCGTCATCCGACAGAACAAAATCGTCGATGGCGAGATCCTCGCGCATGTGCGCGGGATCGGTCGTGCCGGTCAGCGGCAGCATCCCGACCTGTCGCGCGAAACGGAAGACGACCTGCGCCGGCGTTCGTCCCACACGCGCGACGATGCTGCGAAACGGGGCGCGGCGCAATTCATTCACGTTCGCGGTGAGAAGCGAGAAGCCCTGATAGACGACGCCGTGCGCGCGGCAGAACGCGCGGACTTCCGAGTCCCAGCCGTTGCGCGCGAAGCAGCGGTTCTGCACGAACGCCGGCCGTACGCGCGCATGCTCGAGCAGCAATTCGAGTTGCTCGAGAGTGATGTTGCTGGCGCCGAGGTGATGGACGGAGGCGGCGGCGTGGAGTGACTCCATGGCGCGCCAGACTTCGATGTCGCCCGCGGTCAATCCGCGCCGGCGCGATGGTCCGTGCAGGACATAGGAATCGATCGTATCGACGCGCAGATGATCGAGCGAGCTCGCGAACGACTGCCGAACCTGCGTCGTCAGATCGGCATCTTCGTCGTACGGCAGCCGGTGATCCTGTCCGTCGCGATCGGTAAACTTCGTCTGGATGAACAGCTCATCGCGGCGAACGACGCCATCATGAATCGCCGTTGCGATCGCCGCGCCGACGCCCGCTTCGAAGTAATGCTTTCGCTGATTCGCGGTATCGATCCCGCGGAAGCCGGTATCGAGCGCGAGCCGCACGAGGCGCTCGGTCTCGTCCTCTTTCCACGCGGTGCCGTAAAGGAAGGTTGGCGGATTCACCGCGACAGAATACGGGAGGCGGGCGTTCGTGCCCGCCTCCCGATCAATCATGGTGCGATGACGAGTTCCACGCGCCGGTTCTGCTGGCGTCCGGCGGCGGTTTTGTTCGTCGCGATCGGAGCCTCTTCGCCGCGTCCGGCGGCGCTGATGCGATCGGACTTCAAGCCCTGCGAAAGAAGGTAGTCGCGGACGGCCGTCGCCCGGCGTACCGACAATGCCTGATTCGAATCGGCGCTGCCGACGCTGTCGGTGTGTCCTTCGACCTCCACCTTCACGCCGCTGTTGTCGCCGCTGAGCTGCTCGGCGATGCGCGAGAGCGTCCGCTTCGCGCCCGGCTTCAGCGTCGTCTTGCCGGTGTCAAAGAGCAGGTTGTTCGTCAGCGTCACGATCAGCCCGCGCGTGTCGGTGCGCGTCGATGCGAGCTTGCCGAGTGCCTGCTCCATCCGCAGCCGGCGCGCTTCGGCGTCGCTGCTGGCGAGCTGCTGGCGCGTGCGATCGAGCTCGGCCTGCGTCGACAGCGCACTGGCCTGCGCAACCTGCGCCTGCTGCGCCGACTCCGCGGCCATCTGTCTCAACTGCTGCGCCTGCGCCTCGGCTTCGTCACGACGTTTCTGCGCATCGGTGAGCGCCGCCTGCTGCTGGCGATCGACGTCCGCACGCCGCGCGAGATCGGCTTCACGGTCCTTGCGCATCTGCTCCAGCTCCTGCTGGCGCCGCGTCAATTCCGCCTGCCGCTGCTCGAGTACCTGCGCGGAGACCGAGCCCTGCTGCTGCGAGTTCTGCAGGTCCTGCCGCAGTCCGGCGATCTCCGCTTCCATCGACTGTTCTCCAACGCGCTCGCGTTCCTGAATCGAGCGAAGTGCAAGCTGCTGATCTTCGATCTGCCGGCGCAGCGCGTCGACGTCCGACGATCCGCTGACGAGCGCCGTCTGATAGCGCGTGAACGCTTCGTCGAGCGCGCGTTCCGCTGCTTCGCGCGCCGCACGATCCTGTTCCGTCCGCTGCTCGCTGGCGCGGCGGCTCTCCTCGAGCTGCGTGCGCAGCCGATCGAGCTCCGCCGACTGCACCTGCCGATTGTTCTGTTCGGCCGCGAGCTGCTGCTGCAATTCGTTCGCGCGACGCTGCGCCTCTTCGCGCTGCACGCGTTCGGCTGCCGCGACACGATCGCTGTTGACCTGCGCGAGCCGCGTCCGTTCCATCTGCAGGTTCGGCAGGTAGCGATTCGATTCCGCCGCACGCGCCGTGTAATACGCGCGACGCGCGATCATCTCCGCGACGTACGCGAGATGCGTGGCGGATTCACTGTTCGAGTTGCCCTTCATGATCTTGCGCGCCGTCTCGAGGTTCTCCTGCGCCGACTGCAGATCGTTGTTCTGCTGCGCGGTCGCGCCGACGGCCTTCGCCTGATCGATCGCTTTCTGCGCGAAGTCGACGGCGGTCGCCGACGTCGTACCGCGCATCATCAGCAGATCCGGCTGTTCGTCGCTGAGCGTTAGCGCGTCCGACGTGCCACCGAAGTTGGTGATGTCGGTCTGCAGCTGGCGGATCGCCGCGTTGTTGCCGAGCCAGCGCGCTTTCGCAAGCGCCGCCCTCGCGGCCCAGACCGCCTCCTCGGCGCGCAGCCGCGTCTGCTCGTGCGTCGATTTCTGCGTGGAGCTCCAGTTCGCCTGCGCGAAGCGCAGACGTTCAGCCGCGTCGTCATAGATCGACTTCGCATACATCGCCGCTCCGGCGCCCTCGGCCGCCGCCAGCGTCTGCTGCGCCTGCACGAGCGTGTCGAGCTGCCCCTGCTGAAATGCCTGTTTGACTTCCTTCGAATCTTTCGTGGTTTGTGCCGGTGAGGTCACCGCGATGAGCGCAAAAACAGCCAGCGCCGCGCCGAGGGACCTCGAAGTTCGTGAATGCATACAAACCTCCCTTCGGGGAAAGGAGACTGCAATTCGAGGGCCGCGATGGGAGGTGGCTGGGCGGCGTGCTCTGCTGTTGTGACTCAGTGGGAGACGCGGAGTTTCAAATCGGAGGTTCGGGAGCCGATTCTCGCGCCACTACCTCGATGCGAAGAGCACCACTCACTCTCGTCGGCGAAGTTTCTGAACTACGCGTACGAACGGAATCGTCTGCCCTGGTTCGCATTGCGCGATCGAGTCGAGGAGCATCCGCTCCGTTTCCTCGTCCGCCTCGATGTTTCATCTCCCTCGGAGAGCAATACGGTAACGGCGGCACCTTCCGGAAGCTCGGCATCGCTCAGTTCAATGCGGCCGTCGATCACGGTTCCGGAGGCAACTCGCATCGAACCGCGTCACCCGCCGAGATACGCCTTCCTGATCCGATCCGACGCGAGCAGCGCCTTCGTGTCATCGGTGACTACGATACGGCCGGTCTCCATCACGTAACCGCGGTGGGCGGTTACGAGCGCCATGTGGGCGTTTTGCTCGACCAGGAGAATCGTTGTGCCTTCCGCGTTGATGTCTTTGATGACGCGGAAGATTGTTTGGACCATCTGCGGGGCCAATCCGAGCGATGGCTCATCGAGTAGGAGCACGGTCGGCTTCGACATCAGCGCTCGCGAGATGGCGAGCATCTGCTGTTCGCCGCCGGAGAGAGTTCCGGCGTTTTGTTTGATCCGTTCTTTGAGCACCGGGAACAGCGTGTAGATCCGCTCGTACTCGGACTGCTGGACCTTGTCCTTACGCAGATATGCGCCGAGCTCGAGGTTGTCGTGGACAGTCAGGTTCGCGAAGATGCCGCGTCCTTCGGGGACGTGCGAGATTCCTTTCTTCGTAATCACGTGCGGCTTTACGCCGGTGATGTCGTTCCCTTCGAACGACACGCTGCCTTTGCGCGGTTTCAGGAGGCCGGAGATCGTCCGGAGCGTCGTCGTTTTGCCGGCTCCGTTCGCGCCGATCAGCGTGACGATCTCCCCTTTTTCAACGTCGACGTCGACGCCGTGCAGCGCCGGAATCGTCCCGTAAGAAACTTCGATCCCGCGCACTGAAAGGATCGGGCTCATTGTTCGAGCGCCTCCGCCGGTTCGCCGAGGTAGGCCTCGATCACGACAGGGTTCGCGCGGACTTCGGCGGGCGTTCCCTGCGCGATCGTCTTACCGAAGCTGAGGACGATGATGCGCTCGCAGATGCCCATCACCAACTCCATGTTGTGCTCGATGAGCAGGATGGCGATGTCGAAACGATCGCGAATGTCATGAATCGTCGCCATCAGGTCGCGGGTCTCGCGATCGTTGAGTCCCGCGGCCGGCTCGTCGAGCAACAGCAGCTTCGGACGCGCGGCAAGTGCGCGGGCGATCTCGAGACGGCGCTGATCGCCATACGGAAGGTTCTTTGCGTAGTAATCGGCGCGCGATTCGAGTCCGAAAATCTTCAACAGGTCGAACGCTTCCGTCTCGGCGATTTCCTCGGCTTTGTGAAATCGATTCGTATGCAGGACTGCCGAGGTCCCGGAGTATTTGTAGTGGATATGGCCGCCGATCTTGACGTTGTCGAGCA
>JAOBAU010000427.1 GCA_025463165.1 Acidobacteriota bacterium | reverse complement strand
CATCGAAGGCTCGATCCGCACCGACAGCTGGGAAGACAAAGAGTCGGGGCAGAAGAAGTACCGCACCGAGATCATCGCCAACACCATGCAGATGCTCGATCGCCGCGGCGACGAGGAAGGCGGTGGTGGCGGTGGCAGCTACAGCGGTGGCGGCGGCGGATCGCGCAAGTCGTCTTCGTCCCCATCGTCGCGTCCCGAGATGGACGACGATGATGAGGTTCCATTCTAGGAATCGAGTGAAGGGACAGGTTTCGGCCTGTCCCTCAACCATTCATGACCGCAGCCGAAGTGCTCGAGCAGCTCCGTGAACGCGGCAAAGAGTCGTTCCGGAAAACGTACCGGCGCCACGGCGCCGGCGACAAGGTCTTCGGCGTTCCGACTCCCGATCTGAAAGCTCTTCAGAAGGCGATCAAAACCAATGACGCGCTGGCGCGCGAGTTGTGGAAGTCGGGCTGGTACGAAGCGCGGCTGCTGACGACGATGATCGCCGAGCCGGCGAAGCTCGATGAGGCGACGCTCGATGCGTGGTCGCGCGACATCGACAGCTATCCGATCGTCGATGCGTTTGCGTCGCTCGTCGCCCGCACGCCGTTCGCGCGTGCGAAAGCGGAGCAGTGGATGGCGGCGGATGACGAGTCGGTCGAGAGCGCCGGCTGGCGCGTGCTCGTCCATCTGGCGATGCACGATACGACGCTGCCGGATTCGTACTTCGCGTCACGCATCGAAGCGATCCGCCGCGGCATCGCCACCGCGAAGAATCGCGTCCGTCACGGGATGAACGGCGCGCTGATCGCGATCGGCGTGCGCAACGACGCGCTCGAAGCGAAAGCGGTCGCCGCCGCGCGCGAGATCGGCAGGGTGGAAGTCGATCATGGCGACACCGCATGCGAGACGCCGGACGCCGTCAGCTACATCGCGAAGACGCTGGCGCGGCGCAAGAAGTAGCGCCTACAAATACCGTTCGCGCAGCACGCTGAGGTGATGCCGTGCGTGGCCGACCATCCCGAACGCCAGCGCACGCGGCGTGACCGGATATTCATTCGCGATCCCGACGCGCGACCAGGCCGCTTCATCGAGCGCGCGCAGTATGAGGATGTTCGACGTCCTCAGCGCGGAGAAGTGCTCGATCAGATCGGGCATGGCCCAGAGGTCGTAGCCCGAAGCGGCGATGTAGCTGTTCTCCTCGAACCCCGGCAGCGACGCGGTCTCGCCGCGCGCGATCGCAAAGGCGCGATAGCCGAAGACCCGCTCGCCGTCCGCGAGATGCCCGGTGATTTCGCGGATGCTCCACTTCCCTTCCGCGTAGCGATAACCGGCGCGTTCCGCGTCGAAGCCGCTGAGAAACGCGCGCGTCTCCTCGAGCTGCGAGCTCATCGCGCCGACGAGGTCGGTTTCGGGAACGAGCGAGATGTAGTTTTCAAACTCAGGGTGGTATTCAGTCGGTTCCGGACGGCGCATGGCATCATCGTACCGCATGGAAATCTCCCCGATTCGTGACGATGCAGAAACGCGTGCGTGCGCGGAGATGATGGCGTCGACGGAGCCGTGGCTGACCATCGGCCGCACCGCCGACGAGTGTTACGCGCTGGTCAGCGATCCGATGCGCGAGACGTTCGTGGCGCGCGAAGACGACGCGGCGCGCGGCTTCGTCGTCATCGTCATGCAGGGCGTGTTCGTCGGCTACATTCAGGCGATCTGCGTCGCGCCGGACGCGCGCGGCAGCGGCGTCGGCACGCGGCTCGTCGCCTTTGCGGAAGAGCGCATTCTGCGCGAGTCGCCGAATGTCTTCCTCTGTGTCTCGTCGTTCAATCCCCGCGCTCGCGCACTTTACGAACGGCTCGGCTACACGCTGGTCGGCGAGCTCAGCGACTATCTGGTCCGCGGCCATTCCGAGGCGCTGATGAGGAAGAGCGTCGCGCCGATCCGGGAGTTTCGCCGATAAGGCGCGTCGGCGCTGCTGCTGTCGCCGCCGTTCCTGATCGCGTTATCGCTGCTCGCAATCAATGACGCGTTGCTGACCGGCAAGCTCTCCGATGTTGCCGGCCTCTTTGTGTTCGTCGCCTTTGTCTGCGCGCTGATTTGTCGGCGTCGCGTCGCCATCGGGATCGTCGTCGCGATCGCGTTCACGTGATGGAAGTCACCACTCTCGCAGGTCGCGATCGATGGATGGAATCGCATCGGCACATTCGCGATCGCTGCATCGGCGCCCTGTCGCTGGTGCACACCCGACGACGAATGCTCATTTCGCCTTCCATCGAAAGAGATCTGCGGCACCCGAGACGCGGACGCGCAACGCGTGTTCGAAGAGCTTGTCATCCGCAAACTCGGCGGCCAACGCGTCAGTCCGTAACCTACGTCCACTCTTCGCGGCCGGTCTTTCCTGTTCCCGGCTTGCGATTGTTGCGGCGGCGGTCATCGCCGAGGTAATCGTCGTAGGCAGGACGCGTCTTCTCGAACGCTTCGACGAACGTCACCGCTTCCTCGATCAACACGTCGAACGATTTCGCCGGCGGCATTCCCTCGGCGCGCAGCCGTTCGCAATGCGCGCGATATCGTTCCGCGCGCTGCACTGCTTCGCGGAATCGCGCGCCGAACGCTTCGTCAGTTCTTGCGCGTTCGGCGATGTGTTGCTGCAGATCGGGAACGCGCTCGATGTGGCTGCAGTAGAGGATCACGTCGTTGCCGGCCATCAGCGCGCGCTCGGAAATCTCCTCGTATGCGCCGAGGTCGGAGACGGCGTGCATTTCCATGTCGTCGGTGACGGCAACGCCAGCGAACGCGGTCTCGTTTCGCAGCAGATCGTTCGAGATTTTGCGGCTGAGCGTCGCCGGCAGATCGGGATCGTCGATGCGCGGATACGTCCCGTGGCCGATCATGATCGCGCCCGCCTCGTTGCCGAGTTGCGCGAACGGCACGAGGTCGCGCGCGATCAGCTCGTCGCGCGGCGCATCGATTACGGTCGCGCCGTAGTGCGGATCGGCGGAACCACGGCCGATGCCGGGAAAGTGTTTGAGGCATGACGCGACGCCGGCACCGTGCAGACCGCGCATGAACGCGCGCGCCAGCTCGATGACGCGCGCGGGATTGTCGCCGAACGTGCGGCGCTCCAGACCCTTCGGCGCGTAGTCGGGCGAGCGGACGTCGACGACCGGCGCGAGATCGATCTCGATGTCGAAATAGCGGAGCGCCATCCCGATCACTTTGCCGGCCCATTGCGACATCTCGACCGGCTGCTCCCCTTCATCGAACGCCTGCACGCTCGGCAGTCCGGGGATCAGATTGCGGATCCGATCGACGCGGCCGCCTTCCTCATCGATCATCATCAGCGGCGGGCGTTTCGCGATCGCTTTGCATTCACGCACGAGCTCGCGGAGCTGCGCTTCGCCTTCGATGTTCCGGCCGAACAGCACGATCGCGTACGGCGAGGTGTCGCTGATGATGCGTCGCTCGAGGTCGGTCAGCGATTTGCCGGTGATTCCGATGCCGAGGATGTCAGGAGCTGTGTGCGACTCGGCCATCAATGCGACTCCACATTCATATCACTCCAGCGATTGCCTGAGTCGCGCCAACTCGTTCAGTGCCTGAATCGGCGTGAGCGCTTCGATGTCGACGGCGCGCAGCTGATCTAGGACCTGCTGTTCGCGCCCGCCGAAGAGTCCGAGCTGTTTCGTCGGTGCCGGACGCTGGCGTGTTTCCTCGACCAGATCGCGTTCCTTTCTCTCCAGCGTGGAGAGAATCTCCCGCGCGCGATCGGTGATGCTGCGCGGAATCCCGGCCAGTTTCGCCACCTGGATTCCGTAGCTCTTGTCGGCGCTTCCCGCGACCACTTTGCGAAGGAAGATGATCTGGTCGTTCCACTCTTTGACGGCGACGTTGTAGTTGGCGACGCGTGGCCGCGTCTTCGCGAGGTCGGTGACCTCGTGATAGTGCGTCGCGAAGATCGTGATGCCGCTGCGGGTCGGATGATCGTGGATGTACTCGATGATCGCCCACGCCAGAGACAAACCATCGAACGTCGCCGTCCCGCGGCCGACTTCATCGAGGATGATCAGCGAGCGGTTGGTGGCGTTGTTGAGAATGTTCGCCGTCTCGTGCATCTCGACCATGAACGTCGACTCGCCGCGCGCCAGCTGATCGCTGGCACCGACGCGCGTGAAGATGCGGTCGCAGATCCCGAGTCGCGCTTTCGCGGCCGGCACGAAGCTCCCCGCCTGGTTGAGCAGCACGATCAGCGCTACCTGGCGGAGATACGTTGACTTTCCGCCCATGTTCGGACCGGTGATCACCTGGATGCCGTTCCGCTCGCGGACGATGTCAGTGTCATTCGGAATGAAGCGCTCCGCCGTCAGCACTTCGATGACCGGATGACGTCCGTCTTCGATGCAAAGTTCGGAGGCGTCGGTGAGCGTTGCGCGCACATAGCGATTGCGAATCGCAACGGTGGCGAGCGATGCCAGCGAGTCGGTGTCGCCAACCGCGCGCGCCGTCGCGAGGATCGCCGCGCTTTCGCCGGCCACCGCGGCCAGCAGCTGATCGTAGAGCCGCACTTCGATGGCGTTCGCTTTGTCTTCCGCGCCGACGATTTTCTCTTCGAGCACTTTCAGATCGGGCGTGATGTAGCGCTCCGCATTCACGAGCGTCTGCTTGCGGATGTAGTCCTGCGGCACGCGCGCGAGGTTCGACTTCGACACCTCGATGTAGTAGCCGAAGACCGAGTTGAAGCGGATCTTCAGCGACGTGATGCCGGTCCGTTCCCGCTCGCGCGCTTCGATGGCGAGGAGAATCGATTTCGAGTCGTGGGCGATCGCGCGCAGCGAGTCGAGCTCGGCGTCGACGCCGGTCTTGATCACGCCGCCATCGCGCAGGTTGAGCGGCGGATTCTCATCGAGCGTCTCGGCAATGCGCGCCACGACGGACGGCACCGGATCGAGCGCGGTGCGCATCCGTTTGAGCAGCGGTCCCTGCAGCGGCGTCATCACGTCGCGCAGCTCGTCGACGACGAGGAGCGAGTCGGCCAGCGCGAGACATTCACGCGGCGTGGCGCTGCGCAGCGTGACGCGTGACGCCAGCCGTTCGAGATCGGCGATGCGCGCGAGCCGCTGTCCCATCTGTTCGAGGATGGCGCGCGAGCGCGTCAGCTCATCGACCGCATCGTGGCGCTCGAAAATCGCATCGTGCACTTTCAGCGGACGGGTGATCCAGCGGCGCAGCGTCCGTCCGCCCATCGCCGTGCGGGTTGCGTTGATCACGCTCCAGAGCGACGCGCGCGGGCGGCCGGCATCGCGCGAGTCGAGGATCTCGAGATTGGCGAGCGTCGCGGCGTCGAGCTGCAGGTAATCGGATTCGTTGTCGACGCGCAGCGACTGCACGTGAGCGAGATCTTTGCGATGCGACGCGGTGGCGTAACGAAGCGCGGCGCCGGCGGCGCCGATGCGCGGATCGTCGCCTTCCAGGCCGAAGCCGCGCAGCGACTGCGTACCGAAATGGCGCGAGAGGTAATCGTGCGAGGAGGCGACGTCAAACATCGACGGCTCGACCGCACTCTTCGGCAGCTCGAGGTCGAGAGCACTCTCTTTCGGGTAGATCGCTTCGCGCGGCGCGAAACGGGCCACATCGTCGGCGAGCCGCGGATCGGACATCGACGAATACGTCGTCACGAAAAAATCGCCGGTGGAGACGTCGATGTACGCGGCGCCGATGACGTCGCCGGTCGGAATGATCGACAGCAGATAACAGCACTCGCGCTCGACGATGTGGCTTTCGGTGGCGGTGCCGGGCGTCACGACGCGGACGATCTCGCGCCGCACGAGCCCTTTCGTCGCGCCGGCCTCTTCGACCTGATCGCAGATGGCGACGTTCAGCCCGTGTTTGATGAGCTTCGCGACGTAGCCGTCGGCCGCGTGATACGGGACGCCGCACATCGGCGCTTCGTAGTCCTGACCTTTGTTGCGCGCGGTCAGGACGAGATCGAGAAGCGGCGCCGCCTTCTCGGCATCCTCGAAAAACATCTCGTAAAAATCGCCGAGCCGGTAGAAGAGGATGGCGTCAGGAACCTGCCGCTTGATCTCGAAATACTGCTCGAGCATCGGCGTGAGTTTGGGGCGGGACATTTCGGCGTGCAGTTTACCGTGCGGCAACTTTACGGATCGCCAGGAGTGCGCCGTCCGCTGCGCGGAGCTCGACCACAATCGCGTCGCGCAGCGCCGTACGGGGGCGGCGGTCGCAGAGGACGATCCAGCGATCGGCGTCGGCGGCCACGTGTACGGCGTCGTAACCTTTCACGCCGCGCGCGTCCAGCACACGCACAGCGATCGCGCCGGCGTCATTCGAGAGAATCCGGCCATGGCGGCGCGACGGATCCTCGCTTCCCCGCAGCGCGAGAAAGAGCACGGCGCAGAGGGCAATCCACCCGATGTAGATTGCGACGTATCGGCGAGTCACGTTCGTATAATAACGGCCGCATGGAACGGGCGGAGATCGAGAGCGCACTCGTCGAGATCGTGCGCAATGAGAAGCAGCTTGCCGAGGACGCGCTGTCGCCGGAGACGCTCCTGGCCGACGCAGGAATCGATTCGCTCGACGCGCTGACGATCCTGTTCGCCATCGAAGAGCGCTTCCACATCTCCATTCCGGACGACCGGGCACGCGCGATGAAGACGTTCGGCGACATGATCACCATCGTCGAAGAGCTCACCGGCGCCGCCACGGCATGACCAGCCGCGTCGCGATCACCGGCTACGGCATCGTCTCCTGTTTCGGACGCGGCAAAGAGGCCGCGCTCGACGCGATCCGCAACGCGCGCAGCGGCGTTCGCACGATCACCTCCATCGACTCCTCAGCCCTCGCCTGCCGCATCGGCGGCGAAGTTCCCGCCGACGCGCACGAAGGTCTGCATCGCGGCTACGACCGCTTCACCCGCTTCGCGCTGATCGCCGCCGACGAAGCGATGCAGCAGTCGCAATTCGCGAACAGCGGCATCGACGCCACCCGCTTCGGCTCGATCATCGGCACAGGTCTGGGCGGATGCGAAACACAGGACGCGAGTTATCGCCGGCTGTACAAAGACGATCAATCGCGGCTTCCGCCGATGGCGATCGCACAGTGCATGTACAACGCCGCCGCGAGCGCGGTGGCGACGAAACATCAGGCGCGCGGCGCGTCGTACGCGGTCGTCTCCGCCTGTGCGTCGAGCGCACACGCCATCGGCCAGGCGTTTCAGGCGATTCGCGCCGGCACGCTCGACGCGGCGCTGGCCGGCGGCGCCGACGCGCCGCTCAGCTACGCGATCATCCGCGCGTGGGAATCGATGCGCGTGCTGGCCATCGACAACGAACATCCCGACGCCGCCTGCCGTCCGTTCAGCAACGATCGCAAAGGGCTCGTGCTCGCGGAAGGCGCGGCGATCTTTCTGCTCGAATCATTCGACAGCGCGACCGCGCGCGGCGCGGAGATCGTCGGCGAAGTGCTCGGCTTCGGCATCACCAGCGACGCCGGCCACGTCACCGATCCGTCGGCGGACGGCGCGTCGCGCGCGATGCAGATGGCGCTCGACGATGGCGCGCTCTCCATCGATGACGTCGATTACATCAACGCGCACGGTACCGGCACGCGCGCGAATGACACGACCGAAACCGCGGCGATCAAATCGGTTTTCGGCGAGCGCGCATACAAGATCCCGGTCAGCTCGACGAAGTCGCTGCACGGCCACGCGATGGGCGCGAGCGGCGCGATCGAGATCGCGGCGTCACTGGCCGCGCTGAACGACGGCATCATCCCGCCGACGATCAATCTGGCCGATCCCGATCCGGCCTGTGATCTCGATTACGTTGCGAACGCGGCGCGCGAAGGTAGTGTCCGCACGTTCCTGTCGAACTCCTTCGGTTTCGGCGGGATGAACGGCGTGCTCGCGCTGCGCGTCCGGCGTGGCAATTGAATTGCTTCGCGAATATGATTCGCCCCTGACTTCGCCTGGAGGCTGTTTGTGATCGTCGAAAAGAAACATTTGGACAGCTTCACCATTCTTTACGTCGAGGGGCTGATCAAGCTCGGCGAGAGCGCGGAGTTCTTCTCCTCAGCGCTCGAGAACGTGTTGAAGAACGAGAGCACGAACGTCATTATCGACTTCACGAAGATCGACTACATCGACTCCACCGGCATCGGCGAGCTCGTTGGCTACCTCGGCAAATTCACGACGCAGAACCGCAAGCTCATTCTCGTCAACCCCTCGGAGCGGATCATGAAGCTCCTCAAGCTCGCCAAGCTCGATTCGGTGTTCCGGATTTACAACACCGAGGAAGAAGCGATTTCCGCTGAGAGCGGGAGCGGCGCACCCGCGAGCGCGTGATCCTCGCGAAGGTCTACCGAGGCGCGCACGTTGAGTCTGTGCACCGCGGTTCGATCGCGGTCGTCGATTCGAATGGCCGGCTGATCGCGCTGGCCGGCGACCCGAACCTTCGCACCTGTCTTCGTTCCGCGGCGAAACCGTTTCAGGCCATTCCTCTGCTCGAATACGGCGGCGCGGATGAATACGAGCTGACCGATGAAGAGATCGCGCTCACCTGCGGCTCGCACGGCGGCGAATCGATGCACGTCGCGGCCGCGGCCTCGCTGCTCCGCAAAGGCGAGTTCGATGAATCGGATTTACTCTGCGGCGCGCATGCACCGTATGACGAAAAAGCGGCCGCCGAATTGCGCGCGGCCGGCGATGCTCCTTCGCCGCTGCACAACAACTGTTCCGGCAAACATGCCGGGATGCTCCTCGCGTCGCAGGTCATGGATGCGCCGACGGCGCGTTACATCGATCCCGAGCATCCGCTGCAGGAACTGATTCGCGAAACGCTCGCGGATTTTGCGGACGTCGAGCCGGAAGAGATTCCGATCGCCGTCGATGGCTGCGGAGTGCCGGCGTATTTTCTCTCGCTCTATCGCGCCGCGTTCGCGTATGCGCGGCTGATGGTGAACGGAGTCG
>JAOBAU010000407.1 GCA_025463165.1 Acidobacteriota bacterium | reverse complement strand
GCGTTTGCTTTGGCGAGCTTCGCGTCGAATGCCGGATCGGGGGTTGACGGCGCGAGAGGAGCCGTCGGCACATCGTGCTGTTTGTAGCGAAGCTGCAGATGCGGCGCGATCGTGTCGGCATCGACCGGTTGATTGAAGGAGAGCGCGATGACGACGCCGGAGTTGATGTTCTGGTCTTTGCGGTACCAGTCGACGCTCTGGAGCTGAATCGTCGGCGTCGTGAAGGAGAAGGAGTAGCGCTTGTCGAGCTTCTTCCCGCTGACGGCGGTGGCCGAGTCGTCGATGGTGACATCGAATTTCGTCGCGAACGGCAGCGGCGATTTCGGATCGGGAGTGAAGATGAGGGTGGTCGTCCCCGCCCACCGAAAGGTGCCCTTGACGTCGGGCGCGATGTGAAAGAAGGGCGCGGTGACAACTTTCGGAATCTTCCCGACGACGACCATCGGCTCGGAGAAAACCACCCGCACCTCGTTCGCTTCGGAAAGCTGCGCGATCTCCCCCACCGGCCCGACGCGCGTAATCGTGAGCTTGTCCGCGGCGAGAAGGGAGGAAGGGAGGAGCAGGAGGAGGAGGACCGCAAACTTCTTCATGCGGCGGATGGTATCGCGGCGGAACTTTTACGGTGCGTCCGTCCCTGTGGATGAACCCCGAAGGAGGATCTGCCATGAGACGTCCAGGTAGCGTTGCATTCCTGCTGTTGTTCCTGATGGTTTCAGCCGTCGCGCGGGGAGAGGAGTGCCCGCTGAACAAACCAGTCGGAAACGTCATTAATTTGAAGGCCTCGCAGTCGACGACGGACACGTACATGCTCGAAAACCCGATCCCGAAAACCGCGCCACCGGACAGCGTGTCGATGGACTGGCGGACGGAAGACGAGATGATGAATGGCGGGACGCCTTCACCTACGTTTGCCGGCCGTTTTCCTCTCGCAGTCGGCTACTGCACGACCGTAAACGGCGCTGCGAGCATTGCGTTTCCGACTTCCGGCACTGATTCCACCAAACTGCGCGACGCCGCCGCGCTCGCGGTGCAGTACGCACCTACGGAAACGGCGAATGGTCAGGAGTTCGTGCGCTACCTTCGGATCAAGTGGAAAGAGGCGGGGGGCACTGAGGAGAAATCGGCAACCTACAAGATTGTCGCGAAGAGCGGCGCACCCGATTACGCCTCGGACAGCCGGTACAAACTGTGGCTGTACACCGGCTACACGTTCATGCGATCGAAGAGCGACTTCAAGGACGGTTACCCGGAACTGCTCCTGCGCGCGGAAACGCGGTGGACGGACGGACGCATTTTCATGATGCAGCACAGCCCGGACAAATACGCGGTGCTCGAGAAACGCGGTTGCAAGGTCGAGCTCGATCCTTCCGGCGGGTGCCCGTGGAGAGAGGCACCTTCATTCGCCATTCTGCGCATCTACGGCGAGGCGGGACTCATGGGAACAACCATCGCGGTGAACGGCAGCGACACGACGACGCTTGGCAAAATCAAGCAGACGTTCGGAGCGAATGTCGGAATCGGATACGGACACACGTACCTCGTGTCCACGAGGGATCCGAAGAAAGACACGAACGCGTTTGCCGCGCTGGGTGTCGTCCGCCTCGGCCTGACGACGATTCCCGGTCTGGACAAGGTGACCGCAGCCGATGGGACGGTGACGCAAGCAGCAACCGAGGGTCGCAGCGCGTTCAACTACTCCGCCAACATCCGAATTGAAAATGAACCGAGCTTCCGTGAAGACGCACCTCCGGGCAATTTCGAAGGCGCGTATTTCGAGTTCGGCTGGGGCGAAAGCGAGCAATTCGGACGAAAGAAGTTTCCGCGGCTGCGTGTCGACGGAATGCTTCCCTTCGGCGGAACGAGCCTGTTGCGTTTCGCGGGGCGTCTGCAGATTGATGCTCCGCGGCCGTTCGCGTCGCGGAAGAGCGATTCGCCCGACAATCTCGCGAACGAGATCCGCATCTCGATCATTTTCAACATGGATCTGCTCGAGCTCGGAAAACGGATTGGCGGCAAATAGCTACGCCGGTGCAGGGCGACCGAACAGGTAGCCCTGCACCTCTTCGCATCCTGACTTCCGCAAAAACGCCAACTGCTCCTCGGTCTCGACTCCCTCCGCGATCACCCTCAGCGAGAGTCCGTGCGCCATCGCAATGATCGCGCTGACGATCGCGCGGTCGCTCGGACTCGATTCGATCTCGTGGATGAATGCCTGATCGATCTTGACCGTGTCCAACGGGAAGCTCCGCAGATAGTTCAACGACGAATGGCCGGTGCCGAAGTCGTCGATCGCGATGCGCACTCCCATCTCGCGCAACGCGCGCAATGTCGCCACCGTTCGCTCGGTGTTCTGCATCGCGGTCGACTCCGTGATCTCCAGCTCGAGCGACGACGGCGCGAGTCCTGACTCCGACAGCGCCGACGCGATCACGCTGCGCAGATCTCCGTGCTGGAACTGGCGCGGCGAGAGATTCACCGACATTCGCAGCTTCGGATACTTCGAGCGCTGCCATTCCTTCGCCTGGCGACACGCTTCGCGCAACGCCCACTCGCCCATCGGCACGATCAGCCGCGTCTCCTCGGCGATCGGAATGAACGTCGCCGGCTGCACGAGTCCCTGCGTCGGATGGTTCCAGCGCATCAGCGCTTCCATCCCGTCGATCTCGTTCGTTGCGAGGTTGATCTGCGGCTGATAGTGCAGCACGAACTCGCCGCGCTCCAGCGCGCGCCGCATCGCATTCTCGAGCGACAGCCGTTCCAGCGCGCGGCTGTTCATCGCCGGCGTGCAGAGCTGATACGAATTGCGGCCGATGTCTTTCGCGCGATACATCGCGTGATCGGCGTTCTTCAGCAACGCCTCTGCCGTCTCGCCATCGTTCGGAAAAACCGCGATGCCGATCGACGTCGTCACGAACAGCTCGTGTCCTTCGACACGAATCGGCTGCGCGATCGTATCGAGCAGCTTCTGCGCGATCTTCGCCGCGTCGTCGGGACGGGCGAGATCGCCGAGCAGCACCGTGAACTCATCCCCGCCCATGCGCGCGATCGAATCCTCTTCGCGCAGCACCGCGCGCAACCGCGACGCGATCGCTTTCAGCAGCTCATCGCCGAGCGAATGTCCGAGCGTGTCGTTGACGAGCTTGAAGCCATCGAGATCGAGGAACATCACCGCGACCGGCTGCCGCAAACGCTTCGCGTGCGCGAGCGCGACCGTCAGTCGATCGCGGAACAGCAGCCGATTCGGCAATCCCGTCAGCGCGTCGTGGTACGCCTGATATTCGATCTGCTCCTCGGCGCGCTTTCGTTCGCTGATGTCGCGCGACACCGAAACGATCTCCGTCACCTGGCCCGATTCGGGATCGAGAATGGCGCGGCTGGTCGTCTCGAACCAGACGATCGAACCATCTTTGCGAATGGCGTGATACGCGAACGAGCGCGTGTTGCCATCGGCGAGCGCGCGCGACGCGCGGCTCACTTCATCGCGATCCTCATCGATCACGAAGCCGTAGATCGAACGTCCGACGACCTCGTGCGGCTCATAACCGAGGAGCCGTCGCGTGGCGTCCGACGCGTAAAGAATTTTCCCGTGAGCGTTGCTGCGCGAGATGACGTCGGTCGAATTCTCCGCCATCAATCGATAACGCGATTCGCTGTCGCGCAGCGCGGCCTCGGACAGGCGGCGCTCGGTAATGTCGTTGTGCACGCCGATCGTACCGATCACGTTTCCGTCGGCGTCGATCAGCGGCGCGCCGCCGATCTCCATCCAGACGACCGAACCATCGCGGCGCCGGATGCGCACTTCGTATTGATCGGAAATCCCCTGCCGGCGAAGCGCCGCTTTCGACAGCAGCAGTTCGCGATCTTCGTCGGTCGCGACAAGCCAGGACGTCTTCTGCCCGACCAGCTCTTCACGCGAGTAGCCGGTCATCTCGCAGAAACGATCGTTGACGAATCGCATCGTGCCGTCGGCATCCGACTGCACGAGCCCTTCGCGCATTCGCTCGACGAGCTGGCGATGCCGCTGCTCGCTCGTCCGGATGGCGCGCTCGGCGCGGCGTCGCTGAATGGCGCCGACGAAAATCTCGCCGACGATCTTCAGCAGCGTGGCGTGATCGTCGGTGAACTCCATCTCCTGATGCACGGAATGCATGCCGATGAATCCGAAGGCGGTGCGCTTGTAGACCATCGGCACCGCGAGCACGGACCGGACGCCGTTCGCTTCGTGCATGCGGCGCTCGGCGTCGGCTTCCGGCGGGAGGTCGCGGAGTGAATTGATGCGGATGATCTGCAGCTCGCTGAGCCGCGAATCGGTCCACGGATACGAGCCGACCGGCATCGCGGTCATCGGCGCGCCGCGCGGCGGAACGCCGTCAGCCGTCCACTCGTGCGTGAGCGACGCCGTCTTTCGATCGTCGGCAGCGAGGATGACGAAACAGCGATCGGCGCCGATGAAACGGCCGATCACCTCGAGCGCGTGGCCGATCCCTTCATCGACTTCATCGGGCGCGAGGTTGACGAAGTGCGCGGAGATCGTCGAGATGACGGTCTCGAGCTCGACGCGGTGGCGGAGCAGTTCCTGCGCTTCGCGCCGCTCCGACGCATCGATGGCCAGCGTGACGAGATCGGCGAGCGAGCTCGCGAAATTCTCTTCTTCGACCGTCCAGTAGCGCGGCGCTCCGACGTGCTCGTGACAAACGACGCCGGCCATCTGGCCGAGATGGCGAAACGGCGCATCGATGAGCGAGCCTATGTTGAGAGGAACGAGATAGCTCTCCGTAAATCCGCTCGTGCGCGGATCGCGCTCGGCGTCGTGCGCGGTGATGGTGCGCTCGGTTTCGAGCGCGCGAAAATAGGCGGGGTAATTGACGGCCAGCAGCTCGAGTCCATCGCTGTGACGATTGAGCGGCCGCTCGTAAAGATCGACGCAGCGAATGGCCTGACGGTCGGGCGCATAAAACCAGATGCCGACGCGATCGACATCGAGCGTATGCGCGGCGGCCTCGGAGATCTCGCGCAGCGCCGCGTCGAGCACACCGGCGTGAATCGATGGACGCTTCGCCAGATCGACGAGAACCTGGTTCTGCCGCCGCAACCGGTTCTCCGTCTCGCGCAGCAAAGAATCGATGCGCGGATCGAAACGGTCCTTCGCGATATTGAAATCCGACACCGACACCCCTGGACGCAGGGGACATAGTAGCGGAAGGACGCGCCAGCCCCTGTTCGGCTAACTCGAGATCTGTTCGAGACCGTAAATCTTCACGTTCACTTCACCGGCGTAATGCCGGATCGGATACGCATCGGAGCGTTTTATCCCGGACGCCCAGATCAGCGTTTCATCCAGCTCCGCCACATCGGCGCGGCGAATCGGGTACGGCTGATGATGCACTCGCGCACGATACAACCGGTGCGCTTCGTCCATTGCGTAAAGGACATAGCGCTCGACGAGAAAGAATTCGAGCGTGCCGGGTGCAGCGGTGATGATCGGACCTTCCACCGGCGAGTAGCGAATGTGCGCATGCGCCGGCATCGCGCCGCGCGGATCTTCGCGATGCGATCGAAACGTGATCTCCGGAAATGCGGCGGTGGTCGCGGCGAACTCGATCTCCGCGAAGAAATACGAGAGCTTGTATGCGGCGCGCGCGGCGGCAACGGCGATCGAGCTCGACGCATCGAGACTGAAAAACCAGACGCCGGGATCGGCGCCTTTTCGATGCACGTAGGTGCGGACGTTGATCTCGTGGAATGACGAGATCCACGGCAGCGGCGGGATGCCGGTCGGCCGCACGCCCGTAATCGTGAACGGTACGAGTCCGATATACGCCTTGCCCTCGAAAGTATCGACGGTCAGTTCCGGCGGGAGCAAACGCTGCAGCTCATCAGCCGGCACTTCCCAATGAAGAAAAAGGAGATGGTGCCAGTTCTGATGGAGGAGCGGCATCGACTCCGGCTCCCGCGTCGGCGCGATTCGATCGATGAGGTCGACAGTCTTCACGTGGTACGACCCAAGCAATGTCCCGGCCAGCAGAGGATAATCGACAGCATGCGCAACGCGGCCTGCCTGCTCTTCGCCATCGCGCTCGTTTCGTGCTCGTCGTCATCGACGCCGAAGGCGAACATCATTCAGCCGGAGATCGACCTGGTGCAGGTCGTCGGACCGGCGGAGCTGAATTATCCGAATGGCGGCGCCGACCTCCGCTTCGACGTCGAGATCCAGAATCGTTCCGGCGAGCCGATCACGTTGAAGCGCGTCGAGCTGGGATCAATCGGCACCGGCGCCTACACGTTGCGGCGCGATTTCAAAATCTTCAATGAAACGATCGCGCCGGGACGAACGACAGCCGTGACGGTGTGGGCGAAAGCGCTGTTGCGCGGCGGCACGATCTCCGAGCAGGAGCCGGTCCGCATACGCGGAGTGCTGCATTTCGATTCGCCGGCCGGTCCATTTCACAACATTGTCGTGCGCGATTTCCGGCAGTATCCAGGCGCGAACGATCCGCGCTGATTTCAGCGGCGCTGTTTCAGCAGCCAGTGGACGACGTCGCGGTTCGCGAACACCGCTTCGGCGGCGTTGTGGCCGAGCGCGCCGTACTCCGTGTAACGCGCGCGGCCGCCGTTCGCTTTGAGCGCGGCGAACATCGCGCGCGATTCCGCCACCGGCATCACGTCGTCCTTCGCGCCGTGAAACGCCCACACCGGCGTGTCGCCGATCTCTTTCGCAAGCGCGGCGTATGGATCGGACATACCGACGATGCGCGCGACGTCGGGAGGAGGATCGGACGGGAACTCGCCGCGCGTTCGCGCCACTTCGCCGGCGATCGGAACGATTGCAGCGAAACGGCGGCGATGCCGCGCCATGTACCACGCGCCCGCGCCACCCATCCCGACGCCGGCGATCATCACGCGCCGGCGGTCGCCATGAAATTCGCTGATGGCGTCATCGAGCGACGCGAGCGCCTGCGCTTCCATCTCGCCGTACCACTCCTCGCCGATCCGGCACTGCGGAAAGACGACGATGCATTTGTAGCGCTGACCGTAGCGCTGCAACGCGGGACCGAGGTCCGCGCTGAGTTGGAGAGCGTCGTCGTCGCCGCGCGAATGCGCGTCGTGGAGAAAGAGGACGACGGGCCAGTGATGCAGTTTTGTGTAACGCGCCGGCAGCCAGACGCGATAGCGAAACGTCTGCTCGCCAACCGAGACGCTGCGCTCGAAAAAACGCGACTCGCTCGTACAGGTCGCCGACGTCACGAAGACGAGGAGCGCGAGCAACAACTTCGACCGCACGGCGACATTATCCCCGATCCTTCTCCCGCCGGGAGAAGGTGCCGCGAAGCGGCGGATGAGGGGCTGCGCCGATCGGGGCTTGCGGATACGCAACGCCCCTCACCCGGCCTTCGGCCACCCTCTCCCGGAGGGAGAGGGATTCGGGTGTTTCGTGTGCGCGGTTATTCGAAGAGGTCGTACTCCGCCACGACCGGCAGCTCGTCTTCATCGACGCGCCACGTCTGGAAGAGATAGAGATCGAAGTGCAGGAAGATCACTTCGCGCGTCATGTCCCAGCGGCTGGTCAGGCCATCGAACAGTCCGCGCTTCGATTCTTTGATGACGTGGCCGAGGTTGTAGATGACGGTCTGGCGTTGCCGGAAGCCGGCGTACGAGCAGAAGAAATTCAGCGCCGCTTCGATCTTGAATCGTTCCTGATATCGCGCAGGCACAGTCTCGAAGACTTTGCGGTGCATGACGCGAATGCCGGACAGCACCGGCCCGACTTTCATCTGCAGGTGGAAGAAGTTCCGGATCGGACCGCGGTGGCGAACGCCGATGTTCATGTCGGTCTCGCCGCGCACGACAGGCAGCACGAGCGATTCGATGTGCTCGTCGGTGACGTTGAGCATGTCGCCGTCGACAAAGAAGAGGACGTCATGCGACGCGTAATCGACGCCGACGCGCATCGCGTAGCCCTTGCCGCGATTCTCGCGGAGCGCGATCGTGATGACGTTGGGGAACGAGCGAGCGATCGCAACCGTGTCGTCGGTGGAGCCGTCGCTGACGACGATGATCTCGTCGATGAACGGACTCCGAGCCAGCGCGCCGAGAACGTCCGCGAGCGTCTTCCCTTCGTTATATGCGGCGACGACGGCCGATATCCCCACGCAGTTCACCTCAGCGACCCGGTTTGCAACCGGCAGACCATAACATACGGGCTCGCCTTCGGCTCGCCGTGCTGAGTGCTCGACCCACAGTGCGACGAGCAGCGTGCAGCGCAGCCCGTTCCCCGACTCTGCACTCAGCACTCAGCACCTTCTTTTCTTTGCATCGTCCTTGCACAGCTGGCGTAGTGATGAAACGCCCCCTCATATACGGCTCCCTGCTCGCCGCGGTTTGTATCGTCCTCAGTTTGCTGACTCTGTCTCTTTCAGGGTGCAGTTCGGTGGCTCGGGCGCTGAACATTGAAAATCCGCGTTACTCGTTTCGGAACATTCATCCGAATGTCTCCTTTGCGCTCCCCTTGTCGGCTTCGACGCTCGATCTCGATTTCACGCTGGCCGTCGACAATCCCAACTCAGTTGGCATCCGGCTCGATCGTGTTGATTTCGATCTGTTCATCAACGACAACCCGATCCTTTACAGCGAATCGCGCGATCCGCGCATTCGGATTCCGGCGCGCGGCATTGGCGACGTGCACCTGACGACGCACATCGGTTACCAGCAGCTTCGCAGTCTGGCGCAGACGATCTTCTCCGACGTGCAGGGCAACCGCGCGCGTTACGAGATGCGCGGGAACGCGTACTACGACACGCCGGTCGGCTCGCTGAAGTTTCCGGTCACGGTCTTCTCGACCAATCGCCGCTGACGCTTCCGCATTGAGCGTCCTTCGCCGACAATGCCGGGCGAAGGATCACGCTATTTGGCAGAGCGCTCACGCACATCTCTCGTTGTCGGCTCTTCGATCGCGGTGCTGTATTTCTCCGAGGGGTTGCCGTACGGGATCGTGAAAGAGTTCATGCCGCTGTATCTGCGCGAGCACGGCGTGGAGGTCGATCAGATCGGCCTGCTGATCGGCATCGTCGGCTACGCATGGACGCTGAAGTTCCTCTGGTCGCCGTACGTCGACGCGGCCGGCACCTACCGCCGGTGGATTCTCGCCGCGGTCGGTGTCATCACGATCTGCTTCGCGGCCATCGCGTTCGCGCCGATCGGGATGGTTCTCTACGGTCTCGTCGCGCTCGTCGCGCTCGCGTCGGCGACTCAGGACATTGCCGTCGACGCCTTCACCATTCGTGCGACGCCGACGCATCTGATCGGACCGGTGAACTCCATTCGCGTCATGGCCTATCGCGTGGCCATCATGACGCCGGGCTTTCTCGCGCTCATCGCCAAATGGCGCGGCTGGCCGGTCGCGTTCGCGGCCGCGGCGTGCGCGGCGGCACTGATCTTCGCGTTCGCGCTACGGCTGCCGCATGACCGCGGCGCGGTGAGCACCGAGCGGCCGAGCTTCATCCTCGCGATGAAGCGCTGGCTCCAAAAACCGAATGCCGCCACGCTGCTCGCGATCGCACTCATCTACCGCCTCGGCGAGTTCGCGATCGTACCGATGATCAAGCCGTACTGGGTCGACCGGCACTACGGCATCGCGGAGATCGGCCTCATCACGAGCACCGTCGGCGTGATCGTCAGCATCGCCGGTGTCACTGCCGGCGGCGCCTGCGTGGCACGATTCGGCCTCTATCGATCGCTGATCTGGATCGGCATCCTGCAAAACGCCTCCAACCTCGGCTATGCACTCGTCTCGACCTTCGAAGGCGGACGCTGGTCGATCTACACCGCATCCGTCGTCGAGAACCTCGGTTATGGCGCAGGGACGGCCGTCTTCATTTCGTTTCTCATGTCGACCGCCGACCGCGAACACGCCGCAAGCGATTACGCATTCATCACAGCCACCTACGGCGTCACCGGAAACGCGATTACCGCGGCCAGCGGCTTCATCATCAAACAGGCCGGCTATGCGCCGTTCTTCTGGCTGACCATTTTCCTCGGCATACCGGCGCTGCTGCTGGTGCCGCGCGTGAGGGAACAACTACCGTCATGAAGCATCGCTTTCATCTCGATGCGCCGTACTTCATCGGCGAGCTCGTCGCGCTCAAAACCGACGAACTGCATCACGCCACCCGCGTCGTGCGCGTTCGCGACGGAGAAGTGATCGAGTTGTTCGATGGCCGCGGCAATGGCGCGGCGGCGATCATCGAGAAAGTCGAACCGTTCACCGCGCGCATCACGGAGCTCGTACCGTCGCGCGAATCGCCGCTGGCCATCGAGCTGGCGATGTCGATCATCAATCTCGACAAGTTCGAGCTCGTGCTGCAGAAAGCGACCGAGCTCGGCGTCCGCGCCATCGTGCCGCTGATCACCGATCGGCTGGAGATCCGGACGGAACGTTTTCGCGGCAAAGCGGAGCGATGGGAAAAGATCGTCCTCGAAGCGGTGAAGCAATCGGGACGAAGCATCGTGCCGCGACTCGAAGCGCCGTCGACGTTCGATGATGTGATTGCTCGCGAAGGTTCACTCATCGTCTACGACGCCGACGTCGAGCCGTCGCCATCATTGACGAACGTCGTCGCGGCGACGCTCTTCATCGGCCCGGAAGGCGGCTT
>JAOBAU010000394.1 GCA_025463165.1 Acidobacteriota bacterium | reverse complement strand
GCTTCCGCGGCGAGCGTTGCGAAACCGATCGTCACCGAGAACAACGCCAGCTGCGAGATCGGCAACTATCCCGCCGCCACGCTGCTCCTCCCGTACTTCGAGGTCGATTTCCGCGCTCCCAGTACCTCGGCCGTCACGACCGTCTTCACGGTCGTCAACACGTCGCGCGCGCCGCAGATCGTTCGCGTCACCATCTGGACCGACTACGGTTACCCGGCCATGTGGTTCAGCTGTTTCCTCACCGGCTACGACGCGCAGACGTTCTCGCTCTACGAGATCATCGCGCGCGGCAATCTGCCGTTCACGTCGTCGAACTATCAGCGCGGCACGGCATCGAGCGAGAACTCGGCGAACGGGAACTTCAACTCGGAGATCTGGTGCGAGCGCGCCGGTGGGACGATCACGATCCCGATGATTCAGCGGCTGCAGAAGATTCTGTCGACCGGCCAGCGCGACGAGCCGAACTGTCGCGTCGGCGGCGAGCACGAGACCGCCATCGGTTACGTGACCGTCGACCTCGTCAACAGCTGCGGTATCGATTCGCCGCTCGAATCGTCGTACTGGAAAGAGATGCTGCTGTTCGACAACGTGTTGACCGGCGATTACGAGCAGATCAATCCCGAAACGACGAACGGCAACTACGCGGGCGGCAGTCCGCTCGTGCACATTCGCGCGGTGCCGGACGGCGGCCACGCCGGCAGCGTCGTCGCGACCGCGCTGCCGTACACGTTCTACGATCGCTACACGCCGCCTGATGCGAAGAAGATCGATCGCCGCCAGCCGCTTCCGGCGACGTTCGCCGCGCGCTGGATTCAGGGCGGACGCGAGAGCTTCCACACCGACTTCACGATCTGGCGCGAAGGGGTCGTCGGCGCGACGAAGAACGAGTGCGAGTACGTTCGCAACGCCACGCTGCCGGTGAATCGCAGTTCCATCGTTCGCTTTGACGAGCAGGACAATCCCAGCGTCGTCGCGTGCGGACAGGAAGTGTGCGCCGGCTCGCTGCCGGTGGTCTCCGCGACCGCGGCCTCGGGCGGCACGCTCTTCCCGCCGCTGGCCGGATCGAACGACGTCGGCGGCTGGATGTGGCTTGGCCTCGACAACCGCATCCCGGGTTCCGGCGCGTCGGCGTATTCGCTGCCGCGGCCAAGTCAGAACTGGGTGACGGTGCAGATGTACGCCGAGGGACGGTACGCGGTTGATTTCGACGCGACGGCGCTGGCGAATGGTTGCACGCCCGCGCCCGCGACGCCGTCGATCGTCGCGACTCCCGACAAGCAGTAACGGATGGAGTCGACGCGGATCACGCCACGCCGCGCGCTCGCATTCGCCTGCCTCGCGGTCATCATCGTCGCGTCGGTCGAATATCGGCTGCTGCGCATTCTCTTCATCGATCGCACCGCGCTGCGCGCCGCGTTCGCGCGGTCGGCTGACACCGGCTGGTATCCCGACTATCCGAACTTCCTGCGCGGCGTTGCCGCGCACACCGCGCCTGGCGACAGCATCGCCATCGTCGTGCCGCCGTCGAAGTGGGATGACGGCTACGCGTACGCGTACTACCGCGCCAGCTACTTTCTCGCCGGACGCGAAGTGCTGCCGCTGGTGACGCCGAAAGACGCGGTCGTGATGAGCAACTTTCGCCGCGCGCGTTACGCCGCGTTCTGGCGCGTGAAGCCGCCCGCAAATGCGCGCGTCGTGTGGCAGGGGAACGGCGGAGTGCTGGTGACGCGATGACGCCGGTGCTCCTCGCCATCGCCGCACTCTTCGCGTACGGAGTCCCGGCGACGCTGATGCTCGATCCGCGCGCGCGCGGCGCAAAGCTCGCGGGACTGGGATTGCTGTACGGCAGCGGCATCGTGTTTTTCGCGATGCTCGTGTTGTCGGTGTTTGATGTGCCGTGGACGCTGCCGCTCATCGCGACGATTGCCTTCCTGCTCGCCGCCACCTTCCGCGCGCTAAGAATCTCTCTCCCTGCGGGAGAGGGTGGCCGAAGGCCGGGTGAGGGGCGCGTTACCGGACTCACAGTCGCGGTTCACGCCCTCACCGCGCTCACTCTCATCTCCTACGCCTTCTACGCCACGCTCGCGCCGCTCTGGGAATGGGATTTCTGGGCGATCTGGGGACTCAAAGCGCGCGTCTTTTTCGAGCACCGCGGACTCGACTGGCGCTTTCTCTCGAGCGAATGGAACACGTTCGCGCACACCGACTATCCGCAGCTCGTTACCTTCAACTATGACTTCATCGCGCTCGTTTGCGGCGGCTGGAACGATCGCTGGCTCGGGCTGCTGAACGTCGCGTTCGCGATCGCATTGCTGCTCGTCGTCTACTCGCTCGCGCGTCGTGAAGCGTCGCCGCTCGTCGCCGCGCTGGCAACGCTCGCATGCGCGGCGACGGCCGGCTCGCGTTACGTCGGACTGGCCGAGGGAGCGTTGATTGCGTTTGGCGGCGCGGGAGTGCTGATGGTGCGCGCGGCCATCGTCGATGACGATGAAGCGGCAATGCGACACGGCGCGCTCCTTCTCGGCTTCGCCGCGAGTTGTAAGAACGAAGGCGTTGCGTTGCTCGTCGCGGTCGCCATCGCGCTGACGCTCGTCTCGCGCCGATGGCTGCTGCGTCTCTGGCCGAGCGTTGTCATCATCGCGCCGTGGATGCTGCTGCGCGCGTTCCACCATCTGCCGACCGATCTCGTCGAAGGAAACGTCGTCGCCCGTTTCCTCACGCATCTGCGCGGCATCGGCGCGATCGTCCTCGATCTCTCGCTCACGCTCGTCGATCCGCTGCTGTGGGTCGCGCTCATCGCCGGCGTGCTTGTGCTGCCGAACGTCGCCCGCCGCCGCGAACGATTCGTGCTGCTCGTCGTCGCCATCCAGCTCGCGTTCTACATCGCGTCGTACCTCGTCACGCCACACGACGTGCACTGGCACATCTCGACGTCGTGGACGCGCCTGACGCGACACCTCATCGTGCCGCTGACCGTTGTGGTCGTGCTCGCTCTTGCGAATTGGCTCGGCGGCGGAGAAGATGCCGCGCATGCCGAAGCTCGATCCGAACTCTGACGAATTCCGCGCCGCCGGCCATCGCCTCGTCGACTGGGCCGCGGATTACCTCGACGGCATCGAGCAATACGACGTGCTGTCGCGCGTGCAGCCGGGCGACATCGAGCAGCAGTTCGCGGCGACGGCACCCGATGACGGCCGACCGTACGACGCGCTGATCACCGACTTCGCAAAGAAGATCGTGCCCGGCATCACGCACTGGAACCATCCGGCGTTCTTCGCCTACTTTTCGATCACCGGCTCGCAGGCCGGCATCCTCGCCGAACTGCTCACTGCCGTCATCAACGCGAACGGCATGGTGTGGCGCACGTCGCCGTCGCTGACCGAGCTCGAGACGGTGACGATGCGCTGGCTGCGCGACGCGCTCGGCCTTCCATCAAATCTCTTCGGGATCATCAACGACACCGCCTCCATCAACTCCTTCCTCGGTCTCGCCGCCGCGCGTGAAGCGCTCGGCCTCGACATTCGGATGCAGGGGATGACCGGCCGCGATCTGCCGCCGCTCCGCGTCTACTGTTCCGAGCACGCGCACTCGTCGATTGAAAAAGCAGCGCTCGCACTCGGCTTCGGCGTGAAGGGTGTGGTCAAGATCGCCAGCGACGAGAACTATCGGATGCTTCCGGAGGCGCTCGAAGAGGCGATCGCGCGCGATCGCGCCGCCGGCGCGCTGCCGTGCGCGGTCGTCGCGACGCTCGGCACGACGTCGACCGCATCCGTCGATCCGCTGCCGCGCATCGGTGAGATCGCGGAGCGCGAGAAGTTGTGGCTGCACGTCGACGCGGCGTACGCCGGCTCCGCGATGATCGTGCCGGAGCTGCGCGCGATGTGGAACGGCATCGAGCGCGCCGACTCGATCGTCGTCAATCCGCACAAGTGGATGTTCACGCCGATCGACTGCAGCGTGCTGTTCACGCGCCACCCGGAAGTGCTGCGCACCGCGTTCGCGGTGGCCGAGGTGCCGGCGTATCTGACGCTGACCGACAGTGCGGAAGTGAACTACATGGATTACGGCCTGCAGCTTGGACGGCGATTCCGCGCGCTCAAATTGTGGATGATCTTCGAGCACTACGGGGTCGAGCGGTTGCGTAACGTGATTCGCGAACAGATCGGATTCGCATCGCGCCTCGCCGAAGAGCTGCAGCAGCGCGAAGGGATCGAGCTGCTCGCGCCCGCATCGTTCAGCGTCGTCGTCTTCCGCGTCGTGCGCGAAGATGAAGCGGCGTCGGAGCGCGCCACGATGGAGCTGATTGAGAAGATGAACGAATCGGGACAGCTCTTCGTCTCGCACACGCGGCTGCGCGGTCACTACGGAATCCGCGTCGCCATCGGCAACGGCGCCACGGAGTGGAAACACGTCGCGCAGATCCTCACGCACATCGACGAGCGCTGAAGATGGGACACATCGAGCCGCCGCCGCGCGCCGCAACGCCGCTTCCGCTTCCGCCGTTGGTCGCGGCACTGATCGACGACGCGCGCGACTGGTGTCGCGGAAAGATGTGGGTGCCGCGCGCGCTGCTGCTGGCGTTCCTCATCTACATCGAGCTGCTGAAGATCGGCGACGCCTCGCGCTGGACGATCTTCTACGGCATCACGCTCGGCTTCCACGAGATGGGACATCTGCTGACCGGATTTCTCGGCCAGTTCCTCTGCGCGCTGGCCGGCAGCGTTTTTCAAATCGCCGTACCGATCGCAACGATCATCATCTTTTTCCGGCAGCCGGATTACTTCGGCATGGCGGTCGGCGGCTTCTGGCTTTCGTACTCGCTCTTCGAGCTCTCCGCGTACGTCGGCGACGCGCGCGCGAAAGAGTTGCCGCTCGTCGGCTTCGCCGCGCAGGAAGATCTCGTCCACGACTGGGGCTACATCCTCGGCAAGCTCCACATGCTGCCGCTCGATCACTTCTTCGCGTTCCTGCTGAAGGTGGCGGGCACAGCCAGCGGTGTCATCTCGTGTGCGTTCGCCGTGTGGCTGCTGATGACGATGTGGCGTCCGGCGCGGTAGGCTGCGCGTCGTGCAGCGCAACGCAGTCCTCTTCGTTCTCTCATCCACGCTCTTCGTCGCGGCGTTTCTGCTGCTCGACGGACCGGGTGTCGTCCGCCAGCTGCTGCTCGGCGCGGCGACGACAGCGTTTCTCGGATTCTTCGCCGTCCGGTGCGGCGCCGACTTCCGGCAGATCGTCACCGTCATCGTCGTCGCCACGGCCGGCGAGTGCGTCCTCTCGCTCGGCTTCGGGCTCTACACGTATCGCAACGCGCTGATCCCGGCGTACGTGCCGTTCGGTCACGGAATCTTCTATCTGCTCGCGGTCGTCACGGCGCGCGAAGAGTGGCCGCGCAGACACGCGGCCGCGATCACGCGAATAGTTCTGGCCGGCGGCACGTTGTACGCGCTCGGCAGTTTCCTTCTCGCTCGTGACGAGTGGGGTTTGCTCTGGTGGGCGATCGCGGCCACGCTGATCGTTCGCTCTCGCAATCAGCTGCTCCTCTCGACCTGCGTCATCTATACGATCATCCTCGAACTGGCCGGCACGGCGATCGGCAACTGGCGGTGGACACCCGTGGTGCCGCTGCCGGGGCTGCATTCACTTCATTCCGCGAACCCGCCCAGCGGTGTTGGCGTGCTCTATGTTTTGCTCGATCTCATTACCGTCGCGATCTGCGCGCGCCGCGTATTCGTCATTCAACCGCAGGAGACTGAGGAACCCGCATGACTGAAACCGATACCGATACCGAATCCAACTCCGAATCCAACGGCATCACCTTCGCGCAGCTGGGCCTGCGCCCGGAGATCGCCGGCACGCTGATCCAGCTCGGCTACGAAGCGCCGACGCCCGTCCAGGAAAAGACGATTCCCGTACTGCTCGAAGGGAAGGACGTCATCGGCCAGGCGCAGACCGGCACCGGCAAGACCGCCGCGTTCGCGCTGCCGATGCTGTCGCATCTCGATCCGAACAACAAGCAGACGCAGGCGCTCGTCCTCGCGCCGACGCGCGAGCTGGCCATGCTGGTCGCCGAAGCGATTCTCTCCTACGCGCGCGGAATGCAGAACGTGACGGTGCTCCCGGTGTACGGCGGCGCGTCGATCGTGCTGCAGATGAAGCATCTCCAGCGCGGCGCGCAGATCGTCGTCGGCACGCCCGGCCGTCTCATCGATCATCTCGATCGCGGCACGCTCGATCTCAGCGGCGTGAAGATGATCGTCCTCGACGAAGCCGATGAAATGCTGAAGATGGGCTTCATCGAAGAGGTCGAGCGGATGTTGTCGCTCGTCCCGACGCCGCGCCAGATCGCGCTCTTCTCCGCGACGATGCCGGATGAAGTGCTGCGCATCGCGCAGCGCCATCTCGTGAAGCCGGTACACATCGAGCTGCCGCACAAGACGATGTCGGCGCCGGCCATCGAGCAGCGCTTCCTCAACATCTCCGAAGGACAGAAGCTCGAAGTGCTGACGCAGCTCCTCGAGCTCGAAGCAAGTGAAGCCTGCTTGATCTTCCGCCGCACCAAGACCGGCGCCGCCGAGCTCGCCGAGAAGCTCGAAGCGCGCGGCTTCTCCGCCGTGCCGATGCATGGCGACATGAATCAGCGCGAGCGCGAGAACGTCATTCGCCGGCTGCGCGCCGGCCAGATCGAGATCGTCGTGGCGACCGACGTCGCCGCGCGCGGCCTCGACGTCGAACAGATCGAGCATGTCATCAACTACGACGTGCCGCACGACGTCGAAGCGTACGTGCATCGCATCGGCCGCACCGGCCGCGCCGGCCGCACCGGCATGGCCACGCTGTTCGTCACGCCGCGCGAGCGCCGCATGATGCGTGAGATCGAGCGCTTCACCGGCGCCGCCATCAAGCCTATGAAGATGCCGACGCGCGCCGACGTCGCCGCACGCCGCATCGACGTCTTCAAAGAAAATCTCCGCAAGAATATCAAGGAAGGCGATCTCGATCTTTACGTCGAAGTCGTCACGCAGCTCGCTGAAGAAGGTCCGTTCGACATGGCCGAGATCGCGGCCGCTGCCGCGCGGCTCGCGAACGGCACGCGTTCACTCGCGGCTGTCGCCGAAGCACCGGAGCCGCGTCCGTTTGCGCGACCCGCGGCTTCCGCCGGCGGCGGCGCTCCTGCCGCGCCATCAGCCGACGGCAAAGTGCGGTTGACGATGGCGGTCGGAAAACGTGACGGCATTCGTCCCGCCGACATCGTTGGCTCCATTGCGAATGAAGCCGACGTACCGGGCAGCGACATCGGCCCGATCGACATCACCGACGACATGACGTTCGTCGTCGTCCCCGAGCATTACGTCGCGAAGATTCTGGAGAAGGTCGGCAGCGCGAAGTTCAAAGGACGCCCTGTCAACATCCGCGTCGCCGGTGCCGGAGAAGTTCCGCCGCCGCGCGGGCCGCGACGCGAAGGCGGCGACGATCGCCGTCCGCAGCGCACCGGCTCGTCGTTCGCACCGAAGCGCGAATACACCCCGCGTCCGTCGCCGCCCGGCGCGCCGCGCCGCGAATACACGCCGCGCCCGAACGACGATCGCAAGCCGGCGTACAACAAGCCGTATGCACCGCGAGCGACCGACGATCGGAAGCCGTTCGCGAAACCGTACGCGCCGCGAGCGACTGACGATCGGAAGCCGTACGCCAAACCGTACGCACCGCGTACGACCGACGATCGCAAGCCGTCCGCGCGACCGAGCTCGTTCGCTCCGCGCCGAGATGACGATCGGAAGCCGTTCCACGCAAAGTTCGCGAAGAAGACCGGCCCGAAGAAACCGCGCTGACGTCTCATCCTTCTCCCTCCGGGAGAAGGTGCCGCGAAGCGGCGGATGAGGGGCTTGGCGAATCGCGAATCGCGTTCACCGCGCCCCTCACCCGGCCTTCGGCCACCCTCTCCCGGCGGGAGAGGGATTCGTGCTACTGCGCCGCCATCACGTCGATCACCGCCCGCCCGAACGCTTCCAGCTTCGCGTCGCCGATGCCGTAGACATCGCGTAACTGCACGAGCGTCGTCGGCCGCGTGCGCGCGAGATCGCGCAGTGTTCGATCGCTGAAGATCACGTACGGCGGCACACCACGCTCCTCCGCCTCGGCGCGCCGCCACGTGCGCAGCCGATCGAACAGCTCGTGATCGTACGGCTCCTTCTCGATCGGACGCGCCGCGCCGCGCGGACGCCGATCGCCTTCGCGCTTCTTCGTCACCACCGGCTGCCGCAAGCGCAACGTCGCCTCGCCGCGCATCACATCGCGCGACGCTTCCGTCAGATGCAGCACCGGATACTGGTCGTCCGTCTGCGCGAGATATCCCTGCGAGACGAGCTGATAGATGAGGTCGCGTAGCTCGTTGCGCGCATGTCCTTTCAGAATCGCGTACGTCGTCAGCCGATTGTGTCCGCGCTCGCGAACCTTCTCGGTGTCTTCGCCGCGCAGCACCGACGTCACGTGCGCGACGCCGAACGCCTGACCGACGCGATAGACGCACGACAGAATCTTCTGCGCGACGACGAGCGCGTCCGGCACATCTTCGGTATCACCGAGACAGAGATCGCACGCGCCGCAGTTTTCCGCCATGTACTTCTGGCCGAAATATTCGACCAGCGATTTGTGACGGCAGACCGTCCCCGCGCAATACCGATCCATGTCGTTGAGATGCCGCACCGACGCCTGGACGTGCGCCGGATCGGGCTCGATCTCTTCCGTGTCGCGATTGAGCATCGACTTCCACAACACGACGTCGGCGCCTGAATAAAGCAGCACGCACTCCGCTTCGAGCCCGTCGCGTCCGGCGCGGCCAGTCTCCTGCTGGTAGTGTTCGATCGACTTCGGCATCGCCAGATGAATGACGTATCGGACGTTCGAACGATCGATGCCCATGCCGAACGCGACCGTCGCCACGACGACGTCGCACTTCTCCTGCGCGAACTTTTCCTGCGCGCTGCGGCGCTCGTTCTGCGTCATGCCGGCGTGATACGCGAGCGCGTTCACGCCGCGCTTGCGGAGCTCCGCCGAAAGTGAATCGACGTCGCGCCGCCGGATGCAGTAGATGATCCCCGCTTCGTTCTTGTGTCGCTCGATGACTTCCATCACCTGCAGCACTTCATCGCGTCGCGGCAGCACGCGATAGGTGAGGTTCGGGCGATCGAAATCGCCGACGAGCAGCAGCGGATCAGACAACGATAACTGCTCGGCGATGTCGCGTCGAACCTGCTGCGTCGCCGTCGCCGTATACGCATGAATTGACGCGTCGGGGAAAATCCGCCGCAGCTCGCGAAGCTGCCTGTACTCAGGGCGAAAGTCGTGTCCCCAGTGGCTGATGCAATGCGCTTCATCGATCGCGAAGGTCTTCGCTCCGGCGCGTTGCAGCAGCTGGCGAAAGCCGGGCATCGCCAGACGTTCGGGCGAAACGAACAGCAGCTTCAGTTTGCCGTCGAGCATCGCCTTCTCGACTTTGCGATGCTCCGACGAATCCTGCGAGCTGTTCAGCTGCGCCGCGTCAACGCCGCATTCGCGCAGTCCGTCGACCTGATCTTTCATCAGCGAGATCAGCGGCGAAACGACGATCGTGATGTCGTGCTTCAGCAGCGCCGGAACCTGATAGCAGAGAGATTTGCCGCCGCCGGTCGGCATGACCACCAGACTGTCGCGGCCGGAGAGCGATGCGTTCATCGCTTCTTCCTGCAGTGGACGGAATGTCGAATAGCCCCAATGGCGGGAGATGACGTCGAGGAGAGGGTTCACCGAAGTGAATTGTATCCGGCGCGGGCGGCTACAATGCGCGGCGTGCAGCCCATTCGCGCCAGCGCGCATTACGCGCGTGCCATCGAAGCGGTCGCCGAGCTCCTCGGCAAGCTCCGGCTCGACTTCGCATTTGTCGGCGCCGCCGCCCGTTCCGCGTGGCTCGGCGGCATTGCCGATGCAGGTTCCATCGATGTGCTGGCCGTGATGGGACCGCAACAGAAGAGCCAGGTGGCGATGATGGGCGCGAATCGCGGCTTCCGCGTCGACCGCGACGAGCTCGATCGCACGGAAGAGCTCGATCTGATCCCGCTCTGGTTCTCCGATCCTGACGGCGAGCTGCGCGTTCACGTCCTCGTGGCCAGCAACGCTCTCTATGGACGGATGGTCGCGGCCGGCGTTCCGGCGGAGTTTCGCGATCGCACCGTAAAAGTTCCGGCCGCCGAGGACCTTGCGCTGTTGCTGGCGATCTCGGGCGATGATGCAGGGGTGAGCGCACTGACGGAGCTGCCGGAATTCAATCGCGGCGCATACAACGACAAGCTGACGTCGATCGGACTCGCGGAGCACGCCATCCGATGATCTGGGTCGATACACAGGAAGATTTCGACCGGACGATGGCGCGCGTCGCCGCCGAGCCGGTGGTCGCGATCGATACCGAGGCCGATTCGCTGCACTCGTATTTCGACAAGGTTTGCCTGGTGCAGATCTCGATTCCGCACGAAGACTTCGTCATCGATCCGCTGGCGAAGATCGATCTCGCGAAGTTCGGCGAAGTGCTCGCGAATCCGTCGATCGTGAAGATTTTTCACGGCGGCGATTACGACGTGCGCATCCTCAATCGCGATTTCGGTTTCACGATCACGAATCTGATCGACACGATGATCTCCGCGCAAATCCTCGGCTACGAAGCATTCGGCCTGGCGGCGCTCCTCGATCGCCACTTCGGCTTGAAGCTCAACAAAGCGAATCAGCGCGCCGACTGGGCGATGCGGCCGCTGCGTCCCGACATGCTCGATTACGCCGCGACCGATACGCGCCATCTCATCAAGCTGCGCGACATCCTCAAAGACGAGCTCGAAGTGCTCGGCCGCTGGCCGTGGGCGCTCGAAGAGTTCGGCCGTCTGGAAGCGGTCCGCTATCGCGAAAAGGAAGAGGACGAGCCGGAGCCGTTCCGGCGATTGAAGGGGATCGGTGCGTACGATCGCCGCGGCCTCGGCGTCATTCGCTCGCTCTACAACTGGCGCGATGAGCTTGCGCGCGCTGCCGACCGTCCGCCGTTCAAGATCATCGGCAACGACGTGATCCTCGAGCTCGGAAAAGAGCAGCCGCGCTCGCGCGATGAACTGTCGCGCGTGAAGTCGCTGTCGCGTTTCCATCACGGACGTTACGGCGGCGAGATTGTGAAGCTCGTTCGCAGCGCACTCGAGCTGCCGGAAGAGCAGCTGCCCGAGCGCGGCGAGCCGAAGTCATGGATCCGCGACAAAGCGCTCGAAGCACGCGTCGACCGCCTGAAGAAAGTGCGCGACCGCGTCGCCGCCGAACTGAAGATTGATGTGGCCGTCCTCGCACCGCGCCACGTGCTCACCGCGGTGGCAGCGATTCAGCCGACCGACGTCGCGCAGCTCGACGCGATTCCGGCGATGCGCGAGTGGCAGAAGAAACTGCTCGGCGAACCGTTCATCGCGGCGCTGGCGAAACCGCCGCAGCAGATGACGTTGTAGGCGCGGACCAGAGCGGCAGGTCGGTGGCGGCTTCATTTCGGCGGACCGCGTACGTCGTTCGAATTTCTTCCCGCGCCGCACCGTCGTACGCCGTTTCAACCCCGTCGCGCAGGATCGACATCTTCGCCGCGAGCGCGCCGTTTTCGCGACGCCACACCGCCTTGAGCGGCACGTCGCGATAACGCGAATGTCCCGCCCACGCGTCGACGCGTACAACGTCGAATTTGTCGGCCGGCAATTCGACGACGACGCTTCGCGTGTTCGCTTCGCCCGGTTCGAACCAATGCCCTTTCGCGAAGAGTTGTCCGGACGCGAGCGTCACCGTTTCCGACTCGCCTGCGAAACTGCCGTTCCAGTCATCTTCCGGGTGCGGCGGCAGAGGTGGTTGAGAAGAACGCGCCGCCAGCGAGACCGCACGCACCGTATACGCGGAGCTGATGATGTATGCGCAATTGGCGCCCTTGTTGTCGACGGTGAACGTCGCGCGCACGAACCGGAGCGAGCCGCGAATGCCGAGGTCGGTGCAGGTCGTGTGAATTTCGACCTTCGGCTCGCTCGTCGACTTCTCATGCTTGTCCATCACGTAAGTGACGGCGATCCAGACACCGCTCGCGACGGCCGTGAGCGCCACGATCGCGGTCTGGGAGATCGCGAGCAAACGCTCCCACCTGCCTTTCGATTCGACCTTCGCAGTGAGCGCCGCGATCTGTTCCGAAAGTTGTTCCGGCATGGGCGTCCTCCTGATCACTGAGACGGCCCCGTCGCCGAACTTCCCCCGCTCCTCCACGTTGCTACAATGCGCCCGCCATGGAACGTACCTCTGAATTTAAAATTGTCGTGATCGGCTCCGGCCCGGCCGGATGCACCGCCGCGATCTATCTCTCTCGCGCCAATCTCATCCCGCTCGTTCTCGAAGGGATGCAGCCCGGCGGGCAGCTCACCATCACCACCGACGTCGAGAACTATCCCGGCTTCCCCGAAGGAATCCTCGGGCCGAAGCTGATGGACCTGATGCGCCAGCAGGCGGAGCGCTTCGGCGCGATCTTCCGGATGGAGCAGGTCGAGAACGTCGACTTCAGCAAGCATCCGTTCGAGATCACGACCGACCAGCGCGTCTACGTCGCCGACGCCGTGATCATCGCCGCAGGCGCTTCCGCGATGACCATCGGTCTGCCGACCGAAAAAGCGCTGCAGGGTTTCGGCGTTTCGTACTGCGCGACCTGCGATGGATTCTTCTTCAAGAACAAAGAGATCGTCGTCGTCGGCGGCGGCGACTCGGCGATGGAAGAAGCGACCTTCCTCACGAAATTTGCCAGCAAGGTCACGGTCATTCATCGCCGCGAAGAGCTGCGCGCCTCGAAGATCATGCAGGACCGCGCGCGCAACAATCCGAAGATCGAGTTCGTCTTCAACAGCGCCGTCGAAGAAGTGATCGGCACGAAAGAAGGCGGCGTCACCGCGCTGAAGGTGAAGAACCTCGTCAGCGGCGAGGTCGCCGAAATGGCGGCGCAGGGACTCTTCGTCGCCATCGGCCACACGCCGAACACGAAGGCATACGCCGGGCAGCTCGATCTCGATCCGCGCGGCTACGTCATGCTTCCGCATCGCCACTCGACGATCACCAACATCGAAGGCGTCTTCGCCTGCGGCGACGTCGTGGATCACATCTACCGTCAGGCGATCACCGCGGCCGGCAGCGGCTGCCAGGCGGCGCTCGATTGCGAGCGCTGGCTGACGCACGAGCGGATTACCGAGCGCTGGGGACTGGCGAAGGGCGAAGAGGAAAACGTTGACGAGTAGCTCGTCGCACACGCTCCTCATCCTCGGCGGCGCCGGCATGGTCGGTCTGCAGGTTGCGCGCGAAGCCGCCCGCGAGCTGCATCCGAAGCGCATCGTCATCGCATCGCTGCGCGAAGAAGAAGTCCGCGAAGCGATCGAATTCCTGCAGAGCGAGATCGAAGGCGTGGAGCTCGTCGGCGCAGCCGGCGACATCTTCATTCCGCAGTCGTTGCAGGGCCGCCGCCGCGCCGACATCGTCGGCGATGAAGTGGCGTACGACGAGCTGTTCCACGAGATCTTCGCGCGCGACGCCGACTACTCGAAGTCGGCGCTGCATCGCCTGATGGAAGAGCATCGTCCTGACGTCATCGTCGACTGCATCAACACCGCGACCGCGATCAGCTATCAGGACGAATTCAAAGTCGCCGAGAAAACCTACGCGCTGCTGCGCGCCATCGAACGCTCCGATGACGGCGGCAAGCTCGCGAAGCTGCCGGAACTGCTCAACACCGTGCGCGAGCTGCTGATCTCGCAGGGTATTCCGCAGATCGCGCGGCACATCCTCTTCCTGCACCGCGCGCTCGAACAGAGCAACGCGCGGATCTACGTGAAGGTCGGCACAACCGGCACCGGCGGGATGGGGATCAACATTCCGTACACGCACAGCGAAGACAAACCGTCGCTGCAGCTCCTGTCGAAATCGGCCATCGGCTTCGCGCACACAGGCTTGCTGTTTCTGCTCGCGCGCACGCCGGCGGCCGAAGACAAACAGGGCGCGATCATCAAGGAAGTGAAGCCGGGCGCGATGATCGGCTTCAAGCGCGTCGGCAAGCGCCACATCGCGCTGCGCGGCGAACGGACGCCTGCGTATCTCGTCAGCGCGCGCGAGGAAGCGGTCGGCGCATCGCTGCAGCTTCGCGATGCGGCGTCATACGGACGTTTTGAAGATCGCGACGTGCCGCTCGAGATCATCGGCGCCGACACCGGCGAGAACGGGTTCTTCTCGATCGGCGAGTTTCAGGCGATCACCTATCCGCGACAGATGGAGTACGTGACGCCGGAAGAGGTCGCGCGCACCGTCGTCCTCGAGATCCTCAACGCGTCAACCGGACGCGACGTCCTCGCGGCGATCGACGGCGCGATCACCGAGCCGAGTTATCGCGCGGGCGTGTTGCGCGAGCACGCCATCCGCGCCATGCAGCGTCTCGAAAACGAGAAGCGCGATGAAGTACTCCCATCCATCGCCATCGGTCACCTCGGGCCGCCAAAGCTCTCGAAGCTGCTCGCCGAAGCGCATCTGATTCTCGGCGCCGCCGGCACGGATGACATTGACGCGATTCGCGCGATCTCACCCGCATCGCTGCAGGAAAAAGTGGAGACGTATCTCGCCGCGAATCCGCGCATAGTCAGCCAGATCGTGACGATCGGTGTGCCGATGCTGCGCTCGCGCGATGGAAAGCAGACGCTGACGCGCGGTCCGCGAGTGAGCATCCCGCCGGCGCCACCCGACGGCACCGTGGTGCCGCTCGATGCGGAGTCGATTGAGCGTTTCGCGCGCAGCGGCTGGGTCGATCTGCGGATCGAGAACTTCGAGCTCTGGCAGGAACGGCTGCGCGACATCACCAAGCCGGATGTCGAGCGCTACGGCTCGGCCGCGCTCGACGTGAAAGGCTATCCGGCGCAGACCTTCGTGCCCGGCGACGTCGTCGGCTGGCTGCTGACCAACGAGCCGGACGAGCAGGGAATGGTCGGTCGTCGTCTGTTCTAGTGACCGACGCGCCGCCGCCGCGGCTTGTCCGGCGAACACTCCGCCGTCTCGTTCAGCGCAATCGCCAGCCCGCCCGCGTTGGCGATCGCGAGATCGAGTTTGCCGTCGTGATTCAGATCGCCGGCGTCCATCAGGTAGGCATTGAAGCCCCCCGCGAACGGCGCGGTGCGCGCGAAGGTGCCGTCGCCGCGGCCGACGAAGATCGAAACGCTGTGCGAGATGCTGTTGCCGACGGCGATGTCGAGAATGCCGTCGCCGGTGAAGTCGGCGACGTTCGCTCCTTCGGCGAAATCTTCCGTTCCGTAGCGCTCCTGCTGCGCGAACGTGCCGTGTCCATGGTTGATCAGGATCGACAGCGTGGAATCGAGATCGTTGACGGCCGCGATGTCGACGTCGCCGTCGCGATCGAAGTCGGCAGCGACGACGGAGAAGCTGTTCGGTCCGACTTCGAGTCGCACCGGCGCATCGAACGTCCCGTCGCCGCGGCCGTGAAAGAGCTCGAGACAGTTGCAGTACCAGTGACCGGTGACCGCGTCGATGTTTCCGTCGCCATCGAAATCGGCGGTGGCCATCGCTTCCGCGGATTCGGTCTGCCTGAACGCGCGCGGCGTCCCGAACGTGCCGTCGCCGCGGTTCAGCAGCACGAACAGCTCGCCGCTGTAGTAGCTCGTCGTCAGGATGTCGCGCGCGCCGTCGTGATTCAGATCGACGAGCTCCGCGTAACCGGTGCCGTCGCCGAACGTGTAGCGCGATGGCGCGCCGAACGTGCCGTCGCCCTTGCCGAGGAGGATGGAGACGCCGCTGTTGCCGGCGCCGCCGAGCGGCGTGACGACGTCGATCACTCCGTCGCCGTTCAGATCGGCCGGGACGGCTGCATACGGAGAAGGTCCGGTCGCGAACTTCTGAGCCTCGTTGAATGTGCCGTCGCCGCGTCCCGTCAGCACCCAGACCTGCGCGTCGGATGGATTGGGGATGCTGTTGTTCGTGATCAGCACGTCGAGGTGGCCATCGCCGTTGATGTCCGCGAGGCGCGCGGCGCCGGTGACGAGTCCCGTACCGAACGACTGAGCGGTAGTCCGGAATTGCGGCGTGCAATCGGCGTGGAGCGTGGCGGCCAGCACGGCGAGAGCAACGGCGTGCGCAATCGTCTTCATGATGATGGAGACCTCAGAAATTGAATGTAATTCCGAGTTGCACGACGGGATGCCATTTATATTTACTGATCTCCTGCTCGGTTTGGGCGCGCTCCGCTTCCAGATCGGTGTAAAAGCTCGCCGGAACGAGCGCGGGAATGGTCGGATGCGCCTGCACGGAAAGCTTCGGCGCACCGTGATAGACGGCGCCGACGTCGAACGTGAGGCCGACCTTGCTCGCGTTCGACGCCCAGCCGAAGCCGGCGTACGGCGTGGTCTTGTTCACCTTCGCCTGCGCGGTCAGGAATCCGACCAGCGCCGCCGGATAACGAACGCCATTGATGATCACGACGTTGTTCTCGGTCGTGATGCCATCGGCGCGATTGCGATTCGAGAGCGCGCCGGCACTGATGCGAAAGGCGCGGCCGGTCGGATAGATATCGAGAATCCCGCCGAACGATTCGAGTTTCACGGTCGCGTCGAAGTTGATGTCGCGCTGGGTGAAGTTCCGCGTGTAGCGGCCGTCGTTGTAGACGGCGCGCAGGCCGATGCCGGAGCTCGCGCGATACGACGCACTCACCGAGCCGCCGAGCGTGCCGACGCCGAGGCCGAGGTTGAACTTTGACTGTGCATGCGCGGGGAGTGCGGCGGAGGCGAGGAGCAGCGCGATGAGCGTCCGTTTCATGCCGCGACGCGGTGCTGCTCGCGTGCCTGGCGCGCAGAAAGCGAAAGGCCGCCATCGCTGGCGGCCTGGACACTCATCGAGTGCGAGACGTAATCAGAACGCGTTGAGGATGTACTCGAGCGGGTTGACCGGATTGTTGTTCAGGCGGACCTCGTAGTGGAGGTGCGGTCCGGTGGAGCGGCCGGTCGAACCGACGTAGCCAAGGACATCGCCGCGCTTGATGCGCTGTCCGGGACGGACGGCGTAACCGCTGAGATGACCGTAGCGCGTCGAGTAGCCGTAGCCGTGCGAGATGTAGATCACATTGCCGTAGCCGTTCGCCCACTCCGCTTTGACGACGATGCCGTCAGCGGGAGCGCGAACCGCCTGACCGACGGCGGAGGAGATATCGACGGCGTTGTGCGTGCCCGGCTCGCCGGTGAACGGATCGGAGCGGCCGCCGAAGCCGTCAGTGAGGATGCCGCGCACGGGCGCGATGGAAGGAGTCGAGGAGAGGAGCTGCGACTGCGCGACGAACTTCTGCTCGAGCACCGAGAGATCTTTTTCGAGGCGGTGCGAGCGGAACGACATCTTGTCGACGTCGTCACGATACGGATTGCCGGAATCTTCGGCGGGGCGGAGACCACCGACGCCGCCCTGCGCGGTCTCGTCGAGCGTCGCGCCGATGCCGGCGATGATGGCCAGCTTGCGCGTCTTGTCTTCAACGGAGTGGAGCTGGGTGCGAAGCGACTCGACCGACTTGCTGAACTGCTCGTTGGCGACCTGAAGTTCCTTGTTTTCGCGCTTCAGTTTCGAAAGCTCGTGCGTCTGCGAGAGCGAGGTGAAGTACTGGAACGAGAAGAACGTCGACAGACAGAGGGACGAGGTGACGACGGACACGATGGAGAAGAGCAGGCGGTGTGACACCTTCAACTTCCGGAATTTGGCCCGAGCGTGCGGGACAAAGATGATTGTTGAATAGCGGCTATCCATGCTTGCTCCTGATCTGGCGACTTCGTGCTGCGGATCGGTTCTGGTGAGGCGGTATTGTATGGATCGAGAGGGGAGAGTCAACGAGAAATGTGCTCGAATTCACCCTATTTTGGAACATAGGACCATAACCGTAACCCCTGCACACAGAGACACTTCCAAGCCCATATTATGGTGTTATCCCATATTTCATCGCGATGCCGCGCGATTCCCGTCCATAATCGCAAATAACTGAACAGGGTCAACCCCGCGACCGGCCGGTGGGTCGGTTTTTGTTCGGGAAACCGGTCCCGGCATACGGAGGATTGGATTTTTGGCGGGAGGGTGAGTCCGGGGTATGAGGCATGAGGCATGAGGCATGAGTAAAGGCTGGCCGACGCGGAGCGACTCATGCCTCATACCCCATCCCTCATGCCCGCCTCTCATGCTATTGTTCGCGCCCGAAATGAACATCAAAAAACGTCTTCTGGACAGCGCGCGAATGGCTCGCGCCATCCGTCGTATGGCCATCGAGATCGTCGAGAAAAATCGCGGTACTGATGACCTGATGATCGTCGGCATTCGCAGCCGCGGCGTGCCGATCGGCGAGCGCATCGCCAAAGAGATCGAGCAGATGGAAGGTCTGCCGGTTCCGTTCGGCATCATCGACATCACTCTCTATCGCGACGATCTCACCACCATCGCGCCGCAGCCGGTCGTGAAGCCGACCAAGCTTCCGGAGCCGATCGACGACAAGGTCGTCGTGCTCGTCGACGACGTGCTCTACACCGGTCGCACCGTCCGCGCGGCGCTCGATGCCCTGATCGACTTCGGCCGGCCGAAAGCGGTGATGCTCGCCGTGCTCGTCGACCGCGGTCACCGCGAGCTGCCGATTCACGCGGACGTCATCGGCAAGACTGTGCCGACCGATGCCGAGGAAGTGATCAAGGTGAAACTCGAAGAGACGGATGGCGAGGACGAAGTTCTGATTATGGAGAAATAGTGCGAACGCAGACTTCCGCACTTCGCTCGAAAGATCTCCTCGGCATCGAGCCGCTTTCTCCCGAAGAGATCACCCTCATTCTCGACACGGCCGAGGGCTTCAAAGAAGTCAGCGAGCGTCCTGTCAAGAAGGTACCCGCGCTCCGCGGTCAGCTCGTCATCAATCTCTTCATGGAAGCGTCGACGCGCACGCGCGTGTCGTTCGAGATCGCTGAGAAACGTCTCTCCGCCGACACGCTCAGCTTCTCCGCTTCCGGCTCCGCGGTAGAGAAAGGCGAGACGCTGATCGACACCGCGCAGAACCTGATGGCGATGGCGCCCGATATGATCGTCATCCGCCACAAACATCCCGGCGCGCCGAAGATGCTCGCCGATCGGCTGCCGGCCTCGATCATCAACGCCGGCGACGGCGCGCACGAACATCCGACGCAGGCGCTCCTTGATGCCTTCACGATTCGCGAGAAGCTCGGCCGGTTGCAGGGCGTGAACGTCTCGATCATCGGCGACATCTCCCACTCGCGCGTCGTCCGCTCGAACATTCATCTGCTGACGAAAATGAAAGCGAACGTCACGCTGGCCGGACCGCCGTCGCTGATGCCGGTGCAGATCGAGCGGATGGGCGTCCGCGTCGTCAACTCGCTCAACGAAGCGATCGAAGGCGCCGACGTGATCATGATGTTGCGCGTGCAACTCGAACGGCAGGGGAAGCTTTCGTTCCCGTCGCTGCGCGAGTACTACAACACCTTCGGACTGACGCCCGAACGGCTGCGCCGCGCGAAAGAGGGCGTCATGGTGATGCATCCCGGCCCGATGAACCGCGGCGTCGAGATCGCGTCCGACGTCGCCGACGGTCCGTACTCGGTGATCCTCGAGCAGGTGACGAACGGCGTCGCCGTGCGGATGGCGGTGCTCTATCTGCTCGGCGGCGCGCACATGGCGGAATGATGAAAACCGAGAAACAAAGGTGCAGAGTGCTGAGTGCTGAGTGCTCAGTCAAAATGCGCGAGCCGCGTATCGTTTCCCGACTCAGCACTCAGCACTCAGCACTCAGCACTGATTTATGAACTTACTGATCAAGAACGGCCGCGTCATCGATCCCTCGCAGGGAATCGACGCGAAGCTCGACATCCTCATCGAAGGCGGCGTCATCGCCAAAGTCGACAAGAAGTTGACCAGCAGCGCCGAGGTGCTCGATGCCACGGGCCTCATCGTCACGCCCGGCTTCATCGATCTGCACACCCATCTGCGCGAGCCGGGACACGAGCACAAAGAGACGATCGCGACCGGCACGCGCGCGGCAGTGGCCGGCGGTTACACGGCCGTCTGCGCGATGGCCAACACGATGCCGCCAAACGACGAGCGCGCCGTGACGGAGATGATGATCGCGGAGGCGGCGCGCCACGGTGCGTGCCGCGTCTATCCGATCGGCGCCGTCAGCAAGGGACTCGCGGGTGAAGCGCTCGCGGAGATCGCCGATCTGCGCGCCGCCGGCTGCGTCGGCGTCAGCGACGACGGCAAGCCTGTCTACAACGCGCAGCTGATGCGTCGCGCACTCGAGTACTGCTCGATGCTTGGCATTCCGGTCATCGCACACGAAGAAGACGCGAACCTCGTCGAAGGCGGCGTGATGCACGAGGGCTACTACTCGACCCTCCTCGGCATGGGCGGCATGCCGGCCGCTTCGGAAGAGACGATGGTCGCGCGCGACGTGATTCTCGCCCGCATCACCGGCGCACATCTCCACATCGCGCATCTCTCTACCGCCGGCGCCGCCGACGCCGTACGCACCGCGCGCGCGCAGGGCGTGAAGGTGACGTGCGAAGTGACGCCGCATCACATCGCCCTCGGCGACGATTCGGTGCAGTCATTCTCGACCTACCTGAAGATGAATCCGCCGCTCCGCTCGAAGGAGCATCGCGACGCAATCATCGATGCGATCGCCGACGGAACCATCGACGCGATCGCTACCGATCACGCGCCGCATCACTTCGATGAGAAGAACGTCGAGTTCGATCTCGCACCGTTCGGCGTGATCGGACTGGAGACCGCGTTCGCTGTCTGTTACGACCGGCTCGTGCGCGAGAAAATGATCGATCTCGCGCGTCTCATCGATCTGATGTCGTGCGGTCCCGCGCGCATCTTCAACCTCGGCGGCGGCACGCTCGCAACGGGCGCGTTCGGCGACGTGACGCTCATCGACGTCGAGACGCCGTTCCAGGTGACGAACACCTTCCGCTCGAAAGCCTCGAACTCGCCGTTCGTCGGTGAGACGTTGCACGGACGCGTCGCCGCCACCGCGGTCGGCGGCGTCGTGAAGTACGACCTCCGCGAAGTGGCCGCGCTGCCGGGAACGAAGTCGCGCAAGCGGAAGCGATGAGCACCCCCGTCCCATCGCGAGCGAAGCGGGTCGTCATCGTCGACGATTCCCCCGCTTACTGCGACCTCTGGTCGAACTTCATGCTCGATCGCTACGCCGACAGCGCGCAGGTCGAGACGTACAGTCATCCATACGACGCGCTGCCGAAGATCGACGCCAGTATCGATCTGCTGATCGTCGACCTCGAGATGCCGGGCATGGACGGGAAGAAGTTCGTCGACTACGCGCGGCAAAAGGGATTGTCGCCCCGCCGCATCATCGTGACGTCGTCGCATTCCTCCGATGTGCTGCATGAGCGGTTCCGCATCGGCGAAACGATCGCCGTCATCAACAAGACCGAGCCGAAACAGCAGGAAGCGTTTCTGATGATTCTCGACTCGATCATGCGGCGCTGAACGCGGGTAGGGAATCGGTGCGCTCTGTCACTCCTCAGGTGGAGAACGAAGCGAAATGAAACTCACAGCGATCCTGGTCCTCGTCGGTTGTCTGCTCGCTTTTCCCGCGGTCGCGCAGAAGACGCTTGGCGATGGCGTGAAGGAGCTCGCGACGCAGATCAGCGCCGGCGTTGCAAAGCAGCAGAAGCAGAAGATCGCTGTGCTGCCGTTCCGCGAGCTCGACGGACAGACGACCGTGCTCGGCACGTATCTCGCCGAAGAGCTGGTGACGAATCTCTTTCAGATGGGGAACTTCGAGATCGTCGAGCGCCAGCTGCTCGACAAGGTTCTCGGTGAGCTGAAGACACAGCAGAGCGGCGCCGTCGATCCGCAGACCGCGAAGGAGATCGGACGCGTCGCCGGCGTCGATGCCATCGTGACCGGCAGCATCACCGATCTGCAGTCGTTCGTCGGCATCAACTGCCGTCTCATCGACACGACGACCGGAAAGATCTTCGGCGCCGCGCAGACGAAGATCACGAAAGACGACGACGTGAAGAAGATCATGTCGACGCCGATGGCGACGCCGGAGCGGAAGGCGCCAGCTGCGAAGGCGTCCGCGGCGAAAGGCGCGGCTGGTCCGAGCTGGTCAGGTTCCGAGGTAAAGGTCGTCGTCGACAAGGCAGAGCGGAAGGGCGACATCATCTCGCTGACTCTCGGGCTCGAAACGATGACGGAGCGAGGCGGCAGCTACCGATTCAGCTCTCCGTATCTGCTCGATGAAAACGGCGAGCGATGGAACTGCGCGGACGACTACACATTCTTCAACCTCCTCCCGCAGACGCGCATCCGCGTTCGACTGATGTTTCGTCCGTTGCGGCCGGGTGGCGATGGGACGACGTTCACGCTCGTGCACGAGGAGTGGCGTATGACGCTGCGCGGTATTGTCCCGGCCACGCCGTAACGTGCTGAAGCTTCGCGGCCGCGAGATCGCTTCTGATCGCTTCAGCGGCGCGCCGCATCGCCTGCAGCTCAGCCGCCGATTCAGTGAAGCCGCCGCCGCGAACCTCGGTGTTCAGTTCGTGCACGATTGTCCCCGACGACGTCGAAATCAGCACGAGATGAACCCGCAAAGTCGTGGTGATCAGTCCCTGCATTTCTGCGTCGGGTTCGGATGTCTGCTTCGCGACGGCGCCGGACGCTGACACACGTGCGATGCGCTCACCGAGGGCGTCCCTTGCAGCGGTTTCGAGCCACGTCAGTTCTTTGCCCTGCTCGTCAACGATTGAGATCGTCTCGGCCCGCTTCCGCTCGATGTCGCGGTGCGGGACCAGCGCGGGCGATGGTGCGGCGATCGCTGGTGCGGCGATCGATGTCGTCGCCGTGACCGGTGGCGCTGTTGCCGTCAGCTCCGCGTGTCCTTCCGCGGCAACCTGAGCCGGCGGCGACATGGCGAAGCGCGAAAGCCCCATGCCCGCGACAATCAGCAGCAGCACGCTGACGACGAACGTGCTCCAGCGCGTCAGCGGTGTTCCTTTGTGATTCGACTGCTGCCAGATCCAGCCGATGAAGCCGGCGATCGATGCGATCGTGGCGATCGCATTCAGCAAGTGGATCGTCATTGCGTCTCTTATGAGGAGTGCCGATTGCGCGGATTTCCCTACCAGCGCGCCGGAGTGTGACTCCGCGCACCAACGTCGCGATGCCTCCCGCTATAATCCGCGCTGCAATGACGGTCCAGCCGACCACGCCGCCGCCCGCGGCGGAATCTCTCGCCTTCTCACTCAACGACCTGCTTGTCTACATGGCGCAGCAGAAGGCGTCCGATCTCCATCTGAAACCGATGCGGCCGCCGCTCGTTCGCGTACAGGGAAAACTCGTCGCCATCAAGAGCGAGCCGCTCAATCCGGCCGACCTTGAGAAACTCCTGCTGCCGCTTCTCTATCGCGCGCAGCGTGAGAAGTTCGATCATCAGCAGTCGGT
>JAOBAU010000389.1 GCA_025463165.1 Acidobacteriota bacterium | reverse complement strand
TCGCCGCACCTACGTCGGTGCCCTCCCCGGCCGCATCATCCAGGGCATCAACCAGGCCCAGACCTCGAACCCCGTATTCATGCTCGACGAAGTCGACAAGATCGGCGCCGACTATCGCGGCGATCCGTCGTCGGCGCTGCTCGAGGTGCTCGACCCCGAACAGAACTACTCATTCCGCGATCACTACCTCGGCGTGCCGTACGACCTGTCGAACGTCATGTTCATCGTGACGGCGAACGTCCTCGACACGATTCAGCCGGCTTTCCTCGATCGGATGGAAGTCATCCGCCTCTCCGGTTACACCGACGAAGAGAAGCTGATGATCGCCAAGCAGCACATCATCCCGAAGCAGATGGAAGAGAACGGGATCAAAGAGACGCCGGTGGTCTGGACCGACTCCGGCATCATGAAGGTGATCACCGGCTACACGAAGGAAGCGGGACTGCGCAATCTCGAGCGCGAGATCGGCACGATCTGCCGCAAGATCGCGGTGCAGGTCGCCGACGGGAAAACACAGGAGCAGTACCGCATCACCGACGCGAACATCGACAAGTACCTCGGCGCGATGAAGCACTTCGCCGAAGAGTTGCTCGAGCGCGATCAGGTCGGAGTCGCGACCGGACTGGCGTGGACCGCGGTCGGCGGCGACATCCTCTTCATCGAAGCGACCGCGGTGCGCGGCAAAGGAAAGCTGTCACTCACCGGCCAGCTCGGCGATGTGATGAAAGAGTCGGCGCAGGCGGCGCTCACGTATGCGCGTGCGCACGCCGACGAGCAGGGCATCCCGCCCGACTACTTTGAGACGCACGACATTCACATTCACGTACCGGCGGGCGCGATTCCGAAAGACGGACCGTCGGCCGGTATCACCATCACGACCGCGATCATCTCGGTGCTGACCGGCAAGCCGATCAAGCGCAATGTTGCGATGACCGGCGAAGTCACGCTGCGCGGCGATGTCCTGCCGATCGGCGGCGTGAAGGAAAAGGTCCTCGCCGCGCGCGCCGCGAAGATCAATACGGTGATTCTGCCGAAGCTGAACGAGCGTGATCTCGTCGACGTCCCCGAGCCGATCAAGCGCGACATGCAGTTCTACTTCGTCGAGCACGTCGAAGATGTGCTGAAGATCGCGCTGCTCGACCGCAACGCCGCGGAACAGAAGACGACGGAACGCGCGGGAAGAGAATCGAAGCCGCTCGCCGAGCCGGAACCGGCCGCAATCGGTGGCGAAGTGCCAGTCCCCCAGGCGGGGTAGAAAACAGGGGGTCAGGTCTGGAAGTTTAACTTTAGTGAGCCGTACGCTCCTGTCGGTACTGCCGACTAAAGTTAAACTTCCAGACCTGACCCCCTGTTTTGACTTTACTCGCCGGTGCGGGCGATCAGCTTCTCGACCTCGGGCAGAAACGCCGCGGCGAGTGCGATCTTGAGGATGTCGGGAACGACGTACTTTGCGACGCCGGCGAAGAACGCGGCTTTGATCCCCATGAATCCTGCGAGCCACGACCAGCCGCCGGCGTAGATCACGCCGAGCGCGGCGAGCATGCCGCAGATTGCGCGCAGTCGCGTCGAGCCCCAGCCGTGCTGCGAGAACCAGCCGGCGACCCACGCCGCGGCGGGATACGACCACAGGTAGCCGGCCGTCGGACCGATCAGCCATGCGGCGCCGCCGTGTCCCTGCGCGAAGACCGGCGCACCGGCGAATCCTTCGAGCAGATAGAGCGACGCGGCCGCGGCGCCGCGCCATGAGCCGAGCACCGCGCCGATCATCAGCACGGCAATCGGCTGCATCGTCAGCGGCACGGGCGAGAACGGAACCGGAATCGCGATCTGTGCGGCGAGCGCAATCAGGCAGCTCGCGCCGGCGATGAGCAGCACGTTCATCGCGGCACTTCCGCGTACGACATGCTCGCGAATCGCGGCGGGAATCGTGGTCGTCACGTCATTCATTCAGCTTTCATCCTTACCAGAATCGCGGGCAGAAGTGTCACAGCGGCAAGGCCGCTGAGGCCAATGCCGAAAGTCGAAGCATAGCCGATCGATCGAAGGCCGGGGTAGTGGGAGATCGCGAACGAGCCGTAGCCGACGATCGCCGTGAGCGCCGCCATGATGATCGCCTTGCCGGTCTCGTGCGCTGTCGTCGCGAAGCGTTTCGGATCTTCGAGGTAACGCTCCAGCATGTAGATCGCGTAATCGGTGGCGACGCCGATGATCATCAGTCCGACGAAGATGTTCATGAAGTTGAACTCGAGATTGAACGCGGCCATCAGCCCGAGCATGCCGGCCGCGCCGGCGACGAACGGTACGAACGTCAACAGCGTGACCTTCACGTTGCGGAAGCTGATCAGCATCAGCGTCGCGACCGCGATGAAGCCGATGATCGTGGAGCGCACCGCATCGGCGCGCACGATCTGACGCAGCGTGCCGCTGACGAGATTCACGCCGGTGATGATGTCGCCCGGGTGACGATCGGCGGTTGCGAGAAGTTGCGGCGGTACTTCGCGCGGCCACTTCCCGCCGACCGGATAGACGTAGATCACCGACATCCAGCCGCCGTTGTTCTGCTTCACGAACCGCGACGTCAGCTTCGTGATCTCGTCGTTGTGAATGTTCGCCAGCGTGACCGGCTCCGTCGGCGTGAGCGCCTGCGTGAAGAGCTCCATGTAGCGATCGAACACTTCCGGACGAAAGTCGTTGGCGAGCAGCGCGGCGCGAAACGTCGCACGAATGCGCTCGGGATTGAAGCGATCGTTGCGCCCGCGCTGCAGCTCATCGATGACCGCCTGCTGCGCGGCGCGCGCCGGAATGAACGTCGAGATCGACTGATACGACGCGATGGTGTGATCTTTGACGAGCGGATCGAGATCGTGCGATGCGGCGGCGGTCTTCGCGATCGCTTCGTCCATCGTCTTCCCTTCGACGACGTACATCATCGCGTCGAACGACTGCCCGAATTTCTTCGTCAGCTTCTCCTGTCCGACGACGCCCGGATTTCCTTTCGCGCGAAGATCCTGGATGTTGTCGCTGAAGCGGAGCCGCGTTGCGAGACCGCCGCAGATGACGACGAAGATCGCCCAGATCGCGATCGTGAGCACGGGACGTTTGATCGAGATGTCGATCAGTTTTCCGGCGCCGAACGAATGCAGATAGAGCTTCGGCGCGCGCGCTTTCTGACGACGTTCGCCGGCCACGATCAGCGCCGGCAGCAGGAAGAGGACGCAAACGAGGAAGAGCAGGATTCCGGTGCCGGTCAGGAAGCCGAGCTGTGTCATGCCGCGGAAGTCGGTGGCAAGAAATGCGTAGAACGTTGCAGCGGTGGTGATCGCGGCGATGAAGACGCCCGGAACGGTTTTGCGCATCACCGTTCGCACGGCGTGCGCGACGTCGGTGCCGCGATTGCGCTCATCGACGTAGCGGCCGTACATGACGGTGATGAAGTCGATGCCGAGTCCGGCGAGGAGCGCGGCGAATCCGGCGCTCGCGGATGACAGCTGGCCGTACACGAGACCGGCCGCGCCGAAGGTCATGATCAATCCGAGCGCGAGCGGCGCGGCCGCGTAGCCGATCGATGCGGGACGACGGAACGCATAGAGGAAGAGCGCAAGGACGCCGACGAACGTACCGATGACGTTCGCGATCACATCCTGTTTGATGAGGTCCGCATCACCGACCGCGATCTGATAACCACCGGTGTGCGCGATTTCCGGCATCGGCATCCCCGGCGGCGCCGTCTTCTGAAAATCTTTCAGCGCGTTTCCTTCGATCAGCGATGCGTCGGCGAGGAGCTCTTTCGCGAATGGCACATCCTGCGCAGGACGTTTCGGCTTGACGAGAATCAGGAGCGTGGTGTGATCGCTCGACAGGTAATAGCCGCTCGAAGTGTCGAGCTTGAATCCGCCGCCTGCCGACGAGAACTTCTTCAGGAAGACCGGCGCGAGATTGAACGGGTCGTACTGAATGAGCGTCTTCAGCGCGATCGACTGCGGCGTCTGCAGCAGCGCACGATCGCGCGCCACCGCTTCGCGAATGCCGTCGTCGGTGAGCCGTGCGGCGACGTCATTCAGTTCCGCCGGCGTGAGGAAGAGCAGCGCGCGCGGCAGCACGATGTCGACGAAGTCGAGCGGGTTCGGGAACTTGTACGTCACATCTTCGATGTGCGGGTTCTTCCGATATCCCTCGGCCACGCTCGTGATCAGCGCGTCGTAATCGTGCACGTCGCGGCCTTTCGGCATTTCCATCGCGACGATGTGGTAGTCGATCGTCCCCTGGTCGCGCAGTACTTTCCTGAATTCGTTGACCTGCTTGTTGTTCTGCGGGATGAGATTCAGCAGATCGGGATCGAACGACAGTCGCGAGCCCGCAACCAGCGCGAGCACGCCGAAAAGCACCGAGATCCAGATGATCTGTTTCGGCCGGCGGAGACAAAAACGGGCAAGGGCGTCGAGGGTTCTGTCGATCAATTCGCTTTTCTCGCGATAATGGCGTCCCGCGCGGCGCAGCGAGCCACGGGGGGATAACATGCGCAGCAAGTCGAGTCAAGGATTCTCACCCCTGCAGAGAGGAACGGCGAGGCGAGCGCTGCTGGCGCTGCTTTTCGCCGTCGCCGCCTGTCGCAAGCCGGAGGCGCTCACCGCCGCGAAGGCGGAAGAGATCATCAAGCCTTTCCAGTTTCGCGCGGAACCGATCTACGCCGAGGTACCGCAGAAGGTCTGGTGGAACGCGAAGTATCCGAAGGATGATTTCGATGAGAAATCGTTGAAGACCTTCCACAATCTCGAAGCGGCCGGGCTGATCACGATCACCGACATCAGCAAAGACGGGACGACGTCATACGTCGCCAAAGCGACCGCGAAAGGTTTTCCGCTCCTCGGCACCGCACCGAGCATGCGCGGTCCCGCTTATCGCGGACGCATCGCCGTAAAAACGTACGACGGCATCCGCAACTTCATTCGTCATCCGAATGAGCCCACCGTCGGCCATGCCGAACTGATATGGCACTACGATCAGCCGACGGCGCTCTATCCGATGTTCGAGACGAAGAAGAACAAGGAACTGAACAAGCCGTACGCGTCGCTGGTCGCGTTCTACTGGAAAGATGGCGAGTGGCGATTCGACGTGACGGTGCGGAAGACGGAAGCGACGGAGTAGATCAGCGCGTCATCCGGCGCACGCCATTCGCGCTCGCGATAATCGCTTCCGTCGCTTCATTCGAAAAAAATCCAGTCTCCACCACGCCCGCGTGTTCGCGAATGCTGGCGACCACCTCCGCGATGTCGCGATCGCCAGGCACGCGCACATCGAGAATGCGATTCCCTTCGTCGGTCACGCGCGGCGCTCCGTCGCGCATGCGCATCACCGGCGCGAAACCCAGCTCCGTGAAACGGCGCTCGAGCACTTCGCGCGCGAACGGTGTGACTTCGATCGGCAGCGTTCCGGCGCCGAGCTTCTCCACGATCTTCGTTTCGTCGGCGATGACGATGAATCGTTTCGCCTGCTGCTCGACGATCTTCTCGCGGAGCAGCGCGCCGCCGCGTCCTTTGATGAGTCGCAGCCGCGCGTCGATTTCGTCGGCGCCATCGACCGCGAGATCGAGCGGCGCAATCTCCGCGAGCTCAAACAGCGGTACGCCGAGCGATCGCGCGAGCTCTTCGGTGCTGTTCGACGTGCAGGTACAACGGATATCGCGCAGCGTTCGATCGCGCAACGCCGCGCCGAGGAGCTTCACGAATTCGACCGACGTCGTGCCGGTGCCGAGACCGAGCGTCATACCGCTGCGCACTTCTCCGAGTGCTACGCGCGCCGCTTCAATCTTCAGTTCGTGAGCGTCCATCAGTAGCCTCCCGCCGCGCCGCCGGCGCGCGGATCGGCAACCGCGGTGATCTTCCCTTTCTCAATCATCACCGCGTGTACGTCACCGATCGAATCACCTTCTTTGACGCCGTGTCCCATCGCGGCGAGTGCGTTGATGGTCGCGGCCGGCGCGCGTCCGCTTTCCGCGAAGATCTCTTCGGGCCACGCCTGATGGTGATAGCGAGGCGCCGCGATCGCATCGGGCAGCGAACGGCCGAACAGCGCAACGTTGAGGAAGACCTGCAGCACCGTCGTCGGAATCGCCGCGCCGCCGCGCGTGCCGAGTGCGAGCAGCGGCACGCCGTCTTTCATCACGATCGTCGGCGTCATCTCCGACGCCGGGCGCTTGCCGCCTTCGATCGTGTTTGCGTTCGGCTGGCGTGCGCCGGTCGCATCCGTTTTTCCGGGCGCGAGCGTGAAGTCGTGCATCGAGTTGTTGAGCAGAAATCCCATTCCGGGGACGACGAAGCCGCTGCCGAAATTGTCGCTGAGCGTCGTCGTGACTGAAGCGATGTTTCCTTCCGCGTCGACGATCGTGAAGTGCGTTGTGTGCGTGCTGTCGGTCGGTACTCCGCCTGGTTCTGCGAGTGACGCCGTCGCGGTGGAGTGTGTCGCGTTGATCGACGCGCGCCACAATTTCGCGCGCTCTTCCGAAAGCAGCTCGCGATACGGAACGCGTTCCGCCGATGGATCGCCGAGGTACTTGTTGCGATCGATGTAGGCACGGCGTTCCGCTTCGGCGAGGAGATGAATCGTCGCCGGCGTGTCGGCGCCGGTTTTCGTCAGGTCGAAACCGTTGAGGATGTTCAGCACTTCGCCGATGACGAGTCCGCCCGACGACGGCGGCGCGGTCGTGTAGATCTGATAGTTGCGAAAGGTGATGCTCATCGGTGCGCGCCAGACCGGTTTGTATTCGCGCAGATCGCGCAACGACATCACGCCGCCGGCGCCACGAACTGCTTCGACGAATCGTTCGGAGAGCTCGCCGTCGTAGAAATCTTCAGCGCCTTTGATGGCGAGCCGCTCGAGCAGCAGACCGAGGTCGCGCTGGACGAGCGTGGCTCCGAGTGCGAGCGGTTTGTGTTCGTGCGGATAGAAGATCGATTCGGTCGACTGGAACTGCGAGATGTTGCGCTGCGCTTCGACCAGTGCGAGATCGGACGTCAGCGTCTGATCGACTTTGATGCCGTTGCGCGCGAGTTGCGCGGCCGGCGCGAGGAGATCTTTCCACGCCTGTTTGCCGAAGCGATCGTGCGCTTCGCTCATGCCGGCGATCGTGCCGGGAATCGCGGCGGCGAGCGGACCGGTGCGGCTCTTCACGCTGATCGTGCCGTCGCGACTCACGAACATGTCGCGCTTCGATGCGGCCGGCGCGGTCTCGCGAAAATCGAGCGTCCAGATCCCTTTCGTTTTCGCGTCGTAATAAACGAGGAAGCCGCCGCCGCCGAGATTGCCGGCCTGCGGATGCGCGACCGCGAGCGCGAATGAAACCGCGACCGCGGCGTCGATCGCGTTGCCGCCGCTTTTCAAAACGGTCAGGCCGATTTGCGTCGCCTGCGGCGATGCGGTGGAAAGCGCCGCGTGTTGCACGACGACCTGCGAGCCGGCGAAGAGAGAGGTCGTGAGGAAGAGCAGCGCGAGCGTTGCTTTCGCCGCGTTCAAGGTGACGCGCTCCGCCGTCCGCGACGCGGCGCGCGATTGCGCTCGTAGATGATCTTCAATCCCTTCAGCGTCAGGTCTTCATCGACGGAGTCGATGTGCTCGCTCTCTTCCGCGAGCAGCGCCGCGAGTCCGCCGGTCGCGACGACGTGACCGATGCCTTTCACTTCCTGTTTCATCCGCGCGAGGATGCCGTCGACGAGCCCGATGTAACCGTAATAAATCCCCGACTGCATATTGACGACGGTGTTCGTGCCGATGACGGTCGGCGGTCTGCGGATATCGACGCGAGGTAGTCGTGCGGCGCGTGCGAAGAGCGCTTCCGCGGAGATGTTCAGGCCAGGTGCGATGACGCCGCCGACGTATTCGGCATCGGCGGTGACGACGTCGAACGTCGTCGCGGTTCCGAAGTCGACGATGATCGATGGTCCGCCGTACGCCGCGTGCGCGGCGACGCAATTCACGATGCGATCGGCGCCGACTTCCTGCGGATTGTCGACATGAATGGCGATGCCGGTCTTTACTCCCGGCTCGACGAAGATCGGCTCGATGTTGAAGTACTTGCGAATCATCGACGAGACCGAAAAGTTGAGCGGCGGCACGACCGATGCGACGACCGCTCCTTCGAGCACCGTTGCGCCGATCAGTTGCTTCGCGAGGATCCCGTATTCATCCGACGTCCGTTCGCGCGCGGTGGCGAGACGCCACGAGCTGACGAGCTGTTCGCCGCGGTAGAGACCAAGGACGACGTTCGTGTTGCCGACGTCGACGACGAGGAGATGGGCGGACGCCATTTTCGAACGACAGGGTAACCCGTTACGCGATCATCAGGTCGCCGGCGCTGACCGCGATCACTTCCGAGCCGCTGCGCAACAGCGCGCGGCCGTCATCGTCGATGCCGCTCCAGAAGCCGCTCACGGTGCGATCGCCGAGCACACACGTGATGCGATCGCCGGTCTTGTGAACGGACAGCGCTCGCCACTCCGCGAGCACGCGCTCGCGCTCGAACGGATGCGCGAGCCGCTCGTCCATATGCTCGACGAATGCTTCGGTCGCGTCTTCGATGCCGCTGAAATTGCGGGGCGATGCTTCGGTGATCGCGATCGCGTTCGGCCGGCTGTCGTCTTGCACCGGCTCGACGTTCACACCGATGCCGATGAGCAGATACGCGCGGTCGTCCTGCACGCGCGCTTCGATCAGGATGCCGGCGATCTTGCGATTGCCGACGAGGATGTCGTTCGGCCATTTGATGCGCGCATCGATGGAGAAGACTTCGCGCAGATAGCTGGCGAGGATGTTCGCCATCTCCAGCGGTACGACCGGCAGCTCGGCGACGGAGCGCGTGTGCAGCGTCGTCGCGTAGATGCCTTTGCCTGCCGGCGACGACCAGAAGCGCGCGTTGCGTCCGCGTCCCGCGAACTGTTCGCCGGCCACGATCATCGCCTGCGGCAGCGACAGCTCGTTGTCGATGCATTCGTTCACGACGCGGCGCGCCACGAGGTTCGTCGACGCCACGCGCGGGATCACCGCGAGCGACTCGATGGTCCGAAGGCGAGTCAGAATTTTCGTATCGATCATCCGGCGTTCTGCTGCAATTTCTCGATGCGCGCGGTCAGCTCCGCTTTGCGCGAGCGCGCCTGTTCGACAACCGCCGGCGGCGCATTGCTCACGAACTGTTCGTTGCCGAGTTGCGCGTCGAGGACGCCGAGCTCTTTGCGTGCTTTCTCGATCTCGCGCTGCGTCTTCTCGAGCTGCTCCTTCGTGATCTCTTTCGGCGGGAACTCGATCGAGATGGTGAAGCCGGCCACCACGTCGTGATGCGCGCCGGCGGGCGGCTCGCTGTTCAGGATGACGGCGTCGAGTCGCGCGAGCTCGGTCAGCAAATACGCGTAATCGGAGAAGAACTTCTCATCGCGTCCGGTCGCATTCACGTAAAGCTTGAAGCGATCCTTCGGCGCGAAGCCGCGCTCGGCGCGGACGTTGCGCACCGTCGAGATCATCGCCGTCACCGCGTCGATGATCCGTTCCGCTTCCGAATCTTCGAGCACTTCTTCCGCGATCGGGTACGGCGCGACCATGATCGATGGCTCCACGCCGCCGAGCTTCTGCCAGATCTCTTCGGTGATGAACGGCATGAACGGATGCAACAGCCGCAGCGAGCGATCGAGCACTTCGAGCATGACGCGTTTCGCTTTGCGCCGGTCGTCGTCGGTGCCGTGTTTGCCGAGCAGCACCGGCTTCGACATCTCGATGTACCAGTCACAGAACTCGTGCCAGAAGAAGTGATAGATCGCGTTCGATGCCTCGTCGAAACGGAACGCGGAGAGTGCCTTGTTGACGGTCGACGTCGTCTCGTTGAGGCGCGACAGAATCCAGCGCTCGACGATGCGCAATGAATCGCGATCGATCGAGCCGGCCGACTTCAGGTCGACGTCGATGTGCATCATCGCGAAGCGCGCCGCGTTCCAGATTTTGTTCGCGAATGCGGAGTAACCCTGCATGCGGCTGCGCGCCAGCGGAATGTCGCGGCCCGACGCAAAGATGGCGAGCGTGAAGCGGACGGCGTCGGCGCCGAACTCGTCGATCACGTCGAGCGGATCGATGACGTTCCCTTTCGTCTTCGACATCTTCTGGCCATGCTCGTCGCGCACGAGACCGTTGAGGAAGACGTAGCTGAACGGCGCTTTGCCGGTGAAGCGAAGACCCAGCATGATCATCCGCGCCACCCAGAAAAAAAGGATGTCGAATCCGGTGATCAGCGTGTCGGTCGGATAGAACGTTTTGTAGTCCGGAGTGTCCTCCGGCCAGCCCATCGTCGAGAACGGCCAGAGCGCGGAAGAGAACCACGTGTCGAGCACGTCGGTCTCCTGGCGGATGTCCGTCGAGTTGCATTCGGGACAAGACGACGGATCGGTTTCGCTGACGATGATGTGCTCGTTCGCGCAGTAGAACGCCGGGATGCGATGTCCCCACCAGAGCTGCCGCGAGATCGTCCAGTCGTGGATGTTCTCCATCCAGTTGAAGTACGTCGATTCCCACGTCTGCGGAATGATTTGAATCGTGCCATCGCGCACGACGTCGATGGCCGGCTTTGCGAGCGGCTCGATTTTCACGAACCACTGCCGCGAGATCATCGGCTCGATGACGGTGTCGCACTTGCCGTGCACGCCGACCGAATGCGTGTACTCCTTCGAGCCTGCGAGCGCGCCGAGCTCCTCGATTTTTTCGATGACGCGTTTGCGCGCTTCGAAGCGATCGAGCCCTTCGTACTCCGCGCCGGCGGCGGCGTTCATCCGTCCGTCATCGGCGATGACCTGGAGTTGCGCGAGGTTGTTGCGCAGTCCCGCTTCGTAATCGTTGCGATCGTGCGCGGGCGTCACTTTGACGACGCCGGTGCCGAACGCGGGATCGACGAGGATCGCGTCGCCGACAATCGGAATGCGGCGGTTGACGATCGGCAGAATCACTTCCAGCCCGATGAGATCTTTGTAGCGCTCGTCGTCGGGATGCACAGCGACGCCGGTATCGCCGAGCATCGTTTCGGGACGCGTCGTGGCGACGGTCAGCTTTCGATCGGAACCTGCGACCGGATAATCAATGTTGTAGAGCCGGCTGTTGCGCTCGTGGAACTCGACCTCGACGTCGGAGATGGCGGTGCGGCAATGCGGGCACCAGTTCACCATCGCCAGGCTGCGATAGATCAGTCCATCGTTGTAGAGCGTGACGAAGACGTGGCGCACGGCGCGCGAGAGACCTTCATCGAGCGTGAAGCGGAGGCGCGTCCAGTCGGCAGAAGCGCCGAGGCGCTTGAGCTGATCGATGATCTGGTGGCCGTACGATTCCTTCCACTCCCACACGCGCTTGACGAACTCTTCGCGGCCCATGTCGCGGCGGTTCTTGCCTTCTTTTTTCAGTTCACGTTCGACCACGCTTTGGGTGGCGATGCCGGCGTGATCGGTGCCGGGCAGCGACAACGTATTGAAGCCGCTCATCGGCTTCCAGCGGACGTCGATGTCCTGCAATGTGTTCACGAGCGCGTGGGCGATGTGGAGACGGC
>JAOBAU010000345.1 GCA_025463165.1 Acidobacteriota bacterium | reverse complement strand
GGACATACGTCCGCAAATCTAAGAAAAAAGTCCTGAGTCCTGAGTCCTGAGTCCTGAGTAACGCTTCGCGTCCGCGTACGTCGTCGAGCACTCAGGACTCAGGACTCAGGACTCAGGACTCGGAAGGTGTTAATGCGCATCCGTGCCGCGCTACTGATCTGCCTCTTTACAACCCCTCTCTTCGCTGTGGCACCCCAATTCTGGCGCGTTCGTACCGTCGAGGATTTCCTGGGCGGGGAGCTTGAGGGGTTTGCTGTTACTTCCAACGGGGAGCTGACGGCGGGTCCTTCGCTGAAGAAGCTTGCTTCCTTCACCGATCCATTCGTGCTGGCGCAGGTTTCGGCGCCGAATGGCGATCGGTTCTTCGGGACCGGGAACGACGGCAAGGTTTATCGGCTGCGCGGGACCGACCTGAAGGCGATTTACACGGCGCCGGAGCCGGAGATTTATGCGGTCGCGTATCGCGATGGCGCGCTCTACGTCGGGACGTCGCCGAACGGGAAGATCTATCGCGTTGATGGCGAGAGCGGGAAGGCGACGGTCTTCTTCGATCCGAAGCAGGCGTATATCTGGGCGCTGACCTTTCTCGACAACGGCGATCTCGCGATCGGCACCGGCGTCGACGGAAAGCTCTTCCGCGTGAACACGAAGGGCGAAGGGAAGGTCTGGTTCGACTCGCCTGAAACGCACATCCGTTCGCTTGCATCGCGGCGCGACGGCACGCTGCTCGCTGGCGGTTCGGCGAAAGGACGCATCTATGAAGTGCGCGCGGACGGCTCGGCGCATGCGTTGTACGACTCGGCGCTGAACGAGATTTCCGCGATCTACGTCGACGCGAACAACGTCGGCTGGGCGGCCGCGGTCAGCAACACCTTGCCATCGAGCGTTCCCGCGAAAGCGGCGGCGAAGACGGCCGCGACCACGACGACCAGTTCCGCAGGCGACGCGAAGAAAGAAGACGCCGCGCCGTCGGTCGAAGTCAGCTTCTCCTTCGATGACTCGGCGAACACCTCGCAGGCCGGCAGCGGCGAGATCTATAAGATCAATCAGGACGGCTTCGTCGAGATCGCGCGGAAGTTCGATCGCGAGATGGTTTACGCCATCGCCGGCGGTCCGAACGGCACGATCCTCCTCTCCACCGGGCCACAGGGCCGCATCTATTCGATGAAGGAAGGTGAGGTTTCATTACTCGCCGCCGTTCCGGAAAAGCAGATCGTTTCCATCTCCAACGAAGGCGGACAGACGGTTGTAACGACGACGAACAGCGGAGCCGTTTATCGGCTGGAGAGCACGCCGAACGCGAAGGCGGAGTTCCGCAGCGTCGCCAAAGACGTCGAGCGCTTCTCGCGCTTCGGTCACTTTCATATCGACGGTCGTCAGGTCTCCGAGGGCCGCGTTGCCATCGCCTTTCGCTCCGGCAACACGCGTACGCCTGACGCGACGTGGAGTCCGTGGAGCGCGCCGGTTGCCGCGGCCGATGGTTCGATCGACGCGCCGGCGGGACGCTATCTCCAGTGGCGCGTCACGCTGCCGAAGCCGTCGGCTGACACGATCATCGACGACGTCACGGTCGCGTTCGTGAATCGCAACGTCGCGCCGGTCATCGACAGCGTCTCGGTGCAGGATCCGGCAGTCGTCTACATCACCGGCAGCTATCCGGCGTCGCCGCAGGTCGTCGAAGCGACGAATCCGGATGAGTACGGAATCTTCTCGAGCCTCGACACGCCGCGCGACAAGAACGAGCAGGGAAAGAAAGTCTTCCGCAAAGGCTACCGAACGATCAGCTGGCGCGGACACGACGACAACGGCGACTCCATCCGCTACGCGCTTTCCTTCCGCCGGAAGGGGAGCGAGAAATGGCTTCGCCTGCGCGACAACCTCGACGAGAGCTCGCTCAACTTCGACACGTCGCAGCTTCCCGACGGCATCTATCAGCTGCGACTCGTCGCCACTGACGGCGGCGACAATCCGGATGGCGCGCTCAGCGATACGAAAGAAGGACTCGAGTTCCAGATCGACAACACCGCGCCGGTGATCAGCTTCTCGAATCAGGGCGAGGACGTCGTCGTGCGCGTGAGCGACAAGCTCTCGACCGTCGGCAAAGTCGAATACTCCGCTGACGCGCAGAAGTGGCTGCGGCTGACGCCGGCCGACGGCATCGCCGACTCCGGCGACGAGACGTATCGCATTCGCCACAGCGCGGTCGAGGGAAAATTCGTGATCGTCCGCGCCACCGACGCCTTCTACAACGTCGCCACGGAGTCGGTCACGTTACCCTGATAGACTTGCGGCAGTGAAGCGGTCCCTCTCACCGTTCATCCTTCTCCTGGCGCTCGCCTGTGCGCCAGGAAAGGAACATCCGGTGCAGCGGGCGGCCGCGGATACGGCGGTCGACGAGAACACGCCGCAGGAGGGCGGGACGCTGCTGCGGCGTCTCGAGACCGACGTCTCGACGCTCAATCCCGTCCTCGCCACGAGCCGTTACGACCGGCTCGTCGAGAACTACATCTTCAGTCCGCTCATCTACATCGACGCGAATCTGCAGCCGACCGCGGGGCTCGCCGAAAAGTGGGAGATCTCGCCGGACGGCAAGCTCTACACGTTCCATCTCAGTCCGAAGGCGACCTTCTCCGATGGCGTGCCGCTGCGCGCCAGCGACGTCATCTTCACGCTGCACAAGCTCGTCGATCCGAAAACGGAAGCGCCGCAGATCGCCGGCGGCTTCGAGCAACTCGACCTCGCCACGACAAGAGCGGTCGACGATCACACGGTCGCCATCGGTTTCAAAGAGGTCTTCGCGTCGCAACTCTCGCGCTTCAACGAGTTGCTGATCGTGCCGGAACACGTCTACTCGAAGGGCGACTTCCGGAATGACTTCGTCTCGCAGGCGATCGGCAGCGGTCCGTATCGAATGGTGCGCCGCGTCCCCGGCAAAGAGATCCTGCTCGAGCGTCGCGACGACTACTGGACGAGGAAGCCGTACATCAAAACCGTCCTCTTCAAAGTGGTGGTCGAGAACGCCACGGCGTGGAATGCACTGCAGAAAGGCGAGCTCGATGAGACGCCGGTCAGCTCCGACATCTGGCTGAACGAGAGCAACAACGTCCAGCTGAAGAAGAAGCTCGACTTCCGCCGCTTCTACACGCTCAGCTACAACTACATCCCCTGGAACGGACGCGATCCGATCGTCGGCGACAAGCGCGTTCGCCGCGCGCTCTCGATGTGCGTCGATCTGAAGTCGCTGATCAACAACCTCTATCACGGCACCGCGCGTGCGATGACGGGACCGTTCACGCCGGACTCGTGGGCGTACAACCCCGAGGTGCCGGTGGTGGAGTTCAATCCGCTGGAGGCGCGGCGGATTCTGAACTCGCTCGGCTGGCTCGACACCGACGGCGACGGAATCCTCGACAAAGCGAAGAAGCCGCTGCGGCTGGAGATGCTCGTTATCGCCGGCAGCGGACCGACGATGATCTTCGCGCAGCTGTTCCAGTCGGAGCTGAAGAAGATCGGCGTGCAGCTGAATGTCCTTCCACTCGATCCCTCGGTGCTGATCCAGCGCGTGCTGGCTGGCAACTATCAGGCGGCGTACATCGGATGGGACCAGGATCCCGATCCCGATCCGTACAACATCTTTCACTCGTCGCAGATCCCGCCGCACGGACAGAACTTCATCTACTACGCGAATCCGCAGGCCGATCGTTTGATTGAAGCCGGACGCCGCGAGCTCGATCACGGCAAGCGGCAGGCGATCTATCGCGAGCTGCATGCGTTGCTCGCGGAGGATCAGCCTTACACCTGGACGATTCAGGTGTCGTCGAAGTGGGCGAGCACTCGCCGCGTGCGCGGCGTGCGCGAGAGCAATGGTTACGGACTCTTCCTCTGGTATCCGGGCGAGTTCGACTGGTGGATCGCACAGCAACCGCCGCCGCGATGAGGTCGTACATTGCGCGCCGGATCGCGTACGCGGTCCTGACCTTCTTCGGCATCACCGTCGTCGTCTTCGCGCTCATCCACTCCGTGCCCGGCGATCCGATCTCCTTCTACATCGGACGCGCCGGCGGTGTGACGCTTTCACGCACCGGACTCGAAGCGATCCGCCGCGCGCATCATCTCGATCGCCCGCTGGTCGTGCAGTACGGCTGGTGGCTGAAAGGCGTGGTCACGCTCGACTTCGGTACGTCGATTCTCGATGGACGTCCGGTCGTCGATCGCATCGCGGAGAAACTGCCGAACACGTTTCTCCTGAACCTGCTCGCGTTTCTCGTCGCGGCGGCGATCGGAATTCCGGTTGGATTGTGGAGCGCGAACAAACCGGGACGGCTCTTCGATCGCGGCTCGGCGGTCACGTTTTTTCTGCTCTACTCGCTGCCGAGTTTCTGGGTGGCGCTGCTGATGATGAAGCTCTTCGCGGTGAAGCTGAACTGGCTGCCGCTGTTCGGCATGACGTCCGACGATTACCTGGATTACTCGACGGCCGGCCGCGTCATCGATCGCATCCGCCACATGATTCTGCCGGTGGCGACGCTCACGTATTCGCAGCTGGCGATCTTCGCGCGCTTCTCGCGATCGGCGACGACGGACGTCATTCGCCAGGACTTCATCACCACCGCGCGTGCCAAAGGAGCGGGGAACAGCGTCGTGCTGTGGCGTCACGCGTTTCGCAACGCGCTCATTCCCATCATCACGCTCCTCGGGCTCACCGTTCCGTATCTGATCTCCGGCAGTGTGATCGTCGAGCAGATCTTTCAGTGGGACGGTATCGGCCATCTCTACTTCGAATCGATTCTCGGCCGCGACTATCCGATGATCATGGCGCTCTCCGTTGCCACCGCGATCGTGACGCTGCTCGCCGGTCTGGCCGCCGACGTTCTCTACGCCTTCGCCGACCCGCGCATTCGCCTCGGGGAATCGTCGCGATGAAGCGGACCGATCTCTTCGCGCCCGTCTGGCGCCGCTTTCGGCGCAGCAGGCTCGCCATCGCGGCGCTGATCTACATCGCGCTCGTGTCGCTGATCGCGCTCTTCGCGCCGCTCATCGCAACGAACGGGACGAAAGCGCTCGTGCCGTTCGCGCCGAACGACGCGCAGCTCGTCGATCGTCTGCAGCCGCCGAGCGTCGTCCATCGTCTCGGCACGGACGAACTCGGCCGCGACATCCTCTCGCGGATGATTCACGGCGCGCGCGTTTCGCTGACCATCGGACTGACGGCGACGCTGATCTCGCTGATCGTCGGCTCGCTGCTCGGCGCACTCGCTGGTTACTACGGCGGCGCGATCGACTGGATCGTTTCGCGTCTCATCGAGATCGTCCTCTGTTTCCCGTTCCTCTTCCTGGTCCTCGGCATCGTCGCGCTGTTCCGACCGTCGATGACGACGTTGATGATCGCGCTCGGCCTGACGTCGTGGACGACTGAGGCGCGTTTCGTGCGCGGCGAGTTCCTCCGAATTCGCGAGCTCGAATTCGCGCAGGCGGCGCGAGCGAGCGGCGCGCGCGATGTGCGGATCATCTTTCGCCACCTGCTGCCGAACGCGTTCGCGCCGGTGCTCGTCGCCGCCAGCTTCGGCGTCGCCGCCGCGATCCTCACCGAATCGGCGCTCTCGTTTCTCGGCGTCGGCGTGTCGGTGCCGACCGCGTCATGGGGAAGCATCCTCGCGAGCGCCGAGGAGAATATCGATTACGCGTGGTGGATGGTCGTCTTCCCGGGGCTGGCGATCTTTCTGACCGTGGCCGCGTTCAACGTGATCGGCGATCGCTTCCGCGACGCGCTTGATCCGCGCTTCGAGTGATCTCAGCGCGAGCCGACTGCCACCGGCAGCCGCGCGCGCAACGACTCGAGCACGGGCGGCGGCACCAGGCGAGCGACGTCGCCGCCAAGCCGGAAAACCTCTTTCACCAGCCGCGACGAAACGTACGTGAACTCGACGGCGGGCAGCATGAAGATCGTCTCGACGCCGGGATTGAGCTCGCGATTCATCAGCGCCATCTGCAACTCGTACTCGTAATCGGAAACGGCGCGAATGCCGCGCACGACGACGTTCGCGTTCATGCGCATCATGAAGTCGACGAGCAGTCCCGTGAACGAATGCACTTCGACGCCGGGCATGCCGGCGATGCAGCGATGGATCAGCTCCATCCGTTCGGCGACGCTGAAGAGGGGAGACTTCCCTTCGTTCTCCAGCACCGCCACGACGATGCGATCGAACAGATGCGTGCCGCGGCGAATGATGTCGAGGTGACCGTTCGTGAGCGGATCAAACGAGCCGGGATAGACGGCGACGCGCATGCGAGAAATGGTAGCAGATGATGTTAGTAAACATCTTGACGACCGGCGCGATGGAACCTAAGATAAGTTGCAATTCGAACGTGATGGCAGGCCGACGCAGTCGGCAACGGATGATGGGAGGGTGTGAGATGCAGCAGCGGATACCAATCAAGCGCTCGAATCCGCCGAACAGGAATCGGCTGATCTCCACGCTGCTGACGTACCTGCCCGGCGCGTGGATCGATCCGAAGAACAACGAGCTGATCGCGCTCTATCGTCTTCGCTACAAGATGGCGATGGAAGAGAAGAAGTTCGACACCGCGATCATCTTCCTCAACAAGATCCTCGAGCTCGACCCGATGAACGTCGAGGCGAAGCTCTGCAAAGGTGAGATCTATCACCGCTGCCTCAATGACTACGGCAAAGCGATCGAGCAGTACAACAAAGTGATCCGCCTGACGTCGGAGCGCGACAGCGAGCAGATCCACGCACGCGCGCGCGCCGCCATGGCCGAGATCATGGAGATGCTGTCGTAGATTCTGCAGTTCATCCTGAGGAGCGGAGCGGCGAAGGATCTCCGGTCCGTCAGCCGCTGATCTGCCACGAGTTGCGCCGTCGCAACCTGAGCGGCTGAAGCACCGGAGATCCTTCGCTTCGCTCAGGATAAAATCCGGAACGACCCGAAGTCGCCGGTCGCCACGTCGGGATCGACGTCGATCCCGCAAATCGTCTGCTCGTTCGACTGTTTGATGTTCCAGCGCGTGAACGACTTTGAGCCGGCGAATCCCATCGAGCAGGTCAGCCATGCGAACGTCGCCAGGTTTCCATCAAGCAGCGTCGTGCAGGTGAGGCCGGAGCCGTAAACGCCGATGCCGTACGCGTTGCCGATCACCGCATTCACCGACTGAAAGTACGGAATGACGCCGGAGCTGATCTCCTGCGAGGTCAGATCGCAATCGACGGCGAAGTAGATCGCGCTTCCCGCCGGCTGGCCGAGCGCCTGCGCCTGGGCGAGCGCTCCCTGCGCGTCAGTCGTTCCCTTCGCCGCGGTGAAGTACGGCGCGGTGTTCGACTGGTTCTCATACACGGCGACGCAACTGAGTCCCGCCGCGCTGATCGCTGCCGCTTCCGACGCCGTGAACTTCTCTTTGATCGTCTTCGTCAGGTTGAAGTAGTAGCGCCCGATGAATCCGTAGCCGTTCTGCTTGAAGCACGCAATCAGCTGGGAAGTGCACGTGAGGTAGGTGTCGATGCCGGTGATGTCGCTCATGACTCAGGAGAGTCGCGAGCGGAGAAATCCCTACCGGTCGCGTTCGAGAACGAAGTCGAGCGCGAGCTCCAGCGCTTCCTTCGCCGGCGAATCGGCGAACGGCTCGAGCGCGGTGCGGGCGCGATTCGCGTAGTCGCGGGCGATGGCGCGCGTCTCATCGAGCGTCTCGTACTTGTTGACGATGTCGAGAATCTGCTGCGGGTTCATGCCGTCGAACGACTTCGACGTCGCCACGCGCGTGATCGCGTCGCGCTCGGCCGGTGTCGCGCGCGGCAGCGCGAGCAGCAGCGGCAGGGTGACTTTCCCTTCCTTCAAATCCGACAGCGCCGGCTTGCCGAGGATCTCTTCGCTGGAGGTGAAGTCGAGGAGATCGTCGATGAGCTGGAAGCAGACGCCGAGGTTGAAGCCGTAATCGAACAGCGCCTTTGATGATGTGTCGGGGAGCTCGACGAGATATCCGGGAATCCGGCAGCAGGCGCCGAAGAGCGACGCGGTCTTGCGTCCGACGATCTCGAAGTAGTCGTCGATCGTCAGATCGGCGCGGCCATTCGTTTCGAGCCCGAGGATCTCGCCTTCGATCATCCGAATCGTCACGTTCGACAGCAACCTGAGCACATCCAGATTCCCCTCGGCGAGCGCGAGGTTCATCGAGTGCGTGTAGAGATAATCGCCGACGAGGACGGTGAGGTGATTGCCCCAGCGGTAGTTGATCGAGGTGCGTCCGCGGCGCAGCGCCGCTTCATCGATGATGTCGTCGTGGACGAGCGTCGCGGTGTGAATGAACTCGATCACCGCGCCGTATACGACGTCGCGATAGCCGTCGTAGCGGAGCATCTTCGAGACGAGCAACAGCAGCGCGGGACGAAGCCGCTTTCCGCCGCCCGCCAGGATGTGCTCACCGACGTCGTGGATCGTCCGGATGTTCGACTGAAAATTGCGACGGAGCTCTTCCTCGACGTCCTGCAGCTTCGGCGCGATCAGCTCCAGCAGACGCTCGGAACGCGATGCGGTTGTGCTGGTGGTTGGAGGGGCCGTCACGGTCGAAGAATAAACGATTAGGGTAGTTGCCTCAACCGCGGTAGTTCGTGAACTGCAAAGGAATACCGAAGTCCTTTTCCTTCACGAGGGAGATCGCTTTTTGCAGGTCGTCTTTGGCGCGGCCGGTGACGCGCACCTGATCGCTCTGAATCGACGCCTGCACCTTGATCTTCGCGTCTTTGATCGCTTTCACGATCGCTTTCGCTTTCTCGATCTCGATGCCCTGCACGATCTTCGCTTTCTGGCGGACTGTGCCCATCGACGCGTTCTCGAGCTTCTGATACTCGATCGCTTTCAGCGAAACGCCGCGTTTGACGAGCTTCGTCTCGACGATGTCCTTCACACTGATGAGCTTCGATTCGTCATCGCTGACGAGCGTGATCTCTTCCGCGGCCAGTTCGATCGAGCTCTTGCTCCCTTTGAAATCGAAGCGCTGCGCGAGCTCCTTCTGCGCCTGGTTAATGGCGTTCTGGACCTCCTGCATGTCGGTTTTCGAGACGACGTCGAACGAGAATTCCTGCGCCATGGCTGCTCCTCTTACTGCGCTTTCACGACCTGCACGCCGGCGGGCGGGGTGAATCGAAACAGATCGGGCCGCGCGGCACCGCCGCGATAGCCGCTGAAATCGAAGGCGGTGCGATTGCCTTCACGATCGGTGTACTCGACCCGCGTGATGAGATGCGTCGACGGCGCGATGGTGATGTCGATGTTGCGGATCATCGCCGACGCGTCGCGCGGCTGCAGCGTGGCGATGACGCTGTTGCCGCGACGCGCTTCCTTCATCGTGAAGTATTTGCCGCGCGCTGCGACGTCGCCGAGTAGCAGGAACGGCAGCTCGCGTTTGCGCGCATCATCGATCCGTCCAACCGTCACCTGTTTGTCAGCCGGGATGTAGAACCAGGAGTTCGCGCCGTCGAAGACGAAGAGCTTCTGTTCCGGTTTTGCGTAGCTCCAGCGCATCTGCGGCAGCGTCCCGAAGACGACTGAGCCGCTTTCGCTCTGCGCGGTCTTGAAACCCTTCGGCGTGAAGTGCTGCGTGAACTGCGCTTCGTTTCCCGACATCGCTTTGACGGCATTGTCGAGCTCGCCCGCGGCGGCAACGCCGGCGACGAACGTGAGAGTGAGCAGCATTGCGGTGATTCGCATCAGGATCCTTTTGAGCAGAACGGCCTTGCGCTGCGAGGGCGCTACTGAAGCCGTTCGACTTCGATCGACATAATCGCGGAGTTCACAACAAAGATGCGATCGTTTTTGCTCCGGTCGGTCGGATAAAGGAAGAAGCCGTTGCGCTCGGGATTGTAGAGCGCCACGCCACGGATGACCTCGCCGTCGGCGAACTCGACGGCCAGCATGCTGCCGGTCGCTTCTTCGAGCGGCTCGTCGGGATGAATGCGCGGATAGAAGACCGCTTTCAGCGCGGTGAACGGAACGTCGTTCGTTCCGCCGTCTTCGCTGTTCACGGTGAGCACTTCGCGGGTCGGATCGATCGGATCGAGCGTTGCGCGCTCGGTGCGTCCATCGCGGTATCGGAGTACGACGTTTTCGGCCATCAGAAGAGTTCGAGTCCCCAGAGATCGTGGAGGTGGATGATACCTTCGACCACGCTCGCGTCACCGCAAATGAACAGTGACGTGATCTTTTTCTGCTCCATCAGCTGCAGCGCCGCCGATGCGAGCTCGCTGCCGGAGATGGTCGTCGGATTCGGATTCAGGCAGTCGGCGGCCGTTTTCTTCAGCAGCGCTTCGTCGCGTTGCAGCATGCGACGGAGATCGCCGTCGGAGATGACGCCCTGCAGTTCGTTCTTCTCGTCGACGACGGCGGCGATGCCGAAGCCTTTCTTCGACATCTCGTAGATGACGTCGTGCATCGACGCGGTCATCTGAACGAGCGGCACCTGTTCGCCGGCGTGCATCAGATCGCGAACGCGGAGGAAGCGCTTGCCGAGTTTTCCGCCGGGATGGAGGAACGCGAAGTCTTCCTCGCGGAAGCCTTTGCGTTGCAGCAGCGCCATCGCCAGCGCGTCGCCGAGAGCGAGCGTCGCGGTGGTGGATGCAGTTGGCGCAAGACCGAGCGGACACGCTTCTCTGGAGATGGCGGCCGAGAGATGAAAGTCGGCGCCGCGTGCAAGCGTCGATTGCGGATTGCCGGTGATGGCGACGATCTCCGCGCCGATCCGTTTGATGCTCTGCAGCAGGCGAACGAGCTCTTCGGTCTCGCCGGAGTTGGAGATGGCGAGCACGACGTCCCCTCTGACGATGACGCCGAGGTCGCCATGAATCGCTTCGGCCGGATGGAGGAAGAAGGATGGCGTCCCGGTCGACGCGAACGTCGCGCTCAGTTTCTTGCAGATGATGCCCGACTTGCCGAGGCCCATCGTGATGACGCGGCCGGAGGTCGAGTTGATGAGCTCGACGACGTCGACGAACGTCCCGTCGAGATGATCGATGAGCCCGAGAATCGCCGCCGCTTCGACCTCGAGGACGCGCTTCGCTTCGGCGAGTGTGGCCGATTTCTGATCGTCGTTCGAGGGCAATACCGTCATTCCGCGGTCATCGTATCAGCAGACCGCGACCCCGGTAACCGTCGCCTTCCAGCCACTTTCGGTGCGGTCGAGCGCGAACGTGTACGTCGTCCCGCACGCCATCAGCAGCTCGCCCTCCTGCGCTTTCGGCACCGGTCCGACGAGGAGCTTCAGCGTGCCGTGATTCCCGGTGATGTCGATCAACTGCAGCTTCGCATAACCGGCCGGCAGCGACTCGCGATCTGACCGCGGAACGTCCGCATCGCTGATGACGGCGATCTTTCCCTGCAGCGCCACGCGCAACTCCGCGTAGCTGTTCGGCCCGCCAACGACGAGCGTGGTGATCCGTTCACCGCCGCCGAGATCGCGCAGCGCCGCGCGTACGGCGGCGGCCCGATCTTCCGCGGAGTTCGGGATCGTCGCGCAGGCGGCGAGGAGTGTCGCGAGGAGGATGGCGGTGATGCGGTTCATCCGGATGAAGTCTTTCACGCTCCGCGCCTGAAGTGCGGTGTTCTTTGTCACGTCATCACACGTGGACGAGCCCGTGTGGCCGAGGCATACTCTGCAGGAGGTGAAGGTTAAAGACGTTTCCCTCCAGGTACGCTGGGCAGTATCTGGAAGCAGGCCGGCTTGAAGAAGCGGTGAGGGAGCGAACTAATGGAATTCATCGTCATCGTTGAAGAAGGCGAGACATCGTTTGGCGCGTACGTTCCCGATCCTTCCCGGCTGCGTGGCCGTCGGAGAGACGCGTGACGAGGCGATGCAGTTGATCCGCGAAGCGATCGAGCTGCATGTCGAGAGCCTCCGCGAAAACGGAGACTCGGTTCCGGCGCCACATTCATTCGTCGAGAAAGTGGCTGTCTAAGAGCGGCCTGGCGACAAGCGCGCCAAACGCTCCTGCGGCAACAGCGCCGCGTACAACGCCATGAACACCGGCACCGCAATCCCCGCCGCCTCTGCCATCCGTACGACCGCGCCGAGTTGCGCGTCGAGCTCGCTCGGTTTCCCTTCCATCACGTCGCGTTGCAGCGATGACGTGGTGTCGGGCGGCAGCGCATCGAAGCGGGCGAGGGTCTGCGCGGCGGCGTCTTCCGCGAGCGTCACGCCGCGCGCCTTCGCGACGGCGAGCAGTTCGTCGATCGCTCGTATCGCGAGCTCGCGCGTTTCGGGAATCGTTCGCCATACGCCGGCGGGAACGCGTGTGGCGGCGCCGATGCCGCTGAGCGGCGCGATGAAAAGAAACTTCGTCCACATCGACCGGTTGATGTCGGGCGGGATGTCGGCTTTGACGCCGGCGGCGATGAACAGCTCGCGCAGTCGCTCGGCGGCAGCACTTGAAGGTCCGAACATCACGAATGGCTCGGTGCCGCCGTGGCGAATGTGTCCCGGCTCGACGATGTAACTGACGATGCCGCACAGGCCGCCGAGGACGTTCGCGGCGGAAAGCACGCGCGAGAGTTCCTCGGGCGCTTCCATGCCGTTCTCGAGCGGGACGACGATCGTGTGCGGACCGACGATCGGGCGGATCGCTTCCGCGGCCTCCGGGATTTGCCACGCTTTCACCGCGATGAGGATCGCGTCGACGATGCCGATCGATGACGGCTCGTCGGTCGCGTGAACGCGTTCGATCACGAAGTCGCCGTTGACGCTCTCGACGCGCAATCCGCGCGTGCGAAGTGCCTCGAGCGTTGCGCCGCGCGCGATGAACGTCGTGTCGACGCCGCTCGCGGCGAGCCGTCCGCCAAAGTAACCGCCGACACCGCCGACGCCGATCACTGCCACGCGCATCGCTATCGTTTCCTCTTCTTCGCCGTCTTCCGCCGCGCCGCGTCGAGCGATTTTCGCATCCAGCTCGTCAGCGCTTCCTCATCTTCGAGCACGTCGGCCGGCAGCTCGTAGTACTGCATCGAATGCCTGTCGTCGCCGTACGGCGAGAAGGCTTTCGAGCCGGCGGCGATGAAGTCTGCGCGCGTCTCGTCGTCGGCTTTGAAGTAAACGACGTCGTCATCGATGATCGCGAAGAAGATGCCGCTCGCGTAGAGGCCGATGGCGCCGAACATCGCGCGCGACGTCACCGGCGCGACACGCCGCAGTTGCTCGAGAACGAAGTCACGAAAGTCGCTGCTGACCGGCATGTCAGAGATCGCGGCGCATGGCGGTGCGCGAGATTCCGGGATAGAGCTCGAGCTCGAGTGCGAGGCGGCGGCGCAAACCGTCGGGAAGTTCGGCGTCGGTCAAACGGCGAAAGCCGTGGCTTGCGTAGAACGGCGCGTTCCACGGCACGTCATCGAACGTCGTCAGCGCGATGTACTGCGCGCCGTTGCCGCGCGCGTGATCGCAAACGGTTTCGAGCAGGCGAGCGCCGAGGCGGCGGCGGGTGTGCTCGGGCTCGATCGACATCTCTTCGAGAAACGGCTGCGCATCGATGGCGTGATGAATGACGGCGAAACCGATTGGTGCGTCGTCACAGATCACCACCCACACCAGTCCCTGCTCCTGCTGCTTTTCGAGGAACTGCACCGGCAGCGATTCTCCTTTCTCCGAGAGCGACGCATAGCGCGTCGTCAGGAAGAGTTTCGCGGCCGCGCGCTCGATCGCTTCCAGCCGCGCGAGCTCGTGGCGCTCCGCGCGGCGGATTGAATAGCCGTCATCGATCACGTTCGCTTCCAGGCACCTTCGCGCTGGTGGCTTCGAATCCAGACGTCGTCGAGCGCGCCGTCGTGCAGCATTTTCGCGATCCAGACGATCTGGCCGGTGTGATTGGAGATGTGCAGCGCCACGGCCAGCAGATCTTCGACGAGCAGCGAGTAGCGCGGATCGGCGGCCGGATCGGACAGACTCTCCGGCGTCAGCGCGTCCAGGGTTTTCTCCGCATTCGCGATCATCTGCTCGAACGACGCGAGTAGCTCCGCGCGCGGAAGGTTGCGCCGCTCGGCGAACTCGCCGTCGCGATCGCGCTCGTACTCGATCTTCCCGACGAAGAAGTTCAGGTAGTGATTGAGCGAGCCGGTGAGATGGATGAGGATGTTGGCGACGGAGTTGGACGTTTCGTTCGGACGCCACCACAGCTGATCGTCGGACATCGTCGCCACCGCGGCGCGAATCTGCTCCGGCATCACACGCGTGATACGGTTCCGGAGCACCGCGAGCGATATCGCCGCGAGCGTTTCGGGCATGCTTCACCTCCTGGACGCGCAAGTGTAGAATCGCGAGCCGCCCTGACGCAGCAAAATCACGAAAAAGGACCTCCCATGACTGACATCCTGGCTCCCTCGAAGACCCTTCCGGTCGAACCGAAGTCGGTGATCTGGAATCCGTCTCCTGAAGACCTCCGGGCTTATACCGTGGAGATGCCAAACTGCCGGAAGACGGAGTTCGGCAACGTCAACGTCGCGACGAAAGTCGTGTCGCGCTCGAAGCTTTCCACCTTCATCGCCACCGACACGCCGGAACAACATTCGGACAAGACCATCAGCCGCGCGGAGTACGAGCGCGTCTCGAAACTGCAGAACGATTACATCAAAACGC